>DASUXI010000040.1:0-3591 GCA_036377995.1 Gaiellaceae bacterium
TGTCGACGTCCTCGCGAGCGAGGGACTCCAGGCAAGCGAGGAGAAGGTCCCGGCTGCAGGCGTTGACAATCGAGACCGTGACGGGCGGCACTACCGTGCGAGGCCGCGGGCGACGAGCGCCTCGCGCGCCGCCTCGACGGAGTCTGCTGCCTCCTGCCCCTCGAGCCAGGCCAGCAGCTCCCGCATCCCGGCCTCGAACGGAATCTCGGCCCGGAAGCCGAGCAGCTCCTCCGCGAGGCGCGTGTCCGCGTAGCAATGGCGGATGTCCCCGGCGCGAAACTCGTTCCTGACCTCGGGCTCGATCTGCTTGCCCAGCCCCTCGCCGATGACGTGCGCGACCTCGACCACCGATGTCGGCACGCCGGTGCCGACGTTGACCGTCCGACCATCTGCGCCGTCGCCTTCGAGCGCGAGCGAGCAGCAGCGGGCAATGTCGCGGACGTCGACGAAGTCGCGGGTCTGCAGCCCGTCCTCGAACACGACCGGAGGACGCTCGTTGATCAGCCGCGAGGAGAAGATCGCCGCAACGCCTGTGTAGGGATTCGAAAGGGCCTGCCGCTCGCCGTAGACGTTGAAGAACCGCAACGCGACGGCCGGGATCCCGTACGCCGCGCCGGTGGCGAGGAACATCTCCTCGTGGTCGCGCTTGTTGATCGCGTAGATCGAAGTCGGCCGGAGCGGCTTCGCCTCCGAGGTCGGCTCCGGCTCGAGCGGTGTTCCGTCCTCGTCGAGCAGGTCCCACTTGCGTTCGGCGAGCTGCGACTCGGGCCTGAGCCAGGGCGCAATCCCCGACTCCCCGGTCTTCGGGTTGCGGTACTGGCCCTCCCCGTAGATCGACATCGACGAGGCGACGAGCAGCTTGCGGATCGTGTCCCGCCTCGCGACCGCCTCCTCGAGGACGACCGCGGCTCCGATCGCGTTGATCGACGTGTAACGCTCGATCTCGTACATCGACTGGCCGACGCCGACCGCAGCCGCGAAGTGGACGACCCCGTCGATGCCGTCGAGAGCCCGCGCGACAGCCTCGTGGTCGCGGACGTCGCCCACCTGGAGCTCGACGTCCCCGTCGAGATAGTCGGGGCGCACTCCATCCGTGTGAACCTGACGGTCGAGGTTGTCGAGGGCACGCACCTCGTGCCCGTCGGCGAGCAGCCGGTCGGCGAGATGCGAGCCGATGAAGCCGGCGCCGCCGGTGATCAGAACACGCATGGCAGCGGCGGAGGCTATCTCAGCTCGGGCGCGCGCGGCCGGGACACGCCCCGCAGATTCTCGACCGCGAGAATGACCGCGCCGGGCAGCGCGAGACCCACCGTCACGACGAAGAACAGGAATCCGGTTGCGAGCGCGGCCTCCTTCTCGACACCGAGCTGGCCGAGGAAGCTGACGAAGAAGGCCTCGCGCACAGCGATCCCGTTGATCGTGAACGGAACGAGCAGGACGAGGAAGAGCAGCGGGCCCATGACGTAGTACGGCCGCGGAGAGAGGTCGACACCGACAGCGCGCCCGGCCATCCAGATCGCGAGCACGCGCACCGACTGGACGGCGAGGGTGAGCACCGAGATCCAGACCATCAGCCGCACATGCCCGCGGAAGACGTGGACCCCTTCGTAGAGGGCACGCAGCGGACGCTCGAGGCGTGTGCGCCTCAGGAGCGGGACGAACCGACGCAGCGGGCCCCGCGCCGAGCGCGAGAAGAAGAGGACGGCGAGCACGAGCGTCCCGACGACGAAGAGGGCCTCGATCCAGAGGTACGCGCCGACGTTGTAGCGGCCGATCGCGAGTGCGAACCCGATTGCCGCGAGGACGAGCGTGGCGACGCCGCCGAGCGCGCGCTCGAGCAGAACGATGCCGCTCATGTCCCCGAGCCGGCCGGGATGACGGCGCGCGGTCTCGAAGATCCGATACGCGTCGCCGCCGACGGCGCTCGGCAGGACCTGGCCGGCGGTGTACGAAGTGAGGTACGTCCTGTTCAGCCAGCCGAGGCGCTCACGGATCCCGCGCGCCTCCAGCAGCTTCTGCCACCGGTAGGCCATCGGCGGAACGCCGCCGATCATGATCGCGAGCGCGCCGAAGAACCAGCCGAGGTGCGAGTGGATGACGATGTCCACCGTCTTGCGGATGTCGAGCTGCCAGAGGATGTAGGTGAGGCAGCCGCCCGTGATGACGAGCGTCAGGAGGATCCTGACGAGGCGCCGTCTCGTCATCGGTTGAAGTGCTCGTGCACGCGGTGCAGCGCGGCGATCACGTCGGCGATGTCGTCGTCCGAGTGCGCCGGCGAGAGCGGCAGGGAGAGGATCTCGGTGCCGGCCCGTTCCGCCAGGGGAAGCGGCGGCTGGTCCGGGTAACGCTCGCGGTAGTAGGTCAGCGTGTGCACCGGCAGGAAGTGGATCGAGGTGGAGATGTTCTCCTGCTTCAGCGCCTCCATGTACCGGTCGCGGGAGGCCCCGGCGCGATCTGCGTCGATCCGCACGACGTAGAGGTGCAGCGCGTGCAGGTCGCGGTCGTCCCGCGCGAGCGGCGTGATGCCGTCGAGGCCTGCGACCGCCTCGTCGTAGGCCGCGAACTGGCGCCGGCGGATCTCCGCATGCCGCTCGATCTTGTCGAGCTGGCAAAGGGCGATCGTCGCCAGCACGTCGGAGAGATTCGCCTTGTAGCCCGGAACCGGGATGTCGTAGAGAGAGCCGTGGCCTCGCCGCATGAGGCGGAGGTCGAGCACGGCCTGGGCGATCTCGTCGCTCTGCGTCGCGATGAGGCCGCCCTCCCCCGCGGCGATGTTCTTCGTCGCGTAGAGAGAGAAGCAGGTGATGTCGGTGATCGCACCGACCTTGCGGCCGCGGTAGCGGCTCTCCGCCGAGTGGGCGGCGTCCTCGACGACCGGGAGGCCGAGTGCCAGCAGCGGGTCGAGGTCGGCCGGCTGGCCCGCGAGGTCGACGGGCAGGATCACCTTCGTCCGCTCGGTCACCGCGGCCGCGACGAGCTCGGGGTCGATGTTCAGATCGCCGTCGCGCACGTCGACGAAGACCGGTGTGGCACCCGTGTGCACGATCACGTTCGCCGTTGCGGGCCACGTGATCGGGGTCGTGATCACCTCGTCACCCGGGCCGACCCCGAGCGCGACGAGCGAGAGGTGGAGGGCTGCGGTGCCCGAGGCGAGCGCGAGCACGTGTTCCGCCTCGAGGAACTCCGCCATGCGCCGCTCGAGCTCCGCGGCGCGCGGGCCCGTCGTCAGCCAGCCGGACCGGAGCGTCTCGGCGACTGCGTCGACCTCCTCGTCGCCGATCGCCGGCGGCTGGAAGCCGAGCATCGTCTCGCGGCGAGCGCGAGGTTCAAACCAGAGCTTCGACATCAACCGTCTCGAATCGAATCGTCGCCTCTGCGGCTGCGGCCCGCTCCAGCGCCTCGTCCCTGTTCCGTCCGACCGCGAGGACCGCGCCGGCGCGATCGGCGCCCCGCCGCAGCTCTCCGAAGCGGTGGCCGCGCCGCCGGTACACCCTGATCCCGCGTATGCCGTCGAGCGCGAACGCCTCCTCGACGCCGGTGACCGCGCGAAGCTCGCCGGGTGGAGGCACGAGGAAGCGAACGCATGCTCCC
>DASUXI010000041.1:0-4147 GCA_036377995.1 Gaiellaceae bacterium
GCGAGCGAACCGGGCGGCGTCCGGCAGCGCGGCCGCGAACGCCTCGGCGGCTCCGCCGGCGCCGAGGATGGAAGCACGCTCGGTGTCGAGCCCCTCGAGCACGGCAGCGTCGGTCGAGTAGCCGTGTAGACGGCCGCCCCGCGCGACGAGCGTGTTCACGGACGGCACGTCGGCGTCGACGAGCCTCGCGACCTCGAGCTTGTGGGGCGTGGTCACGTTCGCGCCCGCGAAGCCGAGCGCGAGCAGCCCGCGGAGCGCGTCCTGGAGCCGCTCGGCCTTCGCGGGCAGCGCCACGTACGCCCAGTCGAGCCCTGTCGCAGCGAAGGCGGCGTTGTGCATCAGGGGTGAGAGCGACGCGGACACGGGATCGCCGATCAGCGCGACGAGCCGGGTCTCCCCCGAGATCACGGGCCGTAGCCGTGCGCGGCCGCGTAGCTCTGGAACGCCTTGTAGCTCGAGGTGAAGAAGTGGTGCCGCTTGTCGGGTTTCCGGACGAAGTAGAGGTAGCCGACCCTCGCCGGGCGTGCCGCCGCTTGCATCGACGCGAGCCCCGGGCTCGCGATCGGCGTGGGCGGCAGGCCGAGATGCTTGCGCGTGTTGTAGGGCGAGTCGCTCTCGAGCTGCGACTGGAGGATCGACTGGGTCGGAGGGATGTCGAGCCCGTAGCGGAGTGTCGCGTCGATTCCGAGCGGCATCCGCGCGTGCAGCCGGTTGTAGATGACCGCAGCGACCAGGCGGCGCTCCTCCGGCGCGAGCGTCTCCTTCTCGACCATGGAGGCGATGACCAAGACGTCGTACGGGGTGAGGTTCTTCTTCCGCGCGTAGCTCAGGTCGAGCTGTGCCCAGTTCTCGCAGAACGCGCTGAGCTGTTCCTGGACGAGCTGTGCGGGGGTCGTGCGAGGGAAGAACTCGTAGGTCGCCGGGAAGAGGAAGCCCTCAACCGTCTTGACCGTGCCGGTGAAGCACCGTGGCACGCGCGGAACGCGTGTCGCCGAGAGGTACCCCGAGCGCGTGAAGCGCGTCGAAACGTGCCGCTTGCGCTCCGCGATGCGGCCCACAACCTCCACCCGCGCCGCCATCTGGCGGCGGGTGAAGCCTTCCGGGAAGACGATGTGAAGCGGTCTCGGCACGGCGATCACGGTCTCGACCGGCCCGCTCGGCGTCGATTTCGTCACGGTCCTGAGGAGGAGCGTGCTGGACACGGTCGACAGCTGCTGCGGCGCGCTGTTCCCGCCTCCCCCGATCGCTGCCACCGCAGCCCAGCCCAGCCCGCCGAGCGCGAGGACGAGCACGATGAGCGCGATCACGCGCCTGCGCACCAGCTGACCCTCACTCGGGCCTCGCCTCCGGCCGCCGGACGGAGGCGTCATGTCCGGCTGTTCCCGGCCCACGTGAGGTAGCCGGTGAGGAGATGGGCCGCGGCCCGGGCGTCATCTGCCTTGGCGCCGGGGGCCTGTTGCTGCGCGAGAGTGGTCGTGAAGCGCTCGTCGAACAGGACGACGGGAACCCCGGTTACGTCCCGGAGCGCGTCGACGAAGCGATCGGTTTCCTCCGCCTGCGCGCCGTGCTCACCGCGAAGCGTGAGCGGCAGCCCGACCACCACCAGCTCCGCCTCCTGCTCGCCAATGAGCCGCGCCAGCAGGGCGAGCCCGTCGCCGCTGGCTGCGCGCTCCACGACGCACAGCGGCCGCGCGATCGTCCCGGTCCGGTCCGAGACGGCGACGCCGGTGCGGGCCCGGCCGTAATCGAGTGCGATGATCTTCACCCGAGCGCCGTGAGGATGAGCTCCTTCGCCCTCGCCAGGGCCTCGGGGAGCTTCTCGGGAACGGTTCCTCCCGCCCGCGCCATCGTCGGACGGCCGCCGCCTCCGCCGCCGACGATCTCGGCAGCCGCCTTGACGACGTCGGAAGCGCTGACTCGGTCGGCGACCGTGTTGTCGAAGTTCGCAACGAGGTGCACCTTTCCGTCCTCGCGGGTGCCGAGCACCACGGCGGCCGGCGCCTCCCGTTGCTTGAACTGGTCGGAGAGGTCGAGCAGTGCGTCCGCGCTGAGCCCCTCGACGGCCTGGGCGATGACGCTGACGCCCCCGACGCTCGCGATCTCGGGAGGCGGCAGCTCGGTCCCGGCCTTGGCTGCCGGCGCCTTCTTCGCCTCCTTCCTCACACGCTCGAGCTCACCTCGGAGCTCCTGGGCCTCGTGCAGCCCGGCCTGGAGGTACGCGTACGCCTCGCCCGAGGTCACGGCCTCGATCCGCCGCGCGCCGGCGCCGACGGAGCTTTCCGAGAGGATGGCGAACGGGCCGATCTCGGCGGTGCTGCGGACGTGCGTGCCGCCGCACAGCTCGCGCGAGTAGCCCGGGATCTCGACGACGCGAACGTGTTCGCCGTATTTCTCCCCGAACAGCATCATGGCGCCGAGCTTGCGAGCCTCCTCGATCGGCGTGACGAACGTGTGGACGGGCAGGTTCTCGAACACCTTCTCGTTCACGTGCTGCTCGATCCGGGCCCGCTCGTCCGGCGCGAGGGCCTGCGGATGCGTGAAGTCGAAGCGGAGCTTGTCGGGCCGGACCGCCGAGCCGGCCTGGCGCACATGGTCTCCGAGGACGTCCTGCAACGCCTGATGGAGCAGATGCGTCGCCGTGTGGTTGGCCATCGTCGGGAAGCGGATCGCCCACGGGACGACGGCGGAGACGCGATCGCCCGCCGTGAATCCCTCACCCTCGAGCAGGAGCACCTCGTCGTCCTCGAACCGGTACGCCTCGCGCAGGGCGGCACGCCGGCCGCTGCCGTCGTCGAGCTCGATCCAGCCGGCGTCCGTGACCTGCCCGCCGCCCGCCGGATAGAACGGCGACTCGCGCAGCTTCGCGAGGAAGAGGCCGTCACCGAGGTCCTCGAGCGCGCCGATCTGCGTCAGCACCTCGGTCCGCTCGTACCCCACGAACTCGGACTTGAAGCCGGCCGCCTTCGCGAAGTCCGCGGCGGTCCGGTCGTCCTTCGAGATCGCGGCGCGCGAACGCTCACGCTGGCGTTCCATCAGCCGGGTGAACTCCTCGTCGTTCACGCCGAGCCCACGTTCGCGCGCGAGCTCCTGGGTGAGCTCGAGCGGGAACCCGAAGGTGTCGTGGAGCCGGAACGCCTCTTCGCCCGAGATGTCGCCGCCCGCCGCCGCAACCTCCTCGAACAGGCGCATCCCCCGCGCCAGCGTCTGGCCGAACCGCTCCTCCTCGGCCGAGAGGATCCGGTGGACGTCGGAGCGGTGTTGCTCCAGCTCGGGGTACGCGTCCTTCGTCTGGTCGATGACGACGTCGGCGAGGCGTGAGAGATACGGCGGCTCGAGCCCGACCCGGCCCGCCTGCTGAACGGCGCGACGGACGATCCGGCGCATGACGTACCCGCGCCCCTCGTTGGACGGAGCGACACCGTCCGCCGCGAGGAACGTCATTCCGCGCCCGTGATCGGCGAGGATCCGGTGCGCCTTGGTCGCCTCGGGCGAGTCGCCGTAGGCGACGCCGCTCTCGCGCGCGATCCAGGTCATGATCTGCTGGAACCCGTCGGCCTCGTAGACCGACACGACATCCTGGAGGATCGCCGCAGTCCGCTCGAGGCCCATCCCCGTGTCGATGTTCTGCTTCGGAAGCGGCGTCAGTGTCCCGTCCGCGTGCAGCTCGAACTCCATGAAGACGAGATTCCAGAACTCGAGAAAGCGCTCGCACCGCGTGCAGCCCGGCTTGCAGTCGGCGTTCCCGCAACCGTGCTCCGAGCCCCAGTCGTAGTAGAGCTCCGAGTCGGGCCCGCACGGACCGGGGCCGCCGACCGACCAGAAGTTCTCCGAGCGCGGCAGCGGCGTGATCCGCTCGCGCGGGATCCCGACGCGCTCCCAGGCCGCGATCGCCACCTCGTCCTCGCCCAGCTTCAGCTCCGGATCACCGGCAAAGACACTCGGCCAGATCCGGTCCGTGTCGAGCTTCAGATGCTCCGTGATGAACTCCCAGGCGAGATCGACCGCACCGTCCTTGAAGTACTGCCCGAAGGAGAAGTTCCCGAGCATCTCGTAGAACGTCAGGTGGTGCCCGTCGAGCCCGACCTCGTCGATGTCGGGCGTCCGGAAGCATTTCTGCACCGTGGTGAGCAGGGGCGCGGGCGCCGCT
>DASUXI010000042.1:0-2096 GCA_036377995.1 Gaiellaceae bacterium
AAACGCTTCGGTGCCCGCGTCGCGGTGGACAACGTCGACCTGCGCATCCCCGCCGGGTCGGCCTTCGGCTATCTCGGTCCGAACGGCGCGGGCAAGACCACCCTCATCCGCATGCTGCTCGGCCTGACCTCCATATCGTCCGGCAGCATCCAGATTCTCGGACAGCCGATGCCGTCCGGCCGGGCCGAAGCGCTCGCGCGGGTCGGCGCGATCGTCGAAGAGCCGCGCTTCCACCGCCACCTGACCGGCCGCGAGAACCTGCACATCGTCGCAGCCGCGCGCGAGCGCGAGGCGCACGCGCGCGTCGACGGGGCTCTTGCGCGGGTCGGCCTCGCCAAGCGCGCCGACGAGAGGGTGAAGGCCTACTCGCTCGGCATGCGCCAGCGCCTCGGCGTCGCGCGTGCACTCCTCGCCGACCCGGAGCTTCTGATCCTGGACGAGCCGATGAACGGGCTCGACCCGGCCGGTATGGAGGAGCTCCGGCTCATGATCCGCGGGCTCGTCGGCGAGGGGCGCACGGTCGTCCTCTCCTCGCATCTCCTCGACGAGGTGGAGAAGACCGCCGACGCGATCGCGATCGTCGACCAGGGGCACATCGTCGTGCAGGGCTCGATCGACGAGCTGACCGGCCGCGCCGCGACCGTCATCGTCGCGACCTCCGACGACCTGCGGGCTCAGGCCCTCCTGACCGGCCATGGCGCGGAGGCCGCCGAGGGCGGCCTGCGCGTCCCGATCGCCGACGACAACGCGACGGCCGCGATCAACCGCCTGCTGGTCGAAGCCGGCCTCGACGTCTACCGGCTGGAGCCCGAGCGCGCGACCCTCGAGCGGCGGTTCCTCGAGATCACGTCACGGCTGGGGGAAGCGGCATGACGGAAGCGGCATGACGGCCCTCGCGCCGTCCGTCCCGTTCCGGCGACCCCGGCTGATCCGCGCCGAGGTCCTGAAGCTGCGCAAGCGGCGGGGCCTCGTGTTGACAGCCGGACTGCTCACCGTCGGCGCAATGCTGGTCACCTACACGATCCTCGTCTCGATCCATGCCGCAAACCCGTCCCACCACGGTCCGGCCGGCGGGATCCAGAATCTCGGGCACACGATCTGGCTGATCGGGACTCTCGGGTCGGTCGTCGGCATCCTCGTCGGCGCGACGGCCGGTGCCGGGGATCTCGGCGCCGGCGTGTTCAGGGAGCTCGTCGTCACCGGCCGGTCCCGCGCCGCGCTCTTCGCCGCGCGGATCCCCGGCGGCCTCGCCGTCCTCTTCGCATTCGTCGGGATCGCGTTCGCCCTGACTGCTTCGGGGAGCGTCGCCTTCGCGGGCTCGCTGCCGGCACCCTCGGTGAAGCTGCTCGTCGAGAGCGGCCTCTGGGTGCTCCTCACGACGGGCTTCTGGTTCGCGATCGGGCTGGGGATCTCGTCGGTCGTCGGCTCCCGGACGACGACTATCGCAACCCTCCTTCCCTTCCAGCTCGCCATCAGCCCGATCCTGGCGAACATCAGGATCCTCGGCACAGGCCGCGCGGCCCTGCCGGTGATCGCGACCGACAACCTGCTTCCGAACGCCTTCGGTGACACCGCAAGGACGACGAACGTCAACCTGACTCTCTCCGCGGCGGTCGCGCTGCTTGTCCTCGCCGGGTGGGCCTGCGCCATTCTGGCGGCCGGGCTCTGGCGGACGAGAACGCGCGACGCGTAGTAGTAGCTACTCGGCGCTCGACGCGGCCCAGATGTTGATGCCGCTGTCAATGGCGTAGCGCTCGATCTCCGCGAGCTCGTCCTCGCCGAGCTCGAGCCTGTCGAGCGACGCGACGTTGGCCTCGAGCTGCTCGACGCTCGAGGCGCCGACGAGCGCAGACGTCATCCGGGGGTCGCGCAGGGCCCACGCCAGCGCCAGCTGGGCGAGGGTCTGACCCCTCCCAGCCGCGATCTCGTTCAGCCCTCGGATCTTCTCCAGCGCCGCGTCGGTGAGGAGCCGCGGCGAGAACGAGCCGTCACGGCTCGCGCGCGAGCCCTCGGGAATCCCGTTCAGGTACCTGTCCGTCAGCATTCCCTGCGCGAGCGGCGAGAAGCAGATGCAGCCGGCACCGACGTCCGCGAGC
>DASUXI010000043.1:0-14829 GCA_036377995.1 Gaiellaceae bacterium
TGACCGATGCGATTGGCCTCCAGCGCGGAGGAGACGCGTGCCCGCGTGCGGTCGAGCTCGAAGGCCCAGCCGGCCAGCTTCCACCCGAACGTGGTCGGCTCGGCGTGGATGCCGTGGGAGCGTCCGATGCAGATCGTGTGCCGGTGCTCATCGGCGCGGGTGACGACGGCGGCGAGCGCCAGCTCTACTCCCTCGAGGATCAGCCGGCCCGCATCCTGGATCTGAAGCGAGAGAGCGGTGTCGACGACGTCCGACGAGGTCAGGCCGTGGTGGAGCCAGCGGCCCTCGGGTCCGAGCTGCTCTGCAACTGCGTCCACGAAGGCTGCCGTGTCGTGATCTGTGACGCGCTCGATCTCCGCGACGCGATCAGGCGTCGGTGCCTTGGCACGAGACCTGATCTGTGCGACGTCGGCCGCCGGAATCGAGCCCACCTCCGCCCAGCCGTCCAGCGCGGCGAGCTCAACGTCGAGCCAGCGCTGAAGCTTGCTCTCGTCCGACCAGATCCTGGCCATGGCCGGGCGGGAGTAGCGCGGGATCACTGGGACGAGTCTAGAGAGCCTGTCGGCCCGAGGATCCGAGCCGCCAGGACGGCGGCGTTCTTCGCGTTGTCGACGCCGACGCACGCGACGGGCACTCCCGGTGGCATCTGCACGATCGAGAGGAGTGCGTCGAGCCCGTCGAGCACGCTCTTTGACGAGCGGAGAGGTACGCCGATGACGGGCAGGTCCGTGTGCGCGGCGAGCACGCCCGGAAGCGCCGCGGCGAGCCCGGCGCCGGCGATCAGGACACGCAGGCCGCGTGCACGGGCGGTTCGGCCGTACTCCGCCACGGCGTCGGGTTGCCTGTGCGCCGACCGGACCTCGAACTCGTGCCCGATCCCGAGCGCATCGAGCTCGTCGACCGCCGGCTGCATCCGTTCGCGGTCCGACTCGGAACCGACCACGATTCCCACCAGCGGGTCAGACATGCGCCATCGCCGCGATGTCCGTCCGGTAGCGGGCGCCGGCGAACGTGATCAGTGCGCACCCCGCATAGGCGCGCTCCCGCGCTTCCGCCAGGCTCTCGCCTGTACCGGTCACATCGAGGATCCTGCCGCCGTTCGTGACGAGCGTCTCTCCCTGCAAGGCAGTCCCTGCATGGAAGACCCGGGCGCCCGCGGCCTCGGCGCGATCGATCCCGCTGATCGGCGTGCCGACGTCGCCTCGTTCGGGATACGCGCCCGCCGCGAGCACGACGGTCACTGCCGCCGGGGCGGCTTCGTCCACCTGGAGGTCGGCCCGCGAGAGGTCGCCTGCCGCGGCCCCTGCGAGCGCGCCGAGGAAGTCGCCCTCGAGGCGCGGGAGGAGCGATTGCGTCTCGGGGTCACCGAACCGGCAGTTGAACTCGAGCACGCGCGGCCCCTCGGGCGTCACCATCAGCCCCGCGAACAGCACGCCGGTGAACGGCGCCCCGCGGTTGGCCAGCTCCCCGAGCACGGGGCGGTGGACTGCGTCGAGGAGCGTCTCGACCTCGGCGTGTCGGAACCCCGGCACGGGCGAGTACGACCCCATTCCGCCCGTATTCGGGCCGCGGTCACCATCTTGCGCGCGCTTGAAGTCCTGGACGGCCGGGAGTCCAAGCGCTCGGGCGCCGTCGCACAGCGCGAACACGGAGATCTCCTCACCCTCGAGCAGCTCCTCGACCACGATCTCGTCGCCGAACGCCCGCGCGGCGCGCAGCGCCGCGTCGAGCTCGTCCTGGTCATGGCAGACGAACACACCTTTGCCCGCGGCGAGCCCGTCGGCTTTCACGACGCACGGAGGCTTGGGCTCCGAGAGCGGCTCGGCAGTCGGGACTCCGGCTTTCTGCATGACATCCTTCGCGAAGGACTTCGAGCCTTCGATCCTCGCGGCCTCGGCGCTGGGGCCGAAGACGCCGACGCCGGCGTGACGCAAGTCGTCCGCGACGCCCGCGACGAGGGGTGCCTCCGGGCCGACGACGACAAGATCGGCCTCGATCGCCGATGCGAGCGCCAGGAGCCCTTCGCCGTCGTCGGCGCGCACCGGATGACAACGTCCGAGCGCGGCAATGCCCGGATTGCCCGGCGCCGCGTGGAGCTCCGAGAGATCCGCGGCCTCACTCAGCTTCCACGCGAGCGCGTGCTCACGCCCGCCCGACCCGACCAGGAGCACCTTCACACGGGAACTCTAACGAGAGGCCCGCGCGGCCTGAGCGGCCCCGGGTGGGTGCCGAACTCGGCGCGGAATCGTCACCGGCGCGTTTGCTCGAGGGGGGTATCGTCGATCGCGAGGGTGGCGGGCATCTTCCCCACCCGGGTGGGGGTAGGGAGGCCTCGCCTCGGCGTTTAGGCTCCGACACCGTGACCTTCGCGATAACCGGTGACGCGTACGACCGCTACATGGGGCGCTACTCCGTCCGCCTCGCGCCCGTGCTGATCGAGTTCGCCGGGATAGAACCAGGTGCGCGGGTACTCGACGTCGGCTGCGGCCCCGGTGCGCTCACCCGGGCGCTCGCCGACCTGCTGGGCGCCGATCATGTCGCGGCTGTCGACCCGTCACAGTCTCTCCTGGACGTCTGCGCGGAGCGAGTTCCCGGTGCCGACGTGCGCCTCGGTCCCGCGGAGACCCTCCCCTGGGCGGCCGACTCCTTCGACGCAGCGCTCTCGCAGCTCGTCGTCAACTTCATGTCCGACGCAGATGCGGGTGCCGCCGAGATGCGCCGGGTCGTTCGACCCGGCGGCACCGTGGCGTCGTGCACGTGGGACTACCGCGACGGGATGACGATGCTGAGGACGTTCTTCGATGCCGCGAACGCGCTCGATCCGGACGCGCCCGACGAGGGCCGCACCATGCGCTTCCAGGGGGCAGACGATCTTCGCGGCCTTTGGGAAGCTGCCGGCCTCGAAGCGGTCGAGACCGGTCCGCTCACCGTCGAGGCCGCCTACGCGGACTTCGACGACTTCTGGGAGCCCTTCACGCTCGGCGTCGGGCCCGGCGGCCAGTACTGCAGCTCGCTGTCGGATGATGCGCGCCGGAACCTGCGCGAAGAGTGCCGGCGGCGTCTCGGCGACCCGGCCGGGCCGTTCACGCTCACGGCGCGCGCGTGGGCGGTGAGAGCGCGCGTGCCCGACTAGCGGAGCGCGACCACCTGCTCACGCTCGGCGCCGGTTCCGACGAGCGAGATCTCGACCCCGAGCGCGCGTTCGATGTATGCGACGTACGCGCGCGCTCTCGCCGGGAGCCCGTCGACGAGCGGCTCTTCCCACCCGGCCAGGGTCTCGTAGACCGGCCGGCAGTGGTGGAAGTCGCTCTGGTGCGGAGGAAAGTCGGGCGTTTCCGTTCCGTCCCTCAACCGGTAGGCCGTGCAGACCGGAAGCTCCGCGAAGTTCGAGAGGACATCGAGTTTCGTCAGCGCGAGCGAGGTCAGCCCGTTGACACGCACCGCGTAGCGGAGAGCGACGAGATCGAGCCAGCCGCATCGCCGTTCGCGTCCGGTGACCGTTCCGAACTCTCCGCCCAGGTCGCGCATGCGGCTCTGGTCGGGGCCGGCGATCTCGGTCGGAAAGGGCCCCTCCCCGACGCGGGTGACGTACGCCTTGGCGACGCCGACGATCTGGTCGATCCGGTTCGGGCCGATGCCGACTCCCGTCGCGGCGTTGGCCGCGACGGTATTGGACGAGGTGACGAACGGATACGTGCCGTGGTCGAGGTCGAGCAGCGTCCCTTGCGCTCCCTCGAGCAGGACGTTACGGCCGTTCTTCAGCGCCCGATCGACGAGCAGCGACGTGTCCGCGACGAAGGCGCGAATCCGTTGCGCGAGCGACTCGAGCTTCCCGGCGACATCCTCCAGTAGCAGCGGCGGAACGCCGTACACACGCTCGAGCCACACGTTCTTCTCCGCAAGCGCGACCTCGATCTTCTGCCGGAGGATCTTCGGCTCGAGCAGATCCTGGACGCGGATGCCGAGCCGGGCTGCCTTGTCCGCGTAGCACGGGCCGATTCCCCGCCTCGTCGTACCGATCTGAAGGTTCCCGAGCCGGTGCTCGCTCGCCTGGTCGATGACGACGTGCCACGGCATGATCAGATGCGCCTCGCCTGACAGGTGGACGACGGCGGACGAAACCCCGCGGCGCTCGAGCTCGTCGACTTCGGCCAGGAAGACCTCGGGGTCGACAACGCAGCCTGCGCCGATCACACAGGTCTTGCCGCGCAGGACGCCGCTCGGAATCTGGCGGATCTTGAAAGTCTCGCCGTCCACGACGATCGTGTGACCCGCGTTCGGGCCGCCCTGATAGCGGCAGACGACGTCGGAATCGCTGGCCAGCAGATCGACGATCTTGCCTTTCCCCTCATCCCCCCACTGGGCTCCGACGACGACGGTTGCAGGCACGACGACCGAGTGTGACAGAGGGCCGGGCTAGAGTCGCCCGATGCACGAGGTGACGCAATTCGGCGCTGTCGTTCTGCTCGTGTCGGGCGCCTTCGCACTGGCCGTGCTGGCGAACAAGCTGAGCGAGCGGTCCCGGGTGCCGGCCGCTGCGTTCTTCCTGCTCGCGGCCGCGCTCGCTTCCGACCTGTGGCCGAGTCTCGGGAACGCCGTCTCGATTCGAGATGTCGAGCGGATAGCGGTCGTCGCTCTCGTCGTGATCCTCTTCGACGGCGGGATGCGTGTCGGCTGGACACGCTTTCGCGAATCCGCGGTTCCGATCGTGTCGCTCGGGCTCTTCGGGACCTTCGCGACCGCGGGGCTGATGACGATCGCCGCGCGGACGCTGCTCGATTTCTCCTGGCAGACGGCGGCCTTGCTGGGAGCCGCCGTCGCGCCGACCGATCCGGCGGTGATGTTCTCGGTCTTCGGCCGCAAGGAGATCGCGGGCAGGACGGGCACGATCCTCGAGGGAGAGTCGGGGGCGAACGACCCGGTCGGCATCGCCCTGATGCTCGCGGCCGTCAGTCTCGCGAAGACCGACTCGACCTCGCTCTGGCATGCGGCGGGCGAGCTCGTGCTCTCGCTCGCGCTCGGAATCGTTTTCGGGGTCGTCGGCGCTCTCCTCATCACGCTGGCCGCGCGCCGCATCGTCCTGCCCAATCCAGCGCTCTACCCGCTGCGGACACTCGCCTTCGCCGGAGTGATCTACGGCGTCACGTCGGTCGCGCACGGGTCGGGCTTTCTCGCCGTGTACATCGCGGGGATTCTCGTCGGAGACGCCGACATCCCGGCGAAGCGCAGCATCGAGAGATTCCACACGTCACTCGCGAGCCTGGCGGAGATCGTCGTCTTCGTCGCACTCGGCCTCACCGTCGACCTGGCCGCCCTCGGGCACAACCACCGCTGGCTGGACGGGCTCGTGCTCGCCGGCGTGCTCGCGTTCGTGGCGAGGCCGCTCGCCGTCGGCCCGCTGCTTCTGCCGGTCCACATGTCGAAGGGCGAGCGGCTGTTCGTGATGTGGAGCGGGCTCAAGGGGGCGGTACCGATCCTGCTCGCCTCGTTCGTCGTTCTCGGAGAAGTCAAGGACGCGCAGAGCGTCTACGGCATCGTCTTCGTCGTCGTCGCGTTCTCGGTCGTGCTGCAGGGAGCGAGCATCCCGTGGGCCGCGGCGCGCCTCCGCGTGCCGATGCGCAGCGAGCCCTGATTTCGCCCTAGCGGCCGTCGCGCTCGACGGCGATCTGGTGCCCGTGCGGACAGTCGATCGAGCCCCGCGCGTGGTCGAGCGAGAGCGTCGCCTGCACGGAGGAGAAGACCTGGCCCTCCTCGACGCAGCGTTCGCAGACTATGGTGAACCCGGTCGCGAGCTGCGAGATCCAGACCGTCTGCTCTCGGACTGCGGCCCAGGACGCCACGCTACGCCGCCAAATCCGCGAACTTCGCGTACCGCTTCAGGAACGAGAGCTTCTCGACCCCGGTCGGGCCGTTGCGATGCTTCGAGAGGATGATCTCGGCGAGGCCCTGCTGGTCGCTCTCCTCGTTGTAGTACTCGTCGCGGTAGACGAACATGACGAGGTCCGAGTCTTGCTCGATTGAACCGCTTTCTCTCAGGTCGGAGAGGATGGGGCGCTTGTCGTGACGCTGCTCGACTGCGCGCGAAAGCTGTGACATCGCGAGGATCGGGACGTCGAGGTCGCGCGCCAGCACCTTCAGGCTGCGCGAGATCTGGGAGACCTCCTGGACGCGGTTCTCCGCCGTCGTGCCGGAGGTCATCAGCTGCAGGTAGTCGACGATGATGAGCCCGAGGTTGGGCTCCTGCGTCTTCAGCCGCCGCGCTTTCGACCGGATCTCCATCATCGTGATCGACCCCGTGTCGTCCACGTAGATCGGCGCCTTCATCAACCTGTCGCCGGCCGCCACTAGGCGCGGCCAGTCGTCCTGCGCGAGCTTCCCGGTGCGCAGCCGCTGCGACTCGACCTTGGCCTCGCTGCAGAGCAGGCGCTGAGTCACCTCGGACTTCGACATCTCGAGCGTGAACAGCGCCACCGGGGTGTTCGCACGCAGCGCGAGATTCGCCGCGATGCAGAGGCCGAGCGCCGATTTCCCCATGCTCGGCCGAGCCGCCACGATGACGAGGTTCCCGGGCTGGAAGCCGGACGTGAGCCGGTCGAGCTCGCGAAAGCCCGAGGGAACTCCCGTGACGTCTGCGCCGGCCTCGTAGAGCGCGGTGATCCGCTCGAAGCTCTCCTTGAGCAGATCCTCGATGTGGCTGAACTCCGTCGTGACGCGGCTCTGCGAGAGATCGAAGACGATCTGCTCGGCGCGGTCGACGAGCAGCTGCGTCTCGCCCGGGCGCTCCCAGCCGAGTTGGGCGATCTGCTGCCCGGCGCCGATCAGCCCGCGCAGCGTCGCCATCTCGCGGACGATGCGGGCGTAGTGACCGGCGTTGCCTGCGGCCGGAACGAGCGCGGCAAGCTCGTGGAGGCGGACGCGGCCGCCCACATCCTCGAGCTCGCCACGCTCCTCCAGCTCGTCGACGAGCGTGATCGCGTCCACCGGTTCGCCCTTCGCGTACAACGCGAGCGCCGCGCGATAGATCTTGGCGTGGCTCTCGCGATAAAAGTCCGATGCGTCCAGGACTTCGCTCACCGCCCCGATAGCGCCCGGGGAGAGCAGCATCGCCCCGAGGACCGATTCCTCGGCCTCGAGGTTCTGCGGCGGCGCAATCGGGGCGGCTTCGGCGAGCTGGGCGACTGGTGTCACGTCGCGTGAGCTAAGCACTGCCGGAGCAGTGACGCCAGATCTTGACGACTCGGTTTTCGACATGTCGAAAGTGCTGGTTTGCAGGTGGAGTAGAACGTATGTTCCCAGGCTGGCCGGACGGAGCTGTGGACAGATCGGCCGCACGGTGCGGGAACTTCGGCGTCAAATTCACAGGGGGTGGACAGAGCTGTGAATCGTTGTCCCCACGCTTTCCACAGCAGGTACGCAGACCCGGTTGAATGGCGACGACCCGGGTGTGCACAACTCCGGGCAAAACGGCGAGCCGAACGCTCTAGCATCCGGGCCATGGCCGGTTTCGTGGTCGACGGAGACGCCCTGCCCGCGCTCGTGAGCGCGGGAACCGAGGTGTCGGACGAGCACAAGCTTGTCGCCCCGACGGCGAAGCTCGAAGCGCTGGGCTAGCTCTCTTCGGTGCCGGCGTCGACCGCGCGGTCGAACTCGTCGTCCGCAAGCTCTCCGGCTACGTCCTCGGTTGACGCCTCGACTTCGGTGCCCGTGCTGAGCTCTGGGTCGTGCGCTGCTGCAGCCGCATCGAGCTCCTCGAGGTCGAGCTCCTCGTGCTCCTGAGCCTCAGCAGTCGCCTTCTCCTCGGCCGCCCGCTCGGCGGCCTCCATCGCCTCGAGCTCCTCCTCGGGTGGTAGCTCCCCGCCTTCCGGGACGACGAGCGTCTTCACCTCTGCAGTCACGTCCTGGAAGACCTCGATCGGCACCTGGTAGCGCCCGATCCGCTTGATCGTGTCGATCTCGATCTTGCGCCGGTCGACGCGAACCTTGTGACTCGACCAGAGCGCGTCCGCGATGTCCGTTGGCGTGACGGACCCGAACAGCGAGCCGGTCGGCCCGGCCTTGACGTCGAAACGGAGCTCGACCTTCCCGAGCCGCTCGGCCACCGCCTGCGCCTCGTCGAAGCTCTTCGCCTCGTGCCGGGCGTGGCGCTCGTCGACCTTCTGCAGTTCCGCCACCTTCGCCGGCGTCGCCGCCTCGGCGAGGCCGCGGGGCAGAAGGAAGTTCCGGGCATAGCCGCGCGCGACGCTGACGACCTCGCCCCGGAGCCCGACCTTGTCCACGTCCTGACGGAGGATGACTTCCACGGTCTACTTGTCCGCCACGTACGGCAGCAGCGCCATCTCACGCGCGCGCTTGACGGCGACCGCGACCTGCCGCTGATGTTTGCGGCACGCGCCCGTGATGCGGCGCGACCGGATCTTGCCGCGCTCCGAGACGTAGCGGCGCAACTGGTTGACGTTCTTGTAGTCGATCTCGTCGACCTTGTCCTTGCAGAAGAAGCAGGACTTGCGGCGGATCGGGCCGGTGGCGGCGCCCGGCCGCTTGCGGCCGGGCTGTCGGTCCCGGTCTCTTTCTCCTCCGCGCGGCGGCATCAGAACGGAATGTCGTCGTCGGCGGTGCTGGTGAAGTCCTCGTTGCCGGCGGCCGCCGCGGCGGCGGGGACGTACTGCCGCTCGCCGTCGCCGCCGTCACCCTTGCTGCCGAGGAACTGCACCGAGTCGGCGATGATCTCGACCGCCTGGCGCTTCGTCCCGTCCTGGGCCTCCCACTCACGCCAGTCGAGGCGGCCGTCGACGCCGACGGGGCGGCCCTTGGAGAGGTACTGGGCGCAACTCTCGCCCTGGTTTCCCCAGACCGTCACGTCGAAGTAGTTGGGCTTGTCGCCCCAGTTTCCCTGGGCGTCCTTCTGGCGGGTGTTGACGGCGAGCCTCAGCTTGCAGACGGCCGTGCCGCTCGGGGTATGCCGCAACTCCGGGTCCTTCGTCAGGTTCCCTACGAGCACGACGCGATTGATGTTTGCCATGGCTCTCTACTCCTCGTCTTGCGAACTGGTGTTCGCCTCAGCATAGTCGGGCTCCGGGACGGACCGGGCGGCCGGCTCGGGCTCGGGCGGCGGCGGGCCGGGGGAGCCGCCTTCGATCCGGCGCACGGCGAGATGGCGCATGACGCCGTCCGTGATCCGGAGGATCCGCGAGAGCTCGCCGAGCGTCTCCGCGTCGGCGTCGAAGTTCAGAAGGTGGTACGAGCCCTCGCCCTTGTGGTCGATCTCGTAGGCGAGGCGGCGCCGTCCCCACACGTTGTGCCCGACCCACGTGCCGTTCGCGCCCTCGACGAGCTCGCGGGCGCGCTTGATGATCTCGTCCTGCCGCCCTTCGGGCAGCTCCGGATCGAGCATGAGCAGGATTTCGTATGCGACCACTGTTTCCCGAGACCTCCCTTCCTCTGGTCTGAATCGGCCTCGCCGGCCGGCGCCGTTCGGGAAGGGACGGCGCGATGGCGAGGCAGGAAGCGGCGGCCAGTGTAGCATCGCCGCGGTGAGACGCCTGCTGGGGTTTCTGCGCCGACGGCGCGAGCCGCCCGCGGGAGAGGATCCGCGTGCGGACGAGCTGCGACGCAAGCTCGCCGAGTCCCGAGACCTCGTCGAGGAGCGCGACCAGTTCGAGGCCTCCGAGGTGACCGTGGATCGTGCCGAGCCCGCCCCGGATGACCCTGAATCCCGACGTCGCGCGATCCATGAGGCCGGCCGCTCAACCGTGGAGCGCATGAAGAAGGACGCTTGAAGATCGTCTCCCTTCCGGATTAGGTTTCGAGGACGATGGTCTGCCCGGACTGCGGTCATGAGAACCGAGAGGGCCGCAAGTTCTGCGCGAACTGCGGACGTGCGCTCGCGCTGCTCTGCCCGGCGTGCGGCGCTGCGAACGAGCCGGGAGAGCGCTTCTGCGGCGAGTGCGGCACCGAGCTCGGGTCTGCGGCCTCGGCCCCCACGGCTGTGCCGCCCGCGCCGGCCCGCGAAACGCCGACGGCGGAGCGCCGGCTCGTCTCGGTGCTGTTCGCGGATCTCGTCGGCTTCACCGCGCTGTCGGAGTCGCGTGATGCCGAAGAGGTGCGGGAGCTCCTCTCCCGTTACTTCGACACGTGCAAACGGCTGATCGCCCTCTACGGCGGGACCGTCGAGAAGTTCATCGGCGACGCGGTGATGGCCGTGTGGGGGACGCCTGTGGCGACCGAGGACGACGCCGAGCGCGCCGTGCGGGCCGGGTTGGACCTCGTGGCCGCCGTCTCGGCGCTCGGAGACGAGCTCGGCGTAGCCGGGCTGAGGGCGCGCGCCGGCGTGCTCACGGGCGAGGCGGCTGTCACTCTCGGTGCGGAAGGCGAGGGGATGGTCGCCGGCGACCTGGTCAACACCGCCTCGCGGATCCAGTCGGTCGCAGAGCCGGGCTCCGTGTTCGTCGGCGAGGCGACGAGGCGGGCCACCGATCAGGCGATCGCGTACGAGACTGCAGGCGAGCACGAGCTCAAGGGGAAGGAAGGCTCGACTCCGGTCTGGCGGGCGCTCCGGGTCGTCTCGGGGAGAGGCGGCGAGCTGAAGTCGGAAGGACTCGAAGCACCGTTCGTCGGTCGTGACCGCGAGCTGAACCTGATCAAGGATCTCTTCCACGCGTCCGCGCAGAACCGGCGGGCGCACCTCGTCTCCGTCACCGGCATGGCGGGAATCGGCAAGTCCCGGCTGGCGTGGGAGTTCTACAAGTACTTCGACGGCATCGTCGACGTCGTGTACTGGCATCGCGGGCGCTGTCTTGCGTACGGCGAAGGCGTGGCCTACTGGGCGCTGGCGGACATGGTGCGGATGCGCTGCCGGATCGCCGAGGACGAGGGTCCGGCTTCTGCGCGGGAGAAGCTGGCCGCCACGTTGTCGGAGCACGTGCTCGATCCCGAGGAGCGGGCCTTCGTCGAGCCTCGCCTTGCGCACCTGCTCGGGCTCGAGGACGCGGCGTCGGCTGATCGACAGGATCTATTCGCGGCCTGGCGCCTGTTCTTCGAACGTCTCGCGGACACGTATCCGACCGTTCTTGCCTTCGAGGACATGCAGTGGGCCGACGCCGGCCTGCTCGACTTCGTCGAGTACCTGCTCGAGTGGTCGCGCGACCGGCCCCTCTACGTGATCACGCTCGCTCGTCCGGAGCTCCACGAGCAGCGCCCCAACTGGGGCGCGGGCCAGCGCAATTTCACCTCCCTCTATCTGGACTCGCTCTCCGAGAGCGCGATGCGCCAGTTGCTCGCCGGGCTCGTGCCGGGCCTGCCCGACTCCCTGACCGAGCAGATACTCGACCGCGCCGAGGGAGTGCCGCTCTACGCCGTCGAGACCGTGCGCATGCTGCTCGACCGCGGCCTCGTCACCGAGGACGGGCCCGTGTACAGGCCGACTGGCGAGATCGAGACGCTCGAGGTGCCGGAGACCCTGCACGCGTTGATCGCCGCCCGGCTCGACGGATTGAGCGTCGACGAACGCCGGCTCTTGCAGGACGGCGCCGTGCTCGGCAAGACCTTCACGCAGCGCGCGCTCTCTGCCGTCTCCGGCTTTGCGGAGCAAGACCTGCAGCCGCCCCTGACGTCGCTCGTTCGCAAGGAGGTGCTCGGCGTGCAGTCCGATGCCCGCTCTCCCGAACGAGGCCAGTACGGTTTCCTCCAGGACCTCGTCCGTCACGTCGCCTACGAGACGCTCTCCAGGCCCGAGCGGAAGGCGCGACACCTGGCGGCCGCCGAATACCTGCAGACGGTGTTCGCCGACGAGGACGAGGTCGCAGAGGTGCTCGCCTCACACTACGTTGCGGCATTCGAGGCCGCGCCCGACGCGCGCGACGCTTCAGCGGTGCGGGCCAAGGCGGGGGAGATGCTCACCCGGGCGGGCGTCCGCGCCGCTTCGCTCGGCGCGCCCGCAGAGGGGAGGCGCTACTACGAGCAGGCGGCAACGCTTGTCGACGGGTCGCGGCCGCAGGCGGAGCTCCTCGAGGCAGCCGGGAAGCTCGCGCTCCGGGCGGGGCTCAGCGAAGACGCACGACGGCTGATCGAGCGCGCGATCGGGTTGCACCAGGAAGCAGGCGACCGCCGAGGCGCCGCCAAGGCAACCGCGGCGCTCGCGGACGTCGACGTGATCGAGGGTCGGCTGGAGGCGGCCGCGGCGCGGCTCGAGGACGCGGTGAGCGGCCTCGAAGAGGCGGCGCCGACGGCCGAGCTCGCGACCGCGTTCGCGCAGCTCGGCCGAGCCCGAGCGCTCCTGGGCCAGCTGGAGTCGGCCGGCGAGCCCCTCGAGCGCGCGCTGACTCTCGCCGAGAGGCTTCAGCTTCCGGAGGTCTTCGTCGAGGCGCTGACAAGCAAGTCGCTGCAGCTGATCTACCACGGGCGTCTCGCGGAGGCCCGGATCCTGCTCGAGGCCGCCGCGGCGAGAGCGGACGCGGAGGGACTGTATGCGGCGGCCATCCGCGCGGAGATCAACCTTGCGGTCGTGCTGGAGGCGTCGGACAGCTATGCCGAGGTGGTAGAGCGCATCGGACGGATGGCGGCCCGCGCGAATCGACAGGGCGATCGGTCCAGCGCCACGGCTCTGAGAGTCGGCAGCCTTGCCGGGCTCTTCCTGCTCGGTCGCTGGGACGAGGCGCTCGCGGTTGCGGCAGAGGAAGAAGAGCCCGCCGCGCCGGGTGACTTCCTTACGGTCTTGGAGCTGGTGAACGTCGTGCCGATCCTGTGCGAACGCGGCGAGACCGAGGCGGCGTCCGCGGCTTTCGCAGCACGGGCGGTCGAGCGCGAGCTGGAGCAGCCGCAGCTGAGGGCGATTCGAGCGGCGGTGGAGACCCGCCTGCTCCGGTACGAGAAGCGGTATGCCGAGGCGATCGAGCTCGGCGAGCGAACGCTCACGCTCTTCAGCGAGGTCGGCATGACGGACACGTCCCTCAAGCGCGTCCTCGTCGAGACGGTCGAGGCCGCCCTCGAGTCGGGCGATCTCGCCAAGGCTGAGGAACTGCTCCGCATTCCCGAGTCTCTCGATCCCGGTGAGCTCACGCCTTTCCTTCAGGCGAACGCCGCACGGTTGCGTGCGCGAGTCGACGCAGCTTCGGGCCTCAGCGAGCGGGTCGACGATCGCTTCGCCGCCGCGGCGAGCCTCCTTCGCGAGTTCGGCCTGATCTTCCACCTCGCAGTCACGCAGCTCGAGCACGCCGAGTGGCTCGTGTCACGGGACGAGACCGACCGGGTCGAGCCCCTGCTCGCGGACGCACGCGAGACCTTCGAGCGCCTCCGGGCGAAGCCCTGGCTCGACCGGGTCGACGCGGTTCGCCTGCGGACCGCCGCGGCTCCGGTCTGACTCAGCGGCGAACGGCGCGCAGCATCTCGGCCAGCAATACCCCCGCCGCGGCGACGAGCACCGTGGTGCCGCCGGGAGGGAGATCCGCGTAGTAGGCGACCGTAATCCCCGTGAGCACCGAGGCGAGCCCGAGGCCGATGCCGAGGAACATGGTCGAGCGCATGCTCCAGGCGACGCGTGACGCTGCGATCACCGGCAGCACCATCAGCGCGGCGATGAGCAGGATTCCGACGACCCGCATCGCGAGCGCGATCGTCACTGCGGCGAGCGCTGCCGTCAGCGCGTTGAGGGTGCTCACCGGCAGCCGGGCGACGCGGGCTCCCTCCTCGTCGACGACGACAGCGACCAGCGGGCGGTAGAGGAGCGCGATCACGGCCAGCGCGCCGGCGCCGAGGCCGGCAATCAGCGCCAGGTCGCCGCGCGTCACCGTCAGGATCGAGCCGAACAGGAACTGGAACAGGTTCACGTTGAGCGCGCCCGCCGCGGAGACGAGCACGACGCCGCCCGCGATTCCCGTGTAGAAGACGAGCGCGAGAGCCTGATCGCCCGCCGTCGTCCTGCGGGCGCGGATCCATTCGATCGCGAGCGCGCCGACGACTGACACGGCCAGCGCGGTGAGCAGGAGCGGCAGATTCAGCAGGTAGCCGAGCGCGACGCCGGCGAACGCGACGTGGCCGATGCCGTCGCCGACGAGGCTGAGCCGGCGTTGTACGAGGAAGAAGCCGACCGCGGGAGCGAGGACGCCGACCACGATCCCGGCCCCGAACGCCAGCCGCATGAACTCGAGATCAAGCATGCGCGTGGGAGGGGTCGTGCCAGAGCTCCGGCAGCTCGGCGGGGCTCCCGTCGAAGACGATCCGTCCGCGCACGAGGACGATCCGCTGCACGAACCGCTCCACGGCGCCGAACTCGTGCGAGACGTAGAGCACGGTCATGCCGAGGTCGGCGCGGAGCTTCTGCAGCAGGGCGGCGATTGCCTCCTGCGCCTCGGTGTCGACGCCGGTCGTCGGCTCGTCGAGAGCGAGCAGCTCCGGCTCCGCCGCGAGCGCCTTGGCGATGAACGCGCGCTGCTGCTGCCCGCCCGAGAGCGCGGTCAGCCGCCGGTCCGCCTGGGGCGCGAGGCCGACACGAGCGATCGCGTCCCTGACGGCGGCCCGATCGGCCGTCGCGAGCGGCCCGATCAGACGCGTGCGCGGCGCCCGGCCGGCCGTGACGAGCTCGCGCACGGTCAGCGGGGCGTCGACGCCGGCCTGAGCACGCTGGGGCAGGTAGGCAAGTCTCCTGACAAGCAGCTCGACACTGCCGGAAGCCGGCTGCTCGAGACCGAGGACGATCCGCAGGAGCGTCGTCTTCCCGCCTCCGTTCGGTCCGGCGATAGCGAGGAACTCGCCGCGCTCCACGGCGAGCGTGACGTCTCGGAGCACGGGCGGTCCCTTCTCGTAGGAGAAAGACACGTCGTCGAGGCGGAGGGCTAG
>DASUXI010000044.1:0-26683 GCA_036377995.1 Gaiellaceae bacterium
CAACAACGGGCCGCACGATCAGTGGGGCCCGGGGACACGGATCCCGACGCTCGTGGTCTCGCCGTTCCTGCGCGGGAACTTCGCCGTGGATCACACGCAGTACGACACGACGTCGATTCTCGCGATGATCGAGGAGCGGTATGGCCTCGCGGCGCTCTCGTCACGTGACGCCGCGGTCAACAGCCTCTCCGACGTCTTCGCCGCCAAGCAGTACGAGGCAGCGCAGCCGTAGGCCCAGTTCGAAGGTGTCTCCGCCGCCGCCTGGCGGCGGAGACACTGTCCTCAGCTCGCGGGGATGTCTTCCTGGACCTTCGCGGTCCGACGCGCGTTGTCACTGATGAATTTCTCGGTCGCCTCGTACGCGTCGTCGTCCGGCACCTGCCGCGGCGGCGACTTCATCAGGTACGAGCTCGGCCCCTCGAGCGCACCGGTAACGCCGTTCACGAGCGCGAGCTTCGCCAGCCGGACGGCGTCGATCACGATGCCGGCCGAGTTCGGCGAGTCCCAGACCTCGAGCTTGAGCTCGAGGTTGAGGGGCACGTCGCCGAACGAGGAGCCTTCCATGCGGATGTAGGCCCATTTGCGGTCGGTCAGCCACGGGACGTAGTCCGACGGCCCGACGTGGACGTTCTCGGCGCCGAGGTCGTAGTCCAACATCGACGTGACCGCGTTCGTCTTCGAGATCTTCTTCGACTCGAGCCGGTCCCGCTCGAGCATGTTCCGGAAGTCGGAGTTGCCGCCGACGTTCAGCTGCATCGTCCTGTCGAGCCGGACGCCGCGCTCGCGGAAGAGCGAGGTCAGGACGCGGTGGGTGATCGTCGCTCCGACCTGCGACTTGATGTCGTCGCCGATGATCGGCAGCCCTCTCTCCTCGAAGCGGCGCTGCCAGTAGCCCTCCCGCGCGATGAAGACGGGCATGCAGTTGACCATCGCGCAGCCGGCCTCGAGCACCTGCTCGGCATACCACTTGGTCGCGGCCTCGGAGCCCACCGGAAGGTAGTTGACGACGACGTCGGTCTTCGTGTCGCGCAGGATGCCGACGACGTCGGCGGTCTCTCCGGGAGCCTTCGTCACGACCTCGGAGATGTACTTCCCGAGCCCGTCGTGCGTCATCCCGCGGGAAACCTCGATGCCGGTCCTAGGGACGTTCGCGAACTTGATCGTGTCGTTCGGGTGCGCCCAGATGGCCTCGGCGAGATCTTTGCCGACCTTGTCGGTCGTGACGTCGAACGCCGCCGTGAACTCGATGTCGCTGATGTGGTAGCCGCCGAGGTTCACGTGCATCAGGCCCGGCACGAACTGGTCGTCCGGCGCGTCCTTGTAGTACTCGACGCCCTGCAGGAGCGAGTTCGCGCAGTTGCCTACCCCGACGAGCGCGACCCTGACGCGGTCGTCGAGATGTCCTTTTCCGTTTTGTCTACCGTTCTGCTGAGCCATTCTCAGAGCCTCCAAGCTGAATCAGTTGTTTGCGAACGTGCAGGATGCGCTGGAGGACCGTGAGCCAGGCGGTCGCGGTGAGGAGGTAGATCGCCCATTGCAGTGCTCCCCAAGGGGCGAGCACGAGGCCGGCGGTGATCACGACCACCCGCTCGGCGCGTGAGCCGAGCCCGACGTCCCCGCGCAGGCCGAGTGCCTCGGCCTTCGCGCGGGTGTAGCTGACGAGGAAAGAGCCGGCAACCGCGGCGACCGCTGCGCCGAGCGCGACCTGGTTGCCTTGACGGGCGAAGATCAACGCGATCGCGCCGAGCATCGCCCCCTCACCGACGCGGTCGGTCGTCGAGTCGAGGAACGAGCCGAACGGAGTCGTCTTGCCGCCGGCGCGCGCGAGCGCTCCGTCGAGGATGTCGAGGATCGAGCCGACGACGAAGACAGCCGCACCGACCCAGTAGAAGAGCATCTCATTGCGGTCCTCGAAGTACACGAGCACAGCGGCGGCAAGGCAGAGTGAGACGCCTGAGGTGGTGAGGGCGTTGGGAGTGATGCGCGTCCGCGCGAGCCCGACGATCGACCGTGACGCGAGCGTTCGCGCCCCCGTCGTATAGCCGTGCTTGACTCGCTGGAGAACGGCGGTATCCCTCATGTTCCGGCCCATCGCATTCCTGCTATGGACGGACTATAGCAGATTTGCGATGAAGACCCGGACTCGACTGTGATAGACGACCGCCATGGTGACGGCCGCGAGCACGATGCCCGCAAGGACGTCGAGCCAGAAGTGGTTGCCTGTCGCCATGACCGAGAACCAGACCCAGAGCGGCCAGATCAGCCAGACGGCCTTGAACACGACTCGACGCGAGACGGACGCGAGGACGACGCCGACGATCAATGCGTCCGCTGCATGCAGGCTCGGCATCGCGGCGTACGGATTCGCGGCGAGCTGGACGAGGCCGCTGCCATGGTTGAGGCCGCCGAACTGTCCCATCGTGTCGATGAACCCGACCGACGTGAAGAAGCGCGGAGGTGCCGTCGGCAGGAGGACGTACCCGACGAGGCCGAGCACGTTCGCGAGCAGGATCGTGTTCCGGAATCGCGTGAACGCCTCGTTGCGGCGCAGGTAGACCCACAGCAGCGCGAGGCCGATGACCGTGAACTCCGAGTTCCAGTAGGTCCACGACACGAGGGCCTCGAGCACCTTCGACGACTGCGTCCATCCCTGGAGCGTCAGCTCGCCGAGCCCGATCAACCTCTGCTCGATGCCGATCACCCGCCAGCCGTTCACGAACGCCTTGGTCGGGTCGCGGTCGGCGACCCCGCGCGCGACCTGATAGGCAGCGAGAAACCCGAACCAGATCAGAAACTGGAGCCCGAGGTCCGCGTAACCACGCGGCAAAAAGCGCCGTCCGGCGGCGATCACGGCACCCATGGCACTGTAATTGTAGCCCCCGCGACGGTCGCCGGGGCGCCCTGTCAGCCGCCGATCTGCGACATCGACCGGCTTGCGCGGACGAAGCCCGGGTCGTTGATCCGGTGCTTGAGCTCTTTGTGACGAACGGCGAAGCGGAGCAGCTCGACGAGCTCGTCGTCGGTCGCCCCCTGGCGGAGCGGGCCCTTCAGGTCCCACTCGCGGCGCGAGAAGAGACACGTGCGAAGCGCGCCGTCGGCGGTGAGCCGGATCCGGTCGCAGCTCGAGCAGAACGGCTCGGACACCGGGTTGACGAAGCCGAGCTCGCCTTCACCGTCCGCGAAGGCGAAGCGGCGTGCCGTCGAGGAGGCTTTCGCCGGCAGCTCGACCAGCGGCCCGTGATGCTCCTCGACGATGCGGCGGATCTCTCCCCCCGTGAGCACGTCGTCCTCTCGCCACGCTTCGTCCGCGTCGAGGGGCATGAACTCGATGAAGCGGACGACGTACGGCTTGCGCCGGGCGAGCTCGGCGAGCGCGGGCACCTCGGTCTCCGTGAAGCCCTTCACGGCGACGCAGTTGACCTTGATCGGCCGCAGCTCGGGGTGGCGCTCGGCCTCGGCGAGCCCGCGGAGCACGGCGTCGAGCGCGTCGCGACGCGTGATCTCCGCGAAGCGGACGTGGTTCAGCGTGTCGAGCGAGACGTTGATCCGGCGGAGGCCCGCAGCGACGAGCGGGGAGGCGAGGCGATCGAGGAGCACGCCGTTGGTCGTCAACGAGAGATCGCGGACACCTTCCACCTCGGCGAGCATCGCGACGAGGTCGGGGACCTCCCTCCGGACGAGGGGCTCCCCGCCGGTCAGCCGGACCTCCTCGACGCCCAGGCCGGCCAGCAGCCGTACGAGCCGCGTGATCTCCTCGAAGGACAGGATCTGCTCGCGGCCGAGCCACTGGAGGCCCTCCGCGGGCATGCAGTAGGTGCAGCGGAAGTTGCACTTGTCGGTGACGGAGACGCGCACCGACTTGATCTCACGCCCCCACGAGTCGCGCAGCGGCTCCATGCCGCGAGCTTAGCCGAGGCGTTTCACTGGAGAATCCCGCGATGCCCGTGCTTCTCGCCCTGATCGGGGTCACGGCCGTCTGGGGGATCACGTTCGTCCAGGTCAAGGACGCGGTCGCCCTGTACCCACTGTTCGCCTTCCTCGCGGTCCGGTTCGCGATCGCGACGGCGACGCTCGCGGTTCCCGGGGCGAAGCGGGTCGCCGGGCTACGCCGGACGGGAGTCTCTGCGGCGGCGGCGCTCGGACTGCTGCTCGCCGCCGGCTACGCGTTCCAGACGGCGGGGCTCGAGCGGACGACGGTCTCGAGCGCCGGGTTCGTCACCGGGATGTACGTCGTCCTGACGCCGCTGATCGCGCTTGGGCTGCTTCGCTCGCGCATCGGCCGTGGCGCGTGGGTCGGAGTCGGCGCGGCGACGGTCGGCCTCGCGCTGCTCTCGGGCGTCCACGGGGGGTCGGCGACCGGCGACCTGCTCGTCCTCGTGGGGGCCGCCCTCTACTCGCTGCAGATCGTTCTGATGGAGCGATTCGCTCCCCGCTACGACCCACTCGCGTTCACGCTCGTCGAGATGGCGGCGGCCTTTGCGGGGCTCCTCGTCGTCGCGGTCGCGCTGGGGGACCTCGGCGTCCCGCGCGGCTGGACGGTGTGGGGCGCGCTGATCGTCACGGGCGTGTTCGCCAGCGCGCTCGGCTTCCTCGCGCAGACGTGGGCGCAGCGCCGGACCTCGGCCACCCGCACCGCTCTCGCCTTCACGCTCGAGCCGGTCTGGGCAGCGCTCTTCGGATTCGCGCTCGCCGGCGACCGGCTCGGGGGTCTCGGCTGGGGCGGCTGTGCCCTGATCATGGCCGGCATCGTGCTGGCCGAGCCCGCGGCGGGATCAGCTCTCAGGGATGCGCTCGGGAGGCGGCGGCCGACGAGAGCGCAGGATTGATAGCATCAGGCTTAGATTTTCTCAGTGGACCTACGAGTGAAAGGCGAAATCACGTATGGCAAAGACAATCGGCATCGATCTCGGCACGACGAACAGCTGCATGGCCGTGCTCGAGGGCGGCGAGCCGACCGTCGTTCCGAACGCCGAGGGCGGCCGCACGACGCCGTCGGTCGTCGCGTTCACCAAGGACGGCCAGCGGCTCGTCGGGGCGCCCGCGCGGCGCCAGCAGGTGACGAACCCCGAGAACACCGTCTTCTCGATCAAGCGCTTCATGGGCCGCAAGTGGGACGAGGTCTCCGAGGAGATGACCATCGTCCCCTACGAGGTCGTCAAAGGGGCGAACGGCGACGCGCGCGTCAAGGCCGGGGGCACGGAGTACGCACCGCCGGAGATCAGCGCGATGATCCTCCAGAAGCTGAAGGCCGACGCCGAGGCGTATCTCGGCGAGCCGGTGACCGACGCAGTCGTCACCGTGCCGGCCTACTTCAACAACGCGCAGCGCGAGGCGACGAAGGACGCCGGCAAGATCGCCGGTCTCAACGTCCTCCGGATCATCAACGAGCCGACTGCCGCGGCGCTCGCGTACGGGCTCGACAAGGAGGGCTCCGACCAGACCATCCTCGTCTTCGACCTCGGCGGCGGGACGTTCGACGTCTCGATCCTCGAGCTCGGCGAGGGCGTCTTCGAGGTCAAGGCGACGAACGGCGACAACCACCTCGGCGGCGACAACTTCGACAAGGCGATCGTCGACTGGATGGTCGCGGAGTTCAAGAAGGACCAGGGCATCGACCTCGCCGCCGACCGCATGGCGCTGCAGCGTCTCTACGAGGCTGCCGAGAAGGCGAAGATCGAGCTCTCCTCGACGATGACGACGCAGATCAACCTGCCGTTCGTCACGGCGACGCAGGAGGGCCCGAAGCACCTGGACCTGCAGCTCACCCGCGCGAAGCTGAACGAGCTCAGCGCCGAACTGCTCGCGCGCACCGTCGGGCCGACGGAGCAGTGTGTCTCGGACGCCGGGATCGACAAGTCGAAGATCGATCACGTCGTGCTGGTCGGCGGCATGACGCGCATGCCGGCCGTCGTCGAGAAGGTCAAGGGCCTGATCGGGAAGGAGCCGCACAAGGGCGTCAACCCGGACGAGGTCGTCGCCGTAGGCGCGGCCATCCAGGGCGGCGTCCTCAAAGGTGAGGTCAAGGACATCCTCCTGCTCGATGTCACCCCGCTCTCGCTCGGGATCGAGACGAAGGGCGGTGTCTTCACGCGGCTGATCGAGCGGAACACGACCATCCCGACGAAGAAGTCCGAGACGTTCACGACCGCGGAGGACAATCAGCCCTCCGTGGAGGTGCACGTGCTTCAGGGAGAGTCCGAGATGGCGGCGTTCAACAAGACGCTAGGCAAGTTCCAGCTCGTCGGCATTCCGCCGGCACCGCGGGGGATGCCCCAGGTGGAGGTCTCCTTCGACATCGACGCCAACGGGATCATCAACGTGTCGGCGAAGGACCTCGGGACCGGCAACCAGCAGCAGATCCGGATCGAGGGCGGCTCGGGCCTCAAGGAGGACGAAGTGCAGCAGATGATCCGCGACGCCGAGGCGCACGCTGACGAGGCGCGCCGCCTGCACGAGGTCGCGGACACGAAGAACCACGCCGAGCAGCTCGCGTACCAGACCGAGCGGTCGCTCAAGGACCATCGAGACGCGCTGGACGAGTCCGACGCCGCGACGATCGAGGGTCGGATCATGGAGCTGAAGCAGGCCCTCGAGGGCGAGGACGTCGGCGAGATCCGCGCGAAGACGGAGGCGCTCCAGGAAGCCTCGCACAAGCTCGCCGAGACGGTCTACGCGTCGGCGCAGCAGCAGGCGTCCGCGGCCTCAGCATCAGGTGGCAACGGTGACGCGGCGGCCGGCTCCGACGACGAGGTCGTCGAAGAGGGCGACTACGAGGTCATCGACGAGGAGCAGGAGGCTCCGAAGGCGTGACCGACGAACGTGTTGCGAAGGAAGAGGTCCCAGGGGCAGTCCCCGGGACGCGTCCGGAAGAGGAAGAGAGCGGCGAGGAGATCGCCGCTCTCCGATCCGAGCGTGACGAGCTCCTCGAGCGCCTGCAGCGCCTTGCCGCGGAGTTCGACAACTTCCGCAAACGAAGTGCGCGTGACCAGGCGGCGTTCGCCGGGCGTGCGAACGAGCGGCTCGTCAAGGAGCTGATCCCGATCCTCGACGACCTGGGCCGCGCTCTCGAGGCTGCCGCCGAGCACGAGGAGGCGAGGCTCGAGGAGGGAGTGCGCCTCGTGCACCGCTCGCTCGCCGGCCTGCTCGCCAAGGAGGGGCTCGCGGAGATCGAGACCGACGGGAGGTTCGACCCCCACGTCCACGAGGCGCTGCTCTCCCAGCCGTCCGACGCCGAAGAGGGCTCCGTCATCGAGGTGGTCCAGAAGGGATACATGCTCGGCGACAGGGTGCTGCGTCCGGCGCGCGTCGTCGTCGCGTCGGCGCCTCCCGCGGAGGAGTAGGAGTTGGCCTCGTTGTACGACACCCTCGGGGTGAAGAAGGGCGCGTCGGCCGACGAGATCAAGAAGGCCTACCGCAAGCTCGCAGCCCGCTACCACCCGGACAAGAATCCGGGCGACACCTCGTCCGAGGAGAAGTTCAAGGAGGTCCAGAACGCGTACGACACGCTCTCGGACCCAGAGAAGCGGAAGCAGTACGACTCATTCGGTTCGGTGAACGGCCGTCCCGGATTCGATCCGCGTAACTTCGACTTCGGCCGAGGCGGCGGTGGCAACTTCAACATCAACGACCTCGGCGACCTCGGCGACCTCTTCGGTGGGCTCTTCGGGGGCCGCGCCGGCCGCGGAGGCGGCGCCCGCCGCCCACAGCCCGAGCGCGGCTCCGACGTCGAGGTCGAGGTCAGCCTCTCGTTCGAGGACTCCCTGCGCGGAATCGAGACGAAGATCCCGGTCGAGATCACGACTGCCTGTCGCGTCTGCGGCGGCAGCGGCGCGGAGGCCGGGACGGCGCCCGTGATCTGTCCCGTCTGCCACGGCCGCGGTGTCGTCGCCGAGAGTCAGGGGATGTTCGCGCTCTCCGAGCCGTGCCCGCGCTGCCGCGGAAACGGAACCGTGATCGAGAAGCCCTGCCACAACTGCAACGGCAGCGGCCGCGAGCGGCGGACGAAGCGTTACACGGTCAAGATCCCTGCCGGCGTCAAGAACGGCACGCGCGTCAAGCTCAAGGGAAAGGGCGAGGTCGGCGCGGCGGGAGGGCCCGCAGGCGACCTGTTCGTGGTCACGCGAGTCCAGCCTTCGAAGCTCTTCCACCGCCGCGGGGCCGATCTCGTCATCGACGTGCCCGTGACCTTCACGGAGGCAGCGCTCGGCGCGACGGTCGAGGTGCCGACGCCGTACGGCGACCGCGTCTCGCTCAAGGTTCCCGCGGGCACGCAGGACAGCCGCCAGTTCCGCATCCGCGGGCACGGCGCACCGAAGCTCGACGGCGGCGGCAAGGGCGATCTCATCGCCAGGCTGCGCCTGACCGTCCCGAAGAAGCTGTCGAAGCAGGAGCGAACGGCGCTCGAAGAGCTCCGGAAGGCTTCGCACGACGATCCGCGGGAGGCGCTGTTCGGATGAAGGCGGCCGCGATCGTGATCGTCGGCGTCGGCACGGTCGGCGTCCTCACGCTCTTCGTGATCATGCGGCGCAAGCTCGAGCAGCAGATGCGCCGGAGATTCAAGGACGACGGCCGGTGATGGACGACCGCCCGCGCTACATGATCTCCGTGGCGGCCGAGCTCGTCGGGATGCATCCGCAGACGCTGCGCATCTACGAGAGCAAGGGCCTGCTCCGGCCGAAGCGGACTGCCGGCAATACCCGGCTGTATTCCGAGGCCGACCTCGACCGGCTCCGGCTGATCCAGGAGCTGACGAACGAGCTCGGGCTGAATCTCGCCGGCGTCGAGCAGGTGATCCGTCTCCAGGACGAGCTCGAGCGAGTGCGCCGTCAGCTCGATCGGATGGAGCGGGAGATGCGAGCTGCGATCAGCGAGGTGCACCGTCAGTACCGGCGTGACCTCGTCCCCTGGAAGCCGCCTGTCGAAGTCGTCCGGACGCCCCGCTGATGGACTTCAACAGGCTGACGATCAAGAGCCAGGAGGCGGTTGCCGCGGCGCAGGAGCTCGCGCGCCGGATGGGCAACCCCGAGCTCTACCCCGAGCACCTCGTCCTGGCGCTGCTCGACCAAGAGCTGCCGCAGCAGCTCGTGCCGGATGCCGCCGAGCTGCGCGCGCAGGCGGAGGCCGCCCTGCGCGCCCGGCCGTCGGTGCAGGGCATGGCGCAGCAGCCGGGCGTGTCCGCCGCGTTCTCGCGCGTGCTCGACAAGGCCGCGGACGAGGCGAAGCGGATGGAGGACGACTACGTCTCCACGGAGCACCTTCTGCTCGCGCTCGACGTCGTCCCGCGCGACGCGCTGCAGGCGAAGATCAAGGCCGTGCGCGGCGGCCAGCGCGTGACATCGCAGGATCCCGAGGAGACCTACCAGGCGCTCGAGAAATTCGGACGCGACCTCACCGCGGCGGCCGAGGACGGCAAGCTCGACCCCGTGATCGGGCGCGACGAGGAGGTTCGGCGCGTCATCCAGGTGCTCTCTCGGCGCACGAAGAACAACCCGGTGCTGATCGGCGATCCCGGCGTCGGCAAGACGGCGATCGTCGAGGGGCTCGCCCAGCGCATCGTCGCCGGCGACGTGCCGGAGGGCCTCAAGGGAAAGCGCGTCTGGGCGCTCGACATCGGCGCGCTGCTCGCCGGCTCGAAGTACCGCGGGGAGTTCGAGGAGCGGCTCAAGGCGGTGCTGAACGAAATTCAGGCGGCCGAGGGGAAGGTCATCCTCTTCATCGACGAGCTGCACACGATCGTCGGCGCCGGCGCGGCCGAGGGCGCCGTCTCCGCGGGAAATCTCCTCAAGCCGATGCTCGCGCGCGGCGAGCTCCGCGCGGTCGGCGCGACGACCCTGGACGAGTACCGCAAGCACATCGAGAAGGACGCCGCCCTCGAGCGGCGCTTCCAGCCGATCCTCGTCGGCGAGCCGTCGGTCGCCGACACCATCGCAATCTTGCGAGGCCTGAAGGAGCGCTACGAGGCGCACCACGGCGTGCGCATCCGCGACGCGGCGCTCGTCGCCGCTGCGGTTCTCTCCGACCGTTACATCACCGACCGCTTCCTGCCCGACAAGGCGATCGACCTCGTCGACGAGGCGGCTTCGCGTCTCCGGATGGAGATCGACTCGAGTCCGCTCGAGCTCGACGAGGCCAACCGACGCGTGCGGCAGTTGGAGATCGAGCTCGCGGCCATGCAGAAGGAGTCGAAGGATGTGCGCGAGCCCGTCGAGCGCGAGCTGGCGGAGGCGAAAGAGCGGCACTCGGAGCTCGCCGCGCGCTGGGCGCAGGAGAAGGAGGCACTCGACCGGGTCAAGGCGATCACGCAGCGGATCGACGAGCTGCGCATGGAGTTCGAACGCGCGGAGCGGGCCGGGGACTTCAACCGGGCGGCCGAGATCCGGCACGGTGAGCTTCCCGAGCTCGAGCGCGAGCTCGCCGAGCGCGACGGGTCGCAGCCGGAGAACCTGATGGTCAAGGAAGAGGTGGACGAGGACGACGTCGCCGCCGTCGTCGCACGCTGGACCGGGATTCCCGTCGACCGCCTGCTCGAGGGCGAAACGGAGAAGCTGATCCACATGGAGGAGCGTCTGCACCTGCGCGTCGTCGGCCAGGACGAAGCGGTCGAGGCGGTGGCGAACGCCCTTCGCCGCGCGCGTACCGGCCTGCAGGACCCGAACCGACCGATCGGCTCGTTCGTCTTTCTCGGCCCGACCGGCGTGGGGAAGACCGAGCTGGCCCGCGCGCTGGCCGAGTTCATGTTCGACGACGATCGCGCGATGGTGCGGCTCGACATGTCGGAGTACCAGGAGCGGCACACCGTCGCGCGGCTCATCGGCGCGCCGCCCGGTTACGTCGGCTACGAGGAAGGCGGACAGCTCACCGAGGCGGTCCGCCGGCGGCCCTACTCGGTCGTCCTCCTCGACGAGATCGAGAAGGCGCACAACGAGGTCTTCGACGTGCTCCTGCAGATCCTCGACGACGGCCGGCTCACCGACGGTCAGGGCCGTACGGTCGACTTCCGCAACACCGTCCTGATCATGACGTCGAACCTCCGCTCTCAGGAGCAGATGCGCGATTTCTTCCGGCCGGAGTTCCTCAACCGGATCGACGAGATCGTCGAGTTTCGGCCGCTGACGAAGGACCAGCTCGGCGAGATCGTCGACCTTCAGCTCGCGCGGCTGCGCGAGCGCCTGGCCGAACGCGGGCTCGGGCTCGAGCTGACGGACGAGGCCAAGCAGGCCGTTGCGGACGCGGGCTGGGATCCAGCCTACGGCGCACGCCCTCTGAAGAGGGCTCTGCAGCGGCTGGTGGAGAACCCTCTGGCGCTGCGCCTGCTCGAGGGCGACTTCGGCGAGGGCGACACGGTTCGCGTCGACGCGCGAGACGGCGAGCTCGTGTTCGAGCGGGCGGCCGTCGCGGAGCCGGCCGGGGTCTAGCCGCCGGTTTTGGGCGGCACGACCTCGACGTCGTCCAGGAAGGTCGCGCCGGCCTGCTCTGCGGGCGCGCCGTAGATGAACAACACCAGCTCGTCGTCGCTCTCGTTCCGGACCTGGAGCGGCGTGTGCGGCTCGACCGCGACGACGCCGTGCGGGCCGACGTCGATCCGTTCCGGCGGCTCGCCCAGGAGCATCGTCAGATCGCCCGAGAGCACCACGAAGACCTCCTCCTGAGCATGGTCCGCGTGACGCCGGCCTCGCGTGTGTGGCGGATAGCGCCATAGTCGGGCGCGCGACCGGGTCAGGCTCGCGGCTGTCGTGATGTCCGCGGCGTGGCGTGGTTGCTGGCCCTCGGCGCCCGGGGGACGCTCTTGCCAGTCGAGCTCGGAGGGATCGACGACGCCGTAGCCCACACGGGCGATCCTACCTTGGTGTCCGTCGAGCGCCCTGAGACAATCCGGAGATGAGCCTCTACCACGAGGACAGCCGCCACCTCCAGGACCGTTTCGACACGCGTCGCCTCGCCGACCGGATCCAGGAGCGGATCGTCCACGAGACGATCGACCAGGGCGACCGCGCGTTCATCGAGGCGCGCGACATGTTCTTCATCGCCACTACCGACGAGTTGGGGCAGCCTCAGTGCTCGTACAAGGGAGGCGAGCCCGGCTTCGTCCGCGTCGTCGACGAGACGACGATCGCCTTTCCCATTTACAACGGCAACGGGATGTTTCTCACTGCCGGCAACGTGGTGCAGACGGGGAAGGTGGGCCTTCTCTTCATCGACTTCGAGGGGCGGAAGCGAATGCGCATGAACGGCATCGCATCCGTCGACGACGCCGATCCGCTGCTCTCGGAATATCCGGAGGCACAGCTGATCGTTCGCGTGAAGGCGACGGAGGTCTTCCCGAACTGCCCGCGCTACATCCACGAGTATCGCCTGGTGACCCGCTCGCGCTTCGTCCCGAAGTCCGACTGCGAGACGCCGGTCCCGCAGTGGAAGCGAAACGACTGGGCGCGGGACGTCCTCCCCGAGGGAGACCCGGCGACCGACGCGTCACGTGAGGTGATCGACCGCGGCTGAGCCGGCGAGACGAATCTCCCGGCGCGAGTTGGTGCAGCGTGGAGCCGTGCTGGCCGCAGGCGCCGGGATGCTCGAGCACCTGCCGCGGGCGCTGCGCTTCCAGGGCTGGGTCGACGAGGCATACGCGGCCGGGCCTGACGTGGTCTCGCAAACGATCAACGGCCTCGTCGCGTTCGTCGTCCCGGGCCGGGATCGCTACTCGATGGCGCAGGGGACGAAGTCCAGGAAGCCCGGCGGCATCGAGGCGGGCACGCCGGCCGCCCTGAGGCGGACGCTCGACCGGTTCCTGCCCTCCGCGCTCCCACTCTCGTCGACCGCGGCGACGATCCTGAACGAGCTCGCGGCGAGCGTCGAGCCGGCGTCGCGGCACGGTCGATTCGCATCACCTTTCGCGAACCTCTCCGTCGCGAAGAAGGCAAGGGTCTTCCAGGCAGCCGAGAGCCTCCAGGGCGAGAGCGCGGGCCCGATCAGGTTCCTCGTCGGAAACCTGCCGGACCTCGTCGCCTTCCTCGCCTTCTCCGAGGCGGGCTCGTATGACCCGCGGCGACGGCGTCTCCTGCGCAGGCCCGTGGGCTGGCGGCTCACTCACTATGCCGGCCTTGCCGACGGGCGCAAGGAGCTCAAGGGCTACTGGGAAGGGAGAAAGACGGCGGACTCCGGTGCGTGACGTCATCGTCGTCGGTGCGGGAGGCGGCGGACCGGTCGTGGCGAAGGAGTTGGCCGCGCGAGGGCTCGACGTGCTGCTGCTCGAGGCCGGGGCCGCCTTCGAGCACAGCGAGCGCGAGTGGTCTCATCTCGAGAACGAGGCCAACAATCCCGGGACGGGAATCTTCCGCTTCGGGCCCGGAGACCGCACGAAGGCGCCGTGGGCTCGCGACCTACCGCAGAATTGCTTTCTCTGGCAGACCGCGGGCGTCGGCGGATCGACCCTGCACTACTTCGCCAACTCGCCTCGCGCCCTGCCCGGCGCTTTTGCCGACTACGGCGGCTCTGACGCCGGCGCTTACGACCAGGACCACCTCTCGCCGTTCGGATACCGCGAGCTGATCCCGTACTACGAGTGGGTCGAGCACACGCTGCCGGTCCAGACCGCGGCGATGGGGACGAAGGAGGAACGCTTCCTCGCGGCGGCGGCGAAGCTCGGCCTGCACCATCAGACGTCCAAGGACGTCACGCTCGCTTCCTTCCGGCCGCAGGAGAACGCCATCCTCCAGCCCCAGGGAACCGCGGGCCGCACGACCAACCGCGCGAAGCTCGCGTATCCCCGGGCGAAAGGGTGCACGTTCTGCGGCTACTGCCCCCAAGGGTGCATCGAGCCCCTCAGGTCGCCGCGCAATCTCCGCGCCAAGCGCTCGACGCACGCGAGCTACGTGCCGATGGCGCTGACCGCCGACCGCTGGACGCACGGTAGGGCGGCGACGTTGATCCCGGATGCCTTCGCGGTGCGCGTCGAGACCGACGCGACCGTGGGGAAGGTGACCGTGAAAGGGGTGAGCTGGCGGAACGTCCGCACCGGACAGGTGACGACCGAGGACGCGAAGGTAGTCGTGCTCGCGGCAGGCCCGGTCGAGACGCCGCGCCTCTGGCTGAACAGCGGCCTGCCAAATCCCAACGACCAGGTCGGGCGCGGGCTCACGACGCACACGCTCGACTACATCGTCGGTCGGTTGCGTTCCTACACCGGCTCGAGTAAAGGGCCGACGTCGGCCGCTCGCCTCGACTTTCCGGGCTACGGGTCGCTCGAGCAGGTCGGCGTCCCCCCCGGGCTCCAGGCACAGGCGTTGACGTCGAGCGGGTCGGGGATGGCGGGCTACTACGACAACGGCTCGACCGTGGGGGCACACGGCGCCGACGTCGTCGGCCGTCTCATCGGCGAGCGCCTCAAACGCTATCTCGGCGACCTCGACCGGTTGATCGGGGTCGCAGTGATCACGGACGACGACGTGCTGCCCCAGAACAGAGTCACTCTCTCGACGGCGATGGGCGCCGACGCGCACGGGCCGGTTGCCCGCGTCGAGCTGCGCGCGAGCTCGGCGCGCACGGTGAGCAACAGGGAGTACCTCGCGGCGCGCGCCGTCGAGCTGCTTCGGGCGGCCGGGGCGCGCGAGATCGTACGCACGAACCTTCCCGGGTTGCTCCTGCACCTCCACAGCACAGTGCGCATCGGAGCGAGGGAGACCGACTCGGTCTTGAGCCCGTCGGGCGAGGCCCGCTGGGTCGAGAGGTTGTTCGTGGCGGACAACTCCGCCCTGCCAAACGGCGTCGGAGGAATGAACCCGACGCTGACGACTCAGGCCGTCGCCACGCGAACGGCCGAGCGCATCTTCGTCAGGTACTTCGGCGGAGATCCGTGGGTCGGCCGCGAGTCACCCGTGTCGTCGGTCGACGACACGGTGACTCGGGCTGTGACGGGCGCGGGGCTCTAGAGGTTTCCGCGAATCTCGCGGACGAGCGCATTCGCGTAGCGCATGCCGTCGGCGTCGGGCTCCCGGCCCATGAACCGCCATCTCCTCTGCTCGAACCAGAGACACGCTCGAAGCTCCTCGAGCTTCCTCGGCAGCTCGCCGGTCGACTGCCAGCGGCTGAGCGCGTCGCTGGCCAGTTCCCGGCACTGGTCCCCGTCGCGAGGGGCGAACGTCAGGGCGAACCGCGCGTAGTCGGTCCATCCGCCCCAGCTGTTGGGCAGGTCGGATGCCCTCAGCTGTCCCGTTTGGATCTGTGCGGCGTACATCCGGTACCTCCAGGTAACGCAAAGGGTCGCGTCGCCGCGACCCTTTGTGAACGGCTTCGCCTCGTGGCCTGCGGCGGGCCTTTGTGGCGAACGTGCTGATTGTGGCTTTCACTGTGAGACGCCGGAGCCGCGGAGATCTTGCGCGTCCGGGTGAAGATCCCTCGAACGAGGCACGCCGATTTGCGCCAAGCGGGACAACTACGGTTCCCGCGTGATCCTCGTAGTCGCGGCAACCGAGCGCGAGCTCGCCGGCGTCCACGGTGCGGCCGTGCTCGCGTGCGGTGTCGGCCCGGTCGAGGCCGCCTCTGCGACGGGCCGCGCCCTCGCCGAGCGCCGTCCCGACGTCTTGCTCCATGTCGGGATCGCGGGCGGCCGAGGGCTCAGCCCGCCCCAGCTCGTGATCGGCTCGGAGGCCGTCTACGAGGACGCCGCCGGTGGGGCGTGGGTCCCGTCCCGGGTCGAGCCCGCCCCGGGCGCTCTCGCCGCAGCGCGTCGCGCCTTGCCCCAGGCTCTGGTCCTCCCGATCGCGACGAGCGCGCGGGTCGGCGGTGCCACGACCTCCACAGTCGAGGCGATGGAAGGCTTCGCCGTGCTCCGCGCCGCCGAGCTCGCCGCGGTTCCGGCCGTCGAGGTGCGAGCGGTGTCGAACGAGATCGATGAGCCTGACCGAGGCCGCTGGCAGGTCGAGCGTGCGCTCGAGGCTCTTGGCGCGGCGATTCCGAGGCTGCTCGAAGAGCTTGCGCGATGAGACGGGTCTGGCTGCGGGCCGCCGTGCTCGTGCTCGCGGTCGTGGGCGTGGTGGCGGCTCTGACCGTGTACTTCAGCTCGGAGAGCGTCCCGCCCTGCCTCGTCTCGGGGGCGCCGACCTGGCACGCGCCGCGTCACGGCGTGCACCACTACGAGGTCGTGTTCCCGGACCGGGCCGCGTGCTTCTTCGACATGGACAACGGCAACGCCCTGGTCGGCGCGCTCCGCCTCGCACCTGCGAAAGGGATCACATCCGCTGCTCAGCTGGCCGACGACGTCGGTCTGCGTACGGGCAACGGTGTCTTCACACTCGACCTTCGCACTGGACGGTTGGCGCGAGGCGGGCTCGCGCCATTCCCGACGAAGATCCTGACGGTCGTCGACCGGGAGCACGGCGTGATGTACGTCACGCGCCCGGGCTTCCTCGGCTTTCGCGTGCTCGACCTCCGAACCGCGAACTGGCTCTACGACGTGCGCTTCAAGGGCTACACCTGGAACCCACGATTCGGTCCGGACCCGCCGAGCCACGGGGTGGTGCTCGCGCCCGGCCGGGGCGAGCTCTGGGTGCTCGACGCGCCGAACAGCCGCGTGCACGTCTTCGACGTGCGAGGGCTTCCAACCCGGCCTCCACGCCGGCTCGCCGACATCCGCTTGTCGAAGCCCCTCTCCGGCAAGGAGAGCCCGTGCCCGGCGGACTGCGGCCGGATCGGCTCGCTCCAGCGCAGCGCGGACGGGAGATTCGTGTACGTCGGCGACGCGGGTGACGTGATCGACGCGCAGAGGCGTGAAGTGCTCGGCAACCTCGAGGCTCTTCACAACTCGCGCGTCCATCTCGAGGTCGTCTTCTCGGCGGGCCGCCCGTCGTTCCCGGCGCAGGGCTAGCTTTCGGACTATGCCGCCCGCCGGGCTCCCGCCTCCGCTTCCGCCCGAGACTCGCACGGTCGGCCAGCTCGTCGCCGAGTCGCTGCGCCTCTACGGCGCGCGCTTCTGGCCCGCGCTCGCGCTCGGGCTGGGCCCGGCTCTGATCGGTGTCGCCGCGAAGGAGCTCGACGAGCCCGCCCGGGCCGCTGTCGTGCTGGGTGCCGGCCCGCTGGTGCTCACCACCTCGTACGCCGGCGCGATCGCGCTGGTGCGGCCGATCCACCGTGGACGCTATCTCGGGATCGCCCTCGCCGCCGGCTTCCTCGCGTTCCTGCCGATGTGCCTCTCCCGCGTCTGGATCTTCCCCGGGATCTATCCGCTCGTCCTCGCCTGGCTCGCACTGACCGGCCTGGCGGTCCCGGCGGCGCTCGTCGAGCGCCGCGGGCTCGTCGCGTCGCTGCGTCGTGGCATTCAGCTCGGGCGTGCCGACTACGTGCACGCTCTCGGGTCGCTGGCGACCCTCGTGATCACGATCTTCCTGAGCGGGCTCGTCCTCTTCTTCGCGCTTCGCGAGCTGAGCGACCAGGCCCTCACGGTCGCCGCGTTCCTCGCACTCCTCATCCTCGCGCCGATCTTCGTACTCGGCGCCGCGCTGCTCTACGTCGACCAGGAAGCGAGGGTAGAGTCGAGGCCCCGACCGAGGAGGAAGCGCGATGCCGACCTACATCCTTCTGTCGAGCCTGACGGCGCAGGGCGTCCAGACGTTGAAGTCGAACCCTGACCGGCTGCGCGAGGTCAACAAGGACGTCGAGGAGCTCGGTGCCAGGGTCGTGCACCAGTGGGCGACGCTCGGTGAGTACGACTTCGTCAACATCGTCGAGGCCCCGGATGCGGCGACCGTCGCACGCGTGTCCGTCGCGCTCGGTGCACGCGGCAGCACCAAGATCCGAACACTCACCGCGCTGACGATCGACGAGTTCCTCGGAGCGGTCGGGTAGAGCTCCCCGGCTAGGCCCGCGTTCGGACTACCGAGATGCCCCACGCTCGTCCCGAGGCGAAGAGCTCGTCGGCGTCGACCTCGTCCGCCCAGCCGAGAAAGTGCCTCTCGGGGTCCTCGTCGGTCGAGCCGTACACGGCCCGGCGCTCTGCGGCGTGCGTGGGAGCGTCGATCGTCTCGCCCCGCTCGAGCGCATCCCGGCGTGCTTCGGCCGCCTCCGCGACAGGACCTTCCTCGTAGCCTCTGGGCACTGCGCCGAGTGTACGCTCGGGCCGTGTCCGCAGCGCTCGCCGTCCGCGGTCTCGTCAAGCGTTACGGCACCATCGACGCGCTCGCGGGTGTCGACCTCGAGGTGGGGGAGGGCCAACTCGTCGGGCTTCTCGGACCGAACGGCGCGGGGAAGTCGACGCTCGTCAAGGTGGCGTGCGGGCTCGTCCGCGCGACAAGCGGGCACGCGGAGGTCTGCGGTGCGAGCGCCGGCTCGCGCGCGGCGCGGTCGTCGATCGGTTACCTCGCCGAGCTGTTCCGGTTCCCCGGCTGGATGAGCGCCGACGAGCTTCTCCTGCTGCACCAACGGCTGGCCGGGACCGGGCCGGACGAACGTCAGCGCACGGAGCTCCTCGAGCTCGTCGGGCTCCGCGACGCAAGGCGCCGCCGTGTCGAGGAGATGTCGAAGGGAATGCAGCAACGGCTCGGAATCGCGCAGGCGCTCGTCGGATCTCCGCGGCTGCTCCTGCTCGACGAGCCGACGAGCGCGCTCGATCCCGTGGGGCGACGGACCGTGCGGGTGCTGCTCGAGGAGCTGAAGCTGCGCGGGATCTCGGTGTTGCTGAACTCGCACCTGCTGAGCGAGGTCGAGCTCGTGTGCGACCGGGTCGTCATTCTCCTCGGAGGCAAGGTCGTCGCCGCGGGCTCGCCGGCCGAGCTCGCGCGTTCGCGCGGCGTCGAGGTCGAGACGAACGGCGGCACCCGGACTTATGGGGATGCACGCCGGGAGGACGTCCCCCGCCTCGTCGAGGAGCTCGTGCGCACCGGGCAGGAGGTCTACGGCGTGCGGCTCCTGACCTCGACGCTCGAGGAGGTCTATGTGGACGCCGTCGGAGGCCAGACGTCGTGAGCGCCGTCTGGACGATCGCCGGGTACGGGTTGCGCGAGGCACTCCGGCGCAAGGTGTTCGTGGTCGTGTGCCTGCTGACCATTGCGTTCCTGGCGCTCTACTGGCTCGGCGCGAGATATGCGTTCCACCACATCGCGAACGTCGCTCCGCCGGAGGGAGTCGACGCACCGACGTTCACCGGTGCGTTCCTGTTCGGAATGGCGATGTTCGGGACCCTCTTCCTCGGCGTCGTGCTCGCGATCTTCCTCACTCTGGGCACGGTGCGAGGCGACGCCGAGCGAGCGCTCCTCCAGCCGCTCGTCGTCCGGCCGATCGGGCGCTCGAGCCTGCTCGTGGCCCGCTTCCTGGGCGCCGGCGCGGTCTGCGTCCCTTACGTGCTCATCATGTACTTCGCGTCGATGGTGCTGACGGGGCTCGAGGGATCCTGGTGGCCCGACCGGATCGTGACGCCCGGCCTCGAGCTTGCGGCGGGAGTCCTGATCGTCGCCGCGCTCTCGCTGCTCGGCTCGGTCTTTCTCAGCTCGATCGCGAACGGGATCGCGATCTTCATGCTCTTCGGCGCGGGCCTCGTCGCCGGCCTGCTCGGCAACATCGGTCACGTCCTCAACTCGTCGGGGCTCATTCATGCTGCGAAAATCGCCGCCTGGGCCGTGCCGTTCGAAGCGCTCTACCAGGACGGCCTGCGCGCGATCACCGAGAAGACGTCGGGCCTCACCGGTTTCCTGCTCCGGCTCGGCCCCTTCGGCGGCGCCGAGCAGGGCGGGGCACCTCTTCGCCTGTGGGGTCTTGCCTACCTCGTCCTCGTCGGCCTGGCCGCTGTCGCCGGTTTCGCGCGCAAGGATCTCTAGTGCGGCCGATCCTGCTCGTCTGCTTCCACGATCTCGCGGAAGCAGGGCGCGCGCTCGAAGGCCTCGAGCCCCTGTGGCACTCGTGCGCCCGACCGGTTGCGCGCCCGTCGGCGCCGTGCGGCGGCGATCGTGGCCGATGCGCCCACGAGCCCGCCGACGACGAACGAGCTGAGACGCGCACGCCTCGAGTCGCCGTCCATGGAACGATTCTAGGTCTCGCATGAAGGTGGTCACGCTCGGCGACGCGCTCCTCGACGTGATCGTGCGCGCGTCGGAGCCGCTGGAGGCCGGTGCCGATGCCCTCGCCGAGACGCGCCTCGCCGTCGGCGGCCAGGCTGCGAACGTCGCCGCCTGGGCCGTCGACCTCGGCGTGGAGGCGAGATGTGTCGCGAGGCGCGGCGACGATCCCGCCGGCCGGCTCGTGGCCTCCGAGCTCGAGTCGCGCGGTGTGGAGCTCGTGGGGCCGGTCGGAGGACGGAACGGCATCGTCGTCTCGTTCGTCGCGCCCGACGGCGAACGGACGATGACCTCGGATCGAGGAGCCGCGACCGGCCTCGCCCCGGAGGACCTCGACCCGGCCTGGTTCGCCTGCGACGCTCTGCACGTCTCCGGCTATGCGCTCCTCGCCTCTCCCATCGACTCGGCAGCTCTCCGAGCGGTCGAGCTCGCGCGAGGCAACGGCGCGCGGGTGAGCGTCGACCTGTCGGCCTGGACCCGCATCCGCGAGCACGGGCCGGCGCGCTTCCGCGAGCAGCTCGAGCGCATCGGCCCCGACGTGATCCTCGCGAACGAGCCGGAATGGGAGATCGTGGGAGCCGCCTACGGGCTTGCCAGGACGGCCGTCGTCAAGCGCGGCGCGCGCGGCGCGCGTGTGCTGGGGGAGATCGAGGCCGAGCTTCCTGCCGTCGCAGAGGGCGCCGTGGACACGACCGGCGCCGGCGACGCGCTCGCCGCCGGGTTCATCGTCGGAGGGCCGGAGCTCGCAGCGGACGCAGCGGCCCGCTGCGTCGCTCACATCGGGGCGATGCCGTGATCGTCCTGTCGGACGAGGTGCGGGAGGCGACGGCGATCGTCGCCCTCGAGACGACGCTCGTGGCGCACGGCTTCCCGCCGGGCGAGGGCGTGGCGGTCGGGATCGAGTCCGAGCGCCGGGTCCGTCAGGCCGGCGCCGTTCCCGCGACGATCGGCGTCCTTGACGGGAAGGTCAGGGTCGGCCTCTCGCACGACGAGCTCGAGCGCTTCGACGGATCGGCCCGCAAGGCAGGGGCGCGGGATCTCGCCGTCTGTGCGGCGCAGGGCGCGGTCGGCGCGACGACGGTCGGCGCGACGCTCTCCGTCTGCCGCGTGGCCGGCCTTCGGTTCATGGCGACGGGCGGGCTCGGCGGCGTCCATCGCGGCTTCCCGCAACCGCCGGACGTCTCGGCCGATCTCGGTGAGCTCGCGCGCACGCAGGCTCTCGTCGTGTCCGCCGGCATCAAGTCACTGCTCGACGTGCCCTCGACCGTCGAGTTGCTCGAGACGGTCGGCGTGCCCGTGCTCGGCTTCCGGACGGACGAGCTGCCGCTGTTCTACTCGGCACACGGGGGGCCGAAGCTGCCGGCGCGCGTGGAGTCCGCCGAGGAGGCGGCCCGGGTCGCATCGGCTCACTGGGAGCTCGGCGGGGCCGGACTGCTCGTCGCGCAGCCGCCACCGGACAGCCTCGACGACGTCGAGCCGCTGATTCAGGAGGCGCTCGCGGAGGCCGAGCGTGAGCACGTCAGCGGCCAGGCCGTGACACCGTTCGTCCTCTCCCGGCTCCACGAGCGAAGCGGAGGCAGGACGCTCTCCGCGAACCGCGAGCTCGTCTACGCAAACGCGACCCTCGCGGGGCTGATCGCCGTCGCCGCGGAGGCGGTCGCCGCGCGAGCCTAGAGCCGCGCCTCCGCGCGCAGCATCGTCTGGAGGTTGACGTCGGCGTCCGAGATCTCCAGCCGCCGGCCTACTCCCATCACGTTCTCGGCCACGGCCAAGTAGCGGGTCGGGGTGAGGAGCGGCGCGCGCGAGCGGATCACGAGGTACGGGCCGTAGACCCTCCCCTCGAACTCCGACGCAGGCTGGGGGAGCGCGAACGCGATCGTCTGCCGCTCGCGGGCGTTGGTCGTGTCGCTCGCGTCGAACACCCAGACTCCCCGCCCGAGCGGGCGCGGCAGCTTCTTCAGCGCGCTCGCGAACAGACGAGGATCGGCGCGCGGGAGAACGTGCGAGGAGAACGAGCGATTTGCCTCCCAGGCCCGGAGGAACAACGGCGAGTAGCCGAGGAGGACGTCGTCCGGCCGGGAGGTCGACGCGAGCCATGCGCCGGCGGACTCCGCCGCCCGGGCCTGCGCAGGTGGAAGGCCGTCGAAGAGCGGCGGGGTCTTCTCGTGCGCCCACCGCACCTCGCCGACGAGCAGCACCGCGACGGTGAGGAACGCGAGCGACGCGGTGACCGGCGGCCGGAGTCGCGCGACCGCGACCAGGGGGACCGCGACCAGCGTGCTGAAGAAGGGGAGCGCGAAGATCAGGTGCCGGGCCTCGGGCGACGCCGAGGATCCGAGCCTTGCGAGCACGAACGCGGCCGCCGGGACGAGCACGACGCAGCCCGCCAGGAGGACGGAGCCCCGACGCCTGCGCCACAGGATGACCGTCCCCGCGCCCGCGAGGAGCAGAACCGGAGCCGACCAGGCGCGATGCCCGGCGGCGAAGTCGCCCGAGACCCACCAGAAGTAATGGAGCACCGAGCCCGGCGAGCCGAGGCGCTTTCCCCCGCCTCCGACGCCCACGCCGAAGCGGTCACGGAGGACGAGGTCCGCCCACCAGAAGGGAATCCCGGCGACCGCGACGGCCGCGAGCGTCAGCATCGCTGCCCGGAGTCGTTGCCTGCGTAGAAGCACGTAGAGCGCCTGGGCGCCGACGACGAGCACCGCGTACGGGTGGCTCGCGAGCGTGAAGACGAGGGCGACTCCCCAAAGGACGAAGCGCCGTCGACTACCAAGGTCGAGGGCTCGCAGAAGTGCGATGAACGAGAGCAAGCTCGTGAACAGGAACAGGCTGTACATGCGCCCGAAGACTCCGTGGAAGATGAACACCCAGGAGCCCGAGGCGAGGCCCGCGGCGACAACGCCGGTCGCGCGATCGGCGAGTCGCGCCCCGAGCAGCGCGATCAGGGGGACGCTCGCGACGGCGAAGACGAGAGAGACGGCGCGCAGCCCGGTCAGGCCGCCGCCGAGGTGGACGACGGCCCAGGCGAGGAGAAAGTGCAGCGGCGCCCCGCCGCGCTCGCCGATGACGGTGTGCAAGAGGTCGCCGAGCGAGCCGCGGCCGACGAACAGCGCGAGGGCCTCGTCCTCGTGCGGAGGCCACGCCGACAGGAACCACCCGAGCACGGCGGCGGCGGCGGCGGTGACGACCGCCGTAGCCGTCCAGAAAACTCGGGGCGCTCTCGTCGCGATTCGTGCGCTCTCGAGCGCGATGGTGGGGGCCGCGACTTCGTTCATAAGGGCTGTCTCTCCAAGCAATCCGAGCCGATAACGCTGCTAGCGTCTCTCATTCCCTGTGCCCACGTACGAATACAAGTGCCCGAACGGGCACCTCTTCGAAGTCTTCAAGCGGATCGCCGAGCCCGCTCCGGAGTCGTGCCCGGAGTGCGGCGGCTCTCCAGTCGAGACGGTCCTCTACCCGGTGCCCGTCCACTTCCGTGGCTCCGGCTTCTACTCGACGGACTACGGCCGGGGCGGTCGCAAGAAGGAGGCGCCGAAGGAGTCGACCGACTCCGGTTCGGGGGAGAAGAAGGACAAGCCGCCCGAGAAGAAGGCCGCCGAGGCCTGATTCGTGCATCGCGGCGGGACGCGCTCGCCGCTACTTGCCGAAGGGCGTCGTGCCGACGACGCAGCCGGGAGCGAACAGCCCGCCGCCCGGCCGCGGGGGCTGCGGAGCGGACTTCCCGGTCACCATCCCGATCACGGCGATGTTGTCCTCCGTGCCCACGATGTCGCCGCCGGCCGACTGCCCGCCGAGGCGGCAGTGGAGCGCATTGCCGGACCCGGCACGCTTCAGCACCCAGCCGAGCTGGACGAGCTGCCACGCGGAAAGATCGGTCGTCAGAGGGGCGAGCAGCTTGCTGCCGTCGAACGGGAGGTTGAAGACGGTCCCGACGCCGAGCAGCTTGCTCATCGCGGCCCTGACGACGATCTGCTGCCGCTCGCCGCGTGAGATGTCGGTGTCGCGCGGGTCGAGCTGGTTCTCGCGGATGCGCGAGTAGATCAGGGCGCGCCTGCCGTTCATGTGCTGCGGGCCCTTCGCGAAGCGCCAGCCTCGCCAGCGTGCGCAGCGTGCGGCGTCGTACGGGCAGTCGAACTTGTTCGAGAGGATCGGAGCCGGCACGTTGACGTCGATCCCGCCGATGTTGTCGATCAAGGTCTTGAAGGCCGAGAAGTCGACGATCATCACGTGATTGACCTGGAGCGCGCGACCGGTCAGCGCCTCGATCGTCCTGATCACGAGCGACGCACCGCCGATCTGCATCGCCGCGTTGATCTTCTGCTCGCCGTAGCCGGGGACGGCGACCCGCAGGTCGCGCGGGATCGAGAGGTAGGTCAGGCGGTGCCGCCCCGGATCGGTGCGGAGGATCATGATCGAGTCGGAGTGGTTCAGGCCGGCGCGCTGGTCGGTGTTGGCGTAGTCCCGCCCGAGCAGCAGGATCGTCGTCGGGTGCGAGAGCAGGAGGCCGCTCTGCTTCGCCAGGACCGCCGGCACCGCCTTGTCGAGCCGCGCATTCGCCTTCTTCACGCCGCTGCGAAAGGAGAGGTAGCCGGCGATCGCCCAGATCAGCGACAGCACCAGGATCGCGACGACGCCGAGTGCGATCCGCCGCCGCCAGCTCCACCGTCGCCGCGGCTTCCGGACCTTCGGGTCGCGCGGCAGGCGCCCGTTGCGATCGCGTCGCGGCTGCGGTTGCTCGAGCGGCACCCGGCCCTTCGTGCGCCCGCCTCGGTAGACGCGGTAGGGCTTCTGTCCCGTCGCCATCGAGGGAGTAGGGTAGCCGCGCGGATTGGACGGAAGACACGTCATCGGGGTCGACCTGGGCGGCACCAAGATCCTCGCGGGTCTCGTCGACCGGAACGGCCGCGTCGAACGGCGGCGCGAGACGCCGACGCCCCAGGAATCCCAGGAGGCCCTGCTGGCCGGGCTCGATGCCGCCGTCGAGGAGCTCCTCGACGAGGATGTAGCCGCGATCGGCTTCGGGCTCCCCTCACCGATCGACCAGAAGAATGGCCGAGCGTTGCAGGGCGTGAACATCCCGCTGACCGACATCGACTTCCGGGCGGCAATGGCGGAGCGGTTCCGGCTGCCGGTCGCGATCGAGAACGACGCCAACGCCGCGGCCTATGCGGAGTTTCATTTCGGCGCGGCACGAGACGTCGACCGGATGGTGATGCTCACCCTCGGGACCGGGTGCGGCGGCGGAGCGGTCATCGACGGCCACCTTTATCGCGGGTGGGCGGAGTTCGGTCACATGGTGATCGTCTTCGACGGGTTGCCGTGCCAGGGGTCGTGTACGGGGCGCGGGCACCTCGAGCCCTACGTCACCGGCGTTGCGGCGACCAAGCTGGCCCAGGAGGAGTTCGGTCCGGCCGTCGACGCACATCGGCTGGTGCGACTCGCCGCCGAGGGCGAGCCGCGCGCCCGGGAGATCCTCGCGAGCATGGGGCGGTATCTGGGCGCCGGCATCGGCACGCTCGTGAACATCTTCAACCCCGAGCTGGTCGTCATCGGTGGTGGATTCGCGGCCGCCGGCGACTTCATGCTGGATCCCGCGCGCGAGATCGTCAGCCGGGAGGCGCTTGCGAATGCCGGCGACGACCTGCCGATCGTCCGGGCTGAGCTCGGGACCGCCGCAGGCCTGATCGGCGCCGCCCTCGTCGCCTTCGACGGCATTACCTGAAGGGCACTGGTGCCGCTCTCGGTCTGTGCGACGCCGATCGGCAACCTCGACGATGTCACCCTGCGCGTCCTCGCTGAGCTTCGCTCCGCCGCCGTCCTCCTGTGCGAGGACACGCGTCGCACCCGGATCCTCCTGGGACGGCACGAAATCCCGGCGACGGGGCTGCTCTCCTACCACGAGCACAACGAGGCGAAGCGAACCGCCGAGCTCCTGCCGCGACTCGAAGCGGGCGAGCGGATGGCGCTGGTCAGCGACGCCGGCATGCCTGGGATCAGCGACCCCGGTGCAAGGCTGGTCGCCGCTGCTATCGCAGCCGGCGTCCCGGTGACGGTGTTGCCGGGGCCGTCGGCGGTCGACACCGCCCTCGTCGCGAGCGGCTTCCCGGCGGAGCGGTACCAGTTCGTCGGCTTCCTGCCCAGAAGCTCGGGGGCGCTCGCCGCGCTGTGGGAGGAATTGGCGGCATGGCCTTACCCCGTGGTCGCGTTCGAGGCGCCCCAGCGTCTGCCTGTCACGCTCCGTTCGCTCGCCCACGCTGCGCCGGGACGGCAGGTGGCGGTGTGCCGTGAGCTCACCAAGCGCTTCGAGGAAGTGGTGCGCGGGGCGGCGCTGGACGTCGCCGAGAGATTCGCCGAGCCGCCGAAGGGCGAGATCACGCTGGTTCTCGGGCCGGGGGCCGTCGAGGTCGCTCCGTCGGGAGCCGTCACCGCCGTTGCCGAGCTCGTCGCCGCCGGACTTTCTCGCAGACGTGCCGCAGAGATCGTCGCCCGGCTGACGGGCATTTCCCGGAACGACCTCTACAACCGTACCTTGTAGCCAGTATTGACAACGTACCGGCCGTCCTGCTACGGTGCTGACGTTCACAGAACTGGCAACAGAGGAGGAGATCGTGCGGCGACTGGGAGCCCTGTTCTTCATCGCGCTGGTA
>DASUXI010000045.1:0-2733 GCA_036377995.1 Gaiellaceae bacterium
GCGGCCCACGAGGGTCGCCACATCCCGCGGCCCGAGCACTGGGGCGGGTACCGCCTCACCCCGGCGAGCTACGAGTTCTGGCAGCACCGCGACGACCGCGCACACGACCGCCTGCGCTATCGCAGAGACGGCGGGGGGTGGCTGGTCGAGCGGCTGGCCCCCTGAGAGAGGCCCTGACGCCCGCTCAGGACGCGAACAGCGCTTCCAGCTCCCCCAACTCGGAGGACGAAAGGTTGAGCTCGAGCCCCCGGACCGCAGGCTCGAGGTGTTGCGGCGTTCGCGGGCCGACCACGACAGCCGTCACGTAAGGCCGCGCGAGCAGCCACGCGAATGCAAGCGTGGCCGGCTCGACGCCGTACCGGCCGGCGACCTCTTCGAAGCGCGCGAGCGCGTCGAACGTCCGCTCCGTCCTCAGATGCTCGTAGGGCCCCGGTCGCATCTCCATCCGCGAGCCTTGCGGCGGCGCCGCGCCGCGCGAGTACTTGCCGGTGAGCCACCCACCGGCGAGCGGGCTGAAGGGCGTGTAGGCGACGCCGAACTCGACGCAGAGCCCGAGCACCGCCTCCTCGTCCCCCCGCTCGAGGAGCGAATAGGAGTTCTGCAGGACGGCCGGCCGGCCGGCGACAAGTGCCTCGCGCAGCTGATCCGCGTCGAAGTTGCTCACCCCCCATGCCCTGACGAGACCGAGCTCGGCGAGGCCGCTGAAGGTCGCGAACGTCTCCTGGATCGGTGTTTCCGGATCGAACTCGTGCGCCAGGTAGACGTCGACGCTCTCGACGCCGAGCCGGGTGAGGCTCGATTCGAGCTGCCGTGAGATGCGCTGCCTCCCCAGCCCGTGATCCTCGCCGGCAGCCATCGGGTTGAACGTCTTCGTGGTGAGCACCGGCCGCACGCCGCGGCTGCGCATCCAGTTTCCGATCCACGTCTCGCTGCGGCCTCCGCCGTACGCGTCGGCGGTGTCGAAGGCCTCGATGCCCAGCTCCCAGGCGGCGTCCATGATCCGGAACGCGTCGTCCTCCGTCTCGCCGCGACCGAAGAACTCAGGGGCGGAGCCGATCCCGCCGAAGTTGCCGCAGCCGAGGATGAGCCGCGAGACCTCGACGTCGGTCCCGCCGAGGCGGCGGCGTTCCATCATCCGATTCTACGGACGGCGTTTCCGGAGGTGCCTGCGGAGCGCCTCGAGCCGAGAGTCCCATTCGGCCCCGACGCTCGCCATCCAGTCCATCGCCTCGGCCAGCGGGCCGGGCGTCAGGGCATACCTCGTCTCGCGCCCCTCGCGCCGGCTCGCGACGAGGCCCGCCTCGTTGAGCGCGGCCAGATGCTTCGCGACGGCCTGGCGGGTGACGGGAAGCTCGGCTGCGAGCTCCGTCGCCGTCGCAGTGTCCCGCCCGGCGAGCACCTGGACGACGTAACGGCGGTTCGCGTCGGCAAGCGCGTCGAAGACACGCCCCGTCGGATCTTCGGACAACTCAGGCCGCTGCGAGCGCGAGGGCGCAGGCGTGGAGCTCGAGCGCAGTCGACCACTCGCGCGACGTCTCGCGTACCAGCAGTCGGGTCCCTGTCTCGACCTCCTCGAGGGTGAACTCGACCTCGCCGTCGTCGTCCCAGTCGAGCACGAGCTTCTCGCCCGGCTCGACCGCGATGACGGTGGCGTGACGCTCTTCACCGTTCTCCCACCGGAAGACGCCCTCGCCGCCCTCGCGCGGGTCGAGCTCGACGTCGTTCGCGAACCACTCCTCCAGCTGCGCGGGATCGGTGAGCGCCTCCCAGACCTCCTCGGCCGGCACGGGGAACACGAGTTCGCGCGTCACTTCCATCGCTCCTCCAATCCGCAACCCTAAGGTTGCGTATACTAGTGCAACCAGACGGTTGCACCTTAGCAAGGAGGACAGATGCCGTTGATCCCCGTCGTCGTCGAGCAGGACGGGCGCATCGAGCGCTCGTTCGACATCTATTCCCGGCTCCTGCGCGAGCGGATCGTGTTCCTCGGACAGCCGGTGGCGGACGACGTCGCGAACGTCATCACCGCGCAGCTTCTCTTCCTCGAGGCCGAGGACCCGGACCAGGACATCTCGCTCTACGTCAACTCCCCGGGTGGGGACGCCTATGCCGGCATGGCCATCTACGACGCCATGCAGTACGTGAAGCCGGACGTGAAGACCATCTGCACGGGAATGGGAATGTCCGCGGCCGCGATGATTCTCTGCGGCGGCGCGCCCGGCAAGCGCTACGTCCTGCCGAACGCGAAGGTGATGATCCACCAGGGGTCGGGCGGCTTCCGCGGCGCGCCTGCGGACATCAAGATCGCCGCCGAGGAGATCCTCGCGCTCACCCGCCAGATGGCGGAGATCATCGCCCGGCACTCCGGCCAGACGGTCGAGCGCGTGATGAAGGACATCGACCGCGACCGCTTCATGGGACCGGACGAGGCCGTCGCGTACGGGCTCGTCGACCAGGTCATGCCGCCGTCGTCCCTCAGCGGCGTCGAGACCTCCTGATGGAGATCGGGAATGCCGTCCGCGAGACCTCGGTGCCCGTCCGGGGCTGGCGCGCCTGGGTCGTGACCGAGACCGTTGCCGGCCTGCGCCTGGGATCGGTCCTCCACGACCTGCTCTGGCACGTGGGGGAGCCGGCCCTGGCGGACTGTCGCAACCCGTACGGGAAGACGCCTCTGCACCCGGTTCCCGGCCCCGAGTGCGACTGCGGTCTCTATGCCGCCCGCGACCCGGCCGA
>DASUXI010000046.1:0-2366 GCA_036377995.1 Gaiellaceae bacterium
CGCGAGGTGGCCGAACAGCATCTGACCGCGCGCATGGAATTCCTGCAAAGGATGATGTCGATCGCGGAGGTCGAGATCGAAGAGATCCTCGACTACGACGTCACCTTCGCGCACCTCGGCGCGCTGCGGATAGGGCCGTGACGGGCCGCCTCCTCGCTCTGCCGCTGGCGGCCTTCGCGCTTCACGCTCAGATCCAGCCGCTGCCGCCGCCGCTTCGCGCCGAGTTGAAGGCTCACTACTGGCAGCCCGGCTGTCCGGTCGCGCTCTCGGGCCTTCGCGTTCTCACCGTGACGTACTGGGGATTCGACAGACAAGCCCACACCACCGGGCAGCTCGTCGTGAACGCGCGCGCCGCCCCCGCGCTGGCTCGCGTCTTCCGCCGGCTCTACGAGCTCCGTTTCCGGATCCGGCACATGCAGCTCTCGGACGCGTATGGGCCAAAGCGCGGCCGACCGGCCGACGGAGACATCAGCGGATCATTCGAGTGCCGCCAGGCGGTGCCCTCGCCATGCACGGGTGGCAAGGGCACCGGGAGCTGGTCGGAGCATGCGTACGGCGAAGCCGTCGACCTCAACCCGGTCGAGAACCCCTACGTCGGCTGCGGCCGGACGCATGACCGCGCCGGCCTCCCGTACCGGAACCGGTCGCGCCTCCGCCCGGGAATGGTCACGCCCGCGGTCGTCCAAGCCTTTCGTGCAATCGGCTGGGGTTGGGGTGGGGCGTGGGCTGGATCGACCAGGGACTACATGCACTTCTCGGCCACCGGCCACTGACCCCGATGGCCCCGGCCCTTGCCGGGACCATCGAAGCCGTCTCCTCAGGCGAGTGTGCGGAGGAGCTCGGCAAGGCGGTCGAGCGTCTCGGCCGCGCCACCCTGCATCCCCGACTGGATGACCGCCTCTCGCATCTCCTTCGACTCGTAGAGAACAGCGGTCGTCATCGTCGTCACGCCGTCCTCCTCGGTGAGCGTCATCGTGTTGAGCGACTCGCCCGGATAGTCGTCGAACGACTCCGTCGTCACGAGCCGGTCATGAGGCGAGACCTCCCGGAAGACCCCGCCGAGCCCCATCTCGGAGCCGTCCGGCCCGCGCATGACGTAGCGCCACGAGCCGCCGGGACGGAGGTCGATCTCACACACCGGCAGACTCCAGCCCCTAGGCCCGTACCAGTTCGGGACGTGCTCGGGCTCGGTGCACGCGGCCCACACGAGCGCGGCCGGAGCGTCGAATGCCCGCGTGATCTCGACCTCCCGATCGGACCTGGTGGTGAACGTCGTCGCGCCGATCTCAGTGGTGCTGCTCATTTCCTTGCTCCTTTCGCTGCAGGTCTCGCAGGTAGTCGTCCAACCGTTCGTAGCTCTCCTCCCAGAAGCGCCGATACCCGTCGGCCCACTCCGCGACCTCCTTCAGCGGCGCCGCCTCGAGCCGGCAGGGACGCCACTGCGCCGCGCGCCCGCGCGCGATGAGCCCGGCCCGCTCGAGCACGCGAAGGTGCTTGGAGATTGCAGGGCCGCTGATCGTGAACGGTGCCGAGATCTCCTTGACGGTCGCGGGGCCCTCGCTCAGCCGGGAGAGGATTGCCCGGCGGGTTGGATCCGCGAGGGCCGAGAACGTCAGGGTGAGAGCGTCGGTCGTCATATCGAACCTTCTGGTTAGATAACTAAGCGGTTATATATCTGAACGATGGCCTGTCTGTCAAGCCCATACAGTCGGGCCGTGTTTTCGGTGGACGAACGCGAGCGGATCCGAAGCGAGCTGCTCACGCGAGCCGAAGCCGATCCGGGAATCACGGCAGCGGCAATCACGGGCTCCCACGCAAGCGGCTCGGCGGACAAGTGTTACCCGGCTGGCTCGAGGTCGACATCGGCTTCACACGCGAGGCCGAGTTCGGTCCACGCGGTCCGAACTGGCGCACGGTCTTCCGCGAGACCGCCGAGGTTCCGCCCGCCGGCGCGCAATCGTCCGACGAGCTCGCCGGCCTCGCCTGGCATCACGTACTGCATGCCCGCGTGTGCATCGAACGAGGCAAGCGCTGGCAGGCGGAGTGGCTGATCCACGGTGTGCGCGAACACGTGCTGGCACTTGCGTGCCTCCGGCTCGGCCATCCGACGCGATTTGCGAAAGACGCCGACCTCCTTCCCGAGGAGCAGACAGCGCCGGTCGAGGAATCGCTCGTCCGGTCGCTCGAAGAGGTAGAGCTACGGCGGGTGCTCGCCTCGGTCGCGACCTTGCTCGCGAACGAGCTGGCGCGAACCGATCACGCACTCGCGGAACGCCTCGGGCCCATGCTGCTCGACCTCACCAGTCTGGGCCGGAAGCCCTGATCTTCAGCCCCTCTTAACAAGCCCGTCCTAGATTCATCGGTTG
>DASUXI010000047.1:0-7963 GCA_036377995.1 Gaiellaceae bacterium
CGACGACGGCCGTCAGCGCCCTGCCGCCGATGATCGCGGCCGCCGGCACGGGAGTCGCCCTGCGCCGCTTGAGGATGCCGCTCTCGCGTTGCGCGGTGACCGAGATGACGAGATTGACGAAGGATGCGGCGATGATGCCGAGCGTGATGATCCCGGGCACGTAGGAGACAGATGTCTTCAGCCGCCCGCCCGGGACTTCGACCGAGTGGCTCCCGCCGAAGACCGAGGCAAAGATGACCAGGAACAGCACCGGCAGAACCAGCGCGAAGAACTGCGACTGCCGGTTGCGTGCGAAGGCGAGCAGATCGAAGCGAAACTGATGGAGCACGAGCCGTGGGAGACCGCGAGCGCGAGGCCCGGCTGGCGAGGCGGGAACGACAGCCTCAGCCAAGGGTCCTGTCGTCCTCCACCGGAGCCGTCAGCGCCAGGTACGTATCCTCGAGACTCGGCCGGCGAACCTCGAGGTCGGGTAGATCGACGCGTCGCGTTTCCGCCCAACTGACCAGCGAACCGATCACCTTCAGCGGCGAGGCGGCCCGGAGCAGCACCTGGCCTCCGTCGCGATCCGCCGCCGCCTGCTGCACGTCGAGCGGCAGATCGTCGAATCGAGCATCGGGCGGCAGGCCGAAGCGGATCTCGGCTTCGGCCTGCGCGCGTCCTCCGAGCGTTTCGGGAGTCCCTTCGGCGACGATCCGTCCGCCAGCGATCACCGCGACCCGGTCGGCCAGGTATTCGGCCTCTTCCATGTAGTGCGTGGTCAGGAACACCGTCACGCCGGTCGAACGAAGCCCGAGGATCATCTTCCACGCGTCTCGGCGCGCTGACGGATCGAAGCCGGTCGTCGGCTCGTCGAGGAAGATCAACTCCGGATCACCGATCAACGCCATCGCCACATCGAGACGCCGCCGCTGCCCGCCCGACAGCCGGCTCGCCGTCGCATCGGCCCTATCTGCCAGCCCCACGAGCTTCAACGTCTCCTCGACATCGCTCGGGGCCGGGAAGTAGCCGGCGAAGAGCCGCAGGCACTCGGAGACCGTGAGATCCCGCTCCGGCTCGGACTCCTGCAGCACCACTCCGATCCGTGACCGCCAGACCGCCCCGCCACCCTCGGGATCCAGACCCAGCACGGTCACACTGCCCTCGGTTCGGCGCCGGTAGCCCTCCATGATCTCCACCGTCGTCGTCTTCCCCGCACCGTTCGGGCCCAGGAACGCGAACACCTCGCCGCGACGAACCCGCAGATCGATCCCCCGAACGGCCTCGAACCCCGCGTAACTCATGCGAAGGCCGGCGACGTCGATGACGACCTCGCCGCCAACGGCAGTCAACGCGCCCGCCCCGCACGACTCTCCGTCACTTCGCTCGCTCCCGGCCTGGCCGGCCGATTGACGCGGGGATCCTCCGCGAACATTCAAGTCTCGACGCGAGAAAGTCAAGCGGAGCCGCGACGATCAGGGGCAGGCCTCCCCACGCCTGCCCCTGTCTGCCGCTGGCCGCAGCGGAATCTGGCTACGCCACCTAAAGCTGTCCCTCGATCGCCTTCGCGAGCGCGATCACCTGCTGCTTCGACTTCAGCGGGTGCTTCGACCCAGGGCCGACGTCGAGGTCGACGATCCTGTTGCCTACCCCGAACACGATTCGTGCGGCGTCCTTGCCGTTGGCGAACCCCTTCCATCGTGACCAGTCGCCGACGCCGGCCGACGTCCCTCCGTTGAAGAACTTTTGCTTGGCGACGCCCACGTACGCGGGGTTGATGACATACACGGCGGCCAGGATGTAACCCTGGTGAATGTTGCCCCAGCGGCCCAGGTTGATCGTGCCGACGTGAGTGCCTTGTCTGTTGACGGGCATGGTCTTCTGCGTGCACGGGGCGCTCACATGGACGCTCGCGAGTTGGCTCGCCGAGAGCAGGTTGCAGACGTTGAGTCCGCTGCCGGCGGCGTTTGCAGCCGGCACCGTGAAGGTCAGGACGACTCCAATCGCAACCGAGGCAAGGAGGCCGCCTCCACAACGGAAACTAAGCATCGGATTCCCCTTTCGAATTTGTAGCGGCGCTGAACACGATGTCCGTCTCGAGGAGTCGCTCGAACGGAATGCCGGCTCGCTCAGCAAGGTCGTGGACCCCGGCAGCTGTCCCTTCGAGGTGGAAGAGCACCACCTCGTCCGCTCGGATCAGGACCGAGCCGAGGAAGCGGGCGTCGTCGCGCTTGGCGGCGTGGGTGCGAATCCGCTCGTCGAGCTCACGCACGTCGTGCTCGTGCACGTCGGGCCAGAAGCACTCCGCCACGAAACTCTTGGAGACCGCGTCCATCGCAAACGAGCCTAGGTCCAGCGTCGCTTCGATGAAAGCGGGAGATCCCTACGAAATCGCCTCGGCTTCCCGGTCGAGCGCTGCTCCGAGCTGCGCCCGAGAGGCGACGCCGAGCTTGCGGTACGCACGTGCGAGATTCGCCTCGACGGTCTTTCGCGAGACGAAAACCTCCGCCGCGATCTGCGGATTGGAGAAGCCCGCGGCAGCGAGCTGGGCGATCCGCAACTCCGTAGCGCTGAGCTCGTCCGGCGCCTTCCGGACGGCGACCCGCTGCAGCTCGGCCGTGGCGCGCCCGACCCACGCGTCGGAGCCGAGCTGCTCGAAGATCGTCCTTGCCTGCTCGAGCGAGGCGCGCGCCTCTCGCTTCCTCTTCATTCGGCGCAAGACCTGCCCCTGCACGAGCAGCGTGCGCGCGCGTTCGAAAGGCACGGGACAGTGCTCGTGCTCGCGGAGAGATCGCTCGATGGCTTCTGCGGCGTTGTCGAGCTCGCCGCGCGCCGCGAACAACAGTCCGCTGCAACGAGCGGAGACCGCGAGGTTCCACGGGATACGTGAGCGGCCGGCATGTTCCTCGAAGCGCCGCAGCCACGTCTCGGCCCGCTCCAGTGCGCCGGTGGCGACAGCGGCCTCGATCGCGTCACCTTCGACCCGGAAGACCGCCGGTTCCCGGATGTCGATGCGATCGAGTTGGGCGACGGCGTCGGCAAGATGCCGATCGGCATCCTTCACGTTGCCGTTCGCGAGAGCAGCCAGGCCGAGCGAGCGGCTCCAGATCGCACCGATGACCGGCTCCTGCCTCGCTGCGAGCTCGGCTGCCGACTGCACCGCATCCCACCGGCCGAGGTGCGCGTGAAGGTACGCGCGCCACAAGCCGACGTCGCTGGATACGACACCCTGCTGCTCGAACGCTTCGACCATACGGTCGGCAAACTCCCCAGCGAGCTCCCAGTTGCCGGCCCACGTCTCGAGGATGACGCGGTTCAGGTGAATATTGGCGAGCGACGAGTCGTCGCCCTCGTCGCGTGCTTGACGCTCCGCATCGATGAGGTGCGCTCTCGCGGCGTCGAGCTGGTCGACATAGCGAAGCCACTGCCCGAGCTTGAACATCACGCGTTCGTCAACCAGCGTCGGCGGTGCTTGAGTCTCCAACTCGAGCGACCGCGCGGCCGCCTGTTCGTCGAAGCCCTCACCGAGGAAGAGGCTGGCCCGGACCTCGGCACTGAGCGCGGCGGCGACGAGAGCGGGCGGGGCGTCAGGCAGTGTTTGCAGCAGCTCGACCGCTGCGCGTGCGGCGTCGGCGGCTCTCGGGAGGTCGACCGTTGCGGCCTTCCCGGCAATGCTGATCAGGCACTGTGCGCGTTGAATCGGCTCGACGGCGATTGCCAGTGCCTCCTCGCTGAGCACAACGGCGGCCGATTCACCTTTCCACCAGTACTCGATCTCCGCGAGCCAGAGGAGCGCACGCGCGCGCAGGTCTCCGGGTGGCAACACAGCGTTGAGCTCTTCGAGGGCCTCGCGTGCGCGTCGAAAGTCACTTGACAGGAAGAGCTGTTCCGCGAGCTCGAGCTGCAAGTCGTGCGTTGCATCGGATCCCGGCCGAACGACTCGGAGCGCCAGCTCGAGGAGCTCGGCCGCGCTGTCAGGCGCGCCGCGCTGCTGGGCAAGCTGTGCGGCGGCCGCGAGCTCGGCGACGACGCTATCGTCTGTGCCGTCGCAACCGAGGGCCAGGTGGCGCGCGCGCTCCTCTGGGTCAGATACGACCGAGGCGAGGGCGCGATGCGTCTCGCGGCGCTCGGCGGGGGCGGCGGTCGAGTAGACCGCAGACGCAAAAAGCGGATGGGCGAACTGGATGCGGCCGGCCGTTGTCAGTCGCACGAGGCCGGCAGCTTCGGCCGCGGCCAGATCGTCGGCGCTGACGACAGTCGTGTCCGGTCGCGCGAGCGCCGCCGCTCGAAGGAGTGCGGCGCGCGTCGAGTGCGGCAGCGCACGAACCCGGCTTCGTACGAGCCCGTCGAGGCTCTTCGGAACGGGTAGCCGCGAGATGTCGACTTCTTCGCTGCGCTCGAGGAGCCGCGCAATCTCGAGCGCGTAGAGCGGGTTACCGCCGGAGGCCTCGGCAATGCGTACGAGCGAAGGGCGCGAAAACGTCCTCTCGAGCGTGTCGGCGAGGACGCGGTGCAGGGCGCCGACCGACAATCCGCCGAGCTCGAGCCATTGCACGCCCAGCTCGTCGGTCAGCCTCAGGGCGGACCTTTCGACCTCTTGCGATCGGATCGACAAGACAGCGCACACAGGCTCGTCGTCGAGGCGCCGGAGGGCGAACGCGATCACCCCCGCCGACGGCGGGTCGAGCCACTGCACGTCGTCCACCGCCAGCATGATCGGTGCGTCTGCAGCGAGCGCACGGACGAGCGAGAGGAAGGCAGTTGAGACGACACGGCGTGCAGGCGCGCGATCCGCGTGTCTGCGCAGCAGCGCCGCATCGATTCCCCTCCGTTGCGGCTCGGGGAGCCCGGCGAAGACCTCCTCGGGCATGTCGGCAAGGAGATCCGCGAGTCCGGCAAACGAGAGCCTCGCCTCGGCTTCGGCCGGACGTGCGAGCATGACCCGGAAGCCCGCGGTGCGTGCTCCTTTGACCGCCTCCCGCCAGACAGTCGTCTTACCGATACCCGGCTCTCCGGCAATCGCGAGCACACCGCCACTTTTCCCGGCGACGAACTTGCTGACGACATTCAGCTCCCGCTCGCGTCCGACGGTTGTAGACATAGGCAGAGCGTACGACGGCGGTGGCGCGTTTACGAATGCGCGTCCTAGAGTCCATGGCAAGAGGCGTTCGCTCGCGGGGGATCCGTCCTCTGTCCGTGCCGGGAGCGCGTCTCAAGATCATGTTGGAAGTCGGTGAAGCGGAGTTATCCTCGGGCATGGAGCGGAAGCTGGCGACGATAGCGCGGCGCAACCATGCCCCGAAGCTCTCGCGCGACGACGCCATCCACCTTTCTTTTCGCCGCGACCGTGCGCGCCTCGCCGAGGTCGAAGGCGTGGCCGACGAGCGCGGCGGTGCGCTCGCCGACGAGCACCTGACCAGTTCGGCTCGTGGAGCTTGCGCGAGCTGGAGGGCGGAGCGGCCGACATCGCGGCCTTGCGCGCTGCGCAGCCGGAGCGCTCGCGCTACCGGCTGACCCTCGCGCTCCCCAGGTACTCGGCGCGGCCGTGCGCTGGGGCTACTGCTCCGCCAACGCGGCGAAGGACGCCGGGCCGAACCGCGAGCTACAGAGCGAGGAGCTGCGGCCGTTTACGCGCGAGCAGGTAGACGCGCTCGCTGATGAACTCGGGCCCGCGTACGGGCCGCTCGTGATCTTCGCGGCCGAGACCGGGCCTGCGCACCAACGAGTGGGCCGCGCTCGAGCGGCGAGACCTCGACCGCACGGGCCGGCCGTAACCGTGCAGCGCCGCATAGCCGACGGCGTACTGACCGGCTACCCGAAGACGGAGCGCTCGCGCCGGCGGGTGCCGCTTACCGCCCGCGCGCTGGCGGCACTCGATGCGTTGCCGCCGAGCCTCGACACGCCGCTGCTCTTCCCTGCTCCGCGAGGCGGTTACATCGGGCTCGACACATGGCGCGCGCGCGAGTGGTACCCGGCGCTCGACGCTGCGGGGATTGAGCGGCGCGGCCCGTACTGCCTGCGGCACACCTTCGCCGCGGAGGCGTTGGCTGCGGGCATCTCGATCTTCGAGCTGGCTCGGCTCATGGGGACGAGCTTGCGCATGATCGACAAGACGTACGGGCACCTGGCGCTAGACTCGGAGGACAGCCTGCGCGCCCGGCTCGACGCGAGGGCAGCTCGTTAACGATGAAGAAGTTGCGAGTTATCGCACTGATGGTGATCACGCTGAGCGGGTGCGGTGGTGGTGGCGGAAGCGCGCCCAGCTCTCCTCCGGGGACATCCACGCAGCAATCCAGCTCCACCCCTCAGGGGACAACTACGAAGCGGGTCAGCCCGCCTCGCGGGGGCGCAGCGAAGGCGGCCAAGGCGGCCGAGGTTTTGGGCGGCCCCTACAAGTGTGTGCGGATGTCGGGCCCGCATGTGGCGGGTGGCGTTACTGGGTGGCTCTACGTGTGCCACGACCGCAAGCGGCACGAAGTTGACGTGATTCTTGGGTCAGACGGCAGTGCGCTCAACGTCCACAACGTGCCGGATTAGCGGCACGAGCGGGCGAGGAGGTGGCGACACGCTCGGAGGTCGAGTAACACGCGCGAGTAGAAAGAAGCCGACTAGCAGGGAGGACTTGAGCGGGAGCGACGGGACTCGAACCCGCGACCTCCGGCGTGACAGGCCGGCGTTCTAACCAACTGAACTACGCCCCCTCGATGGGACGGCCAGTGTAGCGAGTACCCTCCCGAACCAGTGACCAAGGTCGACCTGATCGCGATCGGTTTCGTCGCGCTGACGGCGTTTATCGGCTGGAAGAAAGGGCTCGCCGCCAGCGCGCTCTCGCTCGCCGGCATCGTGCTCGGAGCGTGGCTCGGCTCGCGGATCGCGCCCGCGCTCCTGCAGGGCGGGGCCAGGTCGCCGTACACCCCGCTGGCGGCGCTCGCCGGAGCCGCGGTGGGCGCGATCGTCCTGGAGACGCTCGGCACGCTGGCGGGCTCCGCGCTGCGCACGAGGTTTCGCCGGCCGAGACTGGCGACGTTCGACTCCGCCGGAGGCCTCGCGCTCGGCGCGGTGACGGGCCTCGCGATGGTGTGGGTGCTCGGGGCCGTCGCCCTGCTTCTTCCGGGCCAGGCAGACCTGCGCCGTGGCGCCCAGTCGTCGGCGTTGCTCAGAGGACTGAACGACGTCGTCCCACCCGGACAGCTCCTCAACGCACTCGCCCGCATCGACCCGTTCCCGACCATCTCCGGGCCGGCGGCCCCGGTCGCACCGCCCGACCCGCGCCTCGCGCACGCCCTCGGCGTTCGCCGCTCGGCTCCCAGCGTCGTCCGCGTCCTAGGCACGGCGTGCGGCGTCGGCGTCGAGGGGACGGGCTGGGTGGCGAGGCCCCACCTGGTCGTGACCGCGGCACACGTCGTCGCCGGGCAGACGGACACGATGGTCGAGTCGCAGTCGGGCGTCCGTTATCCCGCGGACGTCGTTGCGTTCGACCGGCGGAACGACGTGGCTGTCCTGCGGGTCGATGAGCTCGGGGCGAGACCGCTCGCGCTCGTCGACGCCACTCCCGGGACCGCCGTGGCCGTACTCGGCTTCCCCGAGAACGGGCCTTTCACCGCGACGCCCGCGCGCATCGGCAAGACGGCATTCGTGCTCGCAGAGGATGCGTACGGCGCCGGCCCGGTCACCCGTTCGATCACATCTCTGCGTGGGCGCGTCCGCCACGGCGACTCGGGCGCGCCTGCGGTCGACGCCCGGGGCGCGGTCGAGGCGACCATCTTCGCCGCCCGTCTGCACACCGCCGGCGGCTACGGCGTCCCGGCCGACGTCGTCCGCACGAACCTGGGCTCCGCGTCGCGGCCGGTCTCGACCGGCGGGTGCGCGCCTTAGCGGCTGGCTCAGGTCGTCGGACGAGACAGGAGCTGCCGTGCGGCGTCCAGGTCGTGAGAGCGCACGAGGATCTCGCGCGGACCGTCCGCCGTGAACTCCTCCAGCGAGGAGT
>DASUXI010000048.1:0-60985 GCA_036377995.1 Gaiellaceae bacterium
GAACGAGCTCGTGCCGGTCGACCTGACCAATCCGCACACGGGCGTCGTCCTCGACGTCGACGAGACGCCGCGCCGCGAGACCTCCGCCGAGGCGCTCGCCGCGCTGAAGCCGGCCTTCCGTCCGGACGGCCGGGTCACCGCAGGCAACTCGTCCCAGATCTGTGACGGCGCCGCCGCCCTGCTTCTCGTGAGCGAGCGGGCGGCCGGGCGGCTCGAGCTCGAGCCCCGGGCGCGTTTCGTGTCTTTCGGGCTGTCGGGCGTCGATCCCTACCGCATGCTCCACGGCAACCCGCAGGCCTGTGCCGCCGCGCTCGCGCGCGCAGGATTGAGCTGGGACGACATCTCGGTGATCGAAGTCAACGAGGCGTTCGCCTCGGTCGTGCTGCAGTTCGCGCGAGACGCCGGGCTCGAGCATCGCTTCGACGACATCAACCCGAACGGCGGCGGCATCTCGCTGGGCCATCCGCTCGGCGCCACGGGCGCGCGCATGACCGCGACGCTCCTGAACGAGCTGGAGCGGCGCGGAGCGCGCTACGGCATCGCCACGATGTGCATCGGCTTTGGCCAGGCGATCGCCGGCGTCGTCGAGCGCTTGTAGCGCGGATCCGGCTGCCCGTCACTACGCTGCCCGTGTGGGCGAGAGGGGCAGCCGCGCTGCCACGCGCGATGCGAAGGCGATCGTGGCGCGCGGATACGACGCGATCGCGCTGCGCTATGCGGAGTGGGCGAGCCGCATCGAGTCGCCGGTCCTCGCGTGGTTGCGCGAGTTCGACGCACAGCTGCCGCCGGCTTCGAACGTGCTCGAGCTGGGCTGCGGCCGGGGAGTGCCGGCGACGCGGGAGCTCGCCAAACGACATCGCGTCACGGGCGTCGACATCTCTACCGTCCAGATCGAGCTGGCGAGGCATCACGTGCCGGAAGCGAGCTTCATCCACGACGACGTGCTCGAGCTCGACGTGGCCGCTGCCTCGGTCGACGGCGTCGTCGCGCTGCATCTCTTCGGCCACGTGCCGATGAGCGAGCAGCGCGGCCTGATCGAGAGGATCGGCTCCTGGCTGCGGCCGGACGGTCTCTTTCTCGGCACCCTCGGCGCCGGGAGCGAGGGCGAGGACGTCGACGAGGACTGGCTCGGCGCGCCGATGTTCTTTGCGTCGCTCGACGGCGAGGAGTACCAGGCGCTGCTCGAGTCGGCCGGGCTCGAGCCTCTTCGGGACGAGGTGGTCGTGCAGCACGAGCCGGGCCACGGTGAGGTTGCGTTTCGCTGGATGCTCGCGCGGGCGCGCGAGTCTGCGTAGGATCGCGCGCCGTGGAGATTCAAAAAGTCGGCGTCGTCGGTCTCGGCACGATGGGCGCGGGGATCGCACAGATCAGCGTTCAGTCCGGCTGCTACACGGTCGGACGCGAGGTGAGCGGCGAGCTGGCGGAGCGGGGCCGCGGGACGATCGAGCGGTACCTGGCGCGCGCCGTCGAGAAGGGGCGCAGCACCGAGGCGGAGCGCGACGCCGCGCTCGGCCGGCTCGAGCTCACTACGGAGCTGGCCGCTCTCGCCGACTGCGATCTCGTGATCGAAGCGGTGCTCGAAGAGCTCGACCTGAAGCGCGAGGTATTCGCCGAGCTGGACCGCATCACGCGGCCCGACGCGATTCTCGCGACGAACACGTCTGCGTTGTCCGTTGCGGACATTGCGGAGGCGACGCGTCATCCGGACCGCGTTGTCGGCATGCACTTCTTCAACCCCGCGCCGGTCCTCCCGCTGGTCGAGATCGTGCGCGCGCCGAACAGCGCCGAGGAAGCGGTCGACGCCGCCTATGCGTGGGCCGAGCGAGCAGGCAAGCAGCCGGTCCGCTGCAACGACACGCCTGGTTTCATCGTCAACCGGATTCTCATCCCGCTCCTGAACGACTGCGTCCGCGTCCTCGACGAGGCGGACGTGCGGCCCGAGGATATGGACAGGGCGATGACGAACGGCGCCGGCTGGCCGATGGGGCCGTGCGCCCTCGTCGACTTGATCGGAATCGACGTGCACGTTCACGCGTCGGAGGCGCTCCACGGAAAGCTCGGGGAGGCGCGGATGGCACCGCCCGAGCGCCTCGTGCGGATGCAGCAGGAGGGACGGTTAGGACGCAAGTCGGGCCGCGGCTTCTTTGAGTACTAGCCCGTGCGGGTCTGTCCCGTGCCAGGCAGGAGACAGGCCCTCAAGGGACGCTGAGCCGGTCGAGAACGTTGGTCAGCAGGCGGTCGACCTCCGGCCGCCCGAGCGAGGCTGCGAAGTTGAGCGTGCCGGCGGCGAAGACCTTCGCGCCGGCCGGGGTCTCGTAGTACGTCATCTCGGCCGACCGGCCCGGGCCGAGCAGGTCGGGGATCCGCGCCAGGACCTGGATGCCCTGCGGGGAGGCACTTGTCCGGGAGTCGATCTCGATGCCGTAGCGGCCGAAGCTCGTCCCGTCGACCAGCCCGGTCCCCGCGAACGCCCAGGGAGCTGACACCGCGCCGGTGACGGTGTAGCCCGCCTGCCGCTGTCCGTGATCCGATCCGACGTACTGGATGCCGACGATGCCGGCCTCCGGCCGGCCCAGCTTGCGCCACAGGCCGCGCAGGACGAGCCGCTCGCCGACACGGTCGACGCGGCGATAGAGATTGTTGGCCGCCAGAAAGGCGAGGTTTCCACCGAGGTTGCGGTATCGCTCGATGACGTCGTAAGCGTGTCCGGTCACGTACTCCTCGTGACCCGGAAAGACCACGAGGTCGTAATGCTTCGCAAGCTCGTCCCCGCTCGCGATCGCTTCGAGATCGTCGTCGGAGAGGAAGTCGACGGCGCGCCCGGTCCGATTCAGCCACGCGATGAAGTCGAGATCCCAGTCGTGAAATCTGAACGGCACGCCGAAGTCGAGAAAGGGACGCTCGAGGTCGACGCTGTGCACGCCCGCGTTCACATACCAGGAGTCGCCCCAGCCGTCGCCGTCGGCGTCGGCGAAGTTGTACGCCGCCCAGGTGTTGGTGGCCAGCACGACGGCGACGCGGTGCACGCCGAGCCTTCGCGGACGAACGATGAAGGGTGCATACCCGACCCGGCCGTCGGTGGCCGTCGCACGCAGGAAGTAGAGGCCGCTGGGCCAGTCGCCGGCGCGGACGACGCGCAGGAGCCCGGGCGCGTCGCGATGCGCGCTCCAGTCGACCCGGATGGGGTCCGTCTTGGCGACGCCGCTCGTCTTCACGTCCTGTTCGCTCGGCCGCCCCGGCGACTGGTAGGCGAACACCTGTAGCCGCAGCGACCGCGCATCCGTTGCGAGCCTCAGGACCGCCGACTCGCCCGGCGCGTAGCTCCGCCTGGTGAACGAGGCGTCGACTCCCTGCACCCGGACGACCGGGGTCGTCCCGCCGACCAGCCGCGTTCCGATGCTCAGCCTGAGGATGTACGTGCGCGGCTGCGTCGAACGTGCCGGTCGCCAGACGAACCGGCACGGCCCGGCCGCGAAGCGTTTCGACGCCTGCCAGACGACGGTTGCACCGCTCTCGCCCGCGCGCACGGAGTTCGTCGCGACGGCCTCGATCGACACAGTCGCGGTTCGCGCCAGCCGGAACTCGACCACGGCCTCGTCGCGAAACCCGTCCCCGTTCGGGCTCACCGTGGCGAGCAGCCGGCGGTCCCCCGCGAAGGGGACGCCGCCGTTCGTCACGTGCAGGTCGAGGAGTCGAGGCGCGTGGCCGGAGAGCGCGATTGCGGCGAGGAGCAGCGCGGCCGTCATGCCGGCGTTCGCTCGCTTACAGTTTCCTTACGTTCCACTGACCACCGGCACAATTGGAAGCCCGATACTGACCTCATGAGGCGGCTCCTCCCTGTTGCGCTGCTCGCGATCCTTGCTTTTCCCGCCGGATCGGCGGCGAGCGAGCGTGCCGCTACCGACGGGACGCTATCTGTGAAGGACGGCCGGGGCACGGTCGTCGTCGCGGCTCGTGGAGGCGTGATCGGCAGCTTCGCGCAGGGGAAGATCACCGTCGTCGATCCGGTCGCCGGAGACGGGACCGGTCCGATCGTCACGGGTGACGACTGGTCGCGCGACGTGAGCGACACGACCACGACGTGGGGTGGCAAGACGGTTCGCTTCAGGCTCATCGGCGGCTTCTTCAAGATCAAGATCCAGGGGCGCGGAATCAACCTCTCGGCCGTCGGGACGGGCACGGTCACCCTGGACGGCGCCGGAACGGACAACGATGGGACGTTTTCCGTCAACGGGGGTGACTACGTGTCGATCCCCGGTTTTCTCCTGCCGTTCCCCCTCTCGGCGCCGACCCCGTAGCGGCCATGAGCAGCAGTACCCAGTCAGTGCTCGTCGTCGAGGACGAAGCATCGATCGCATCGTTCGTCTCCCTCTACCTGAAGAACGCTGGCTACGACGTCCGGACGGCGTCGAACGGCGCGGAGGCGCTCTCGTCGGTGCAGGCCTCGCCGCCTTCGCTGATCGTCCTCGACCTGATGCTGCCGGACATCGACGGGATCGAAATCTGCCGACGAATTCGCCAGAAGTCGGAGGTGCCGATCCTGATGCTGACCGCCCGCGACGAGGACGTCGACAAGATCATCGGGCTCGAGGTGGGAGCCGACGACTACATGACGAAGCCGTTCAACCCGCGCGAGCTCGTCGCTCGCGTCAAGTCGATCCTCAGGCGCGCGACGCCGGAGCGCCGTGAGCCCGAGAGCGCCGTTCTCCGCCACGGCGACCTGACCATCGACTCGGGGCGCAGAGAGGTGAAGGTCGGCGACCAGGAAGTGCAGCTGGCGCCGAAAGAATTCGATCTCCTCTGGGAGCTGCTCGACCATCGCGGTCTCGTGCTCACGCGTGACCAGCTGCTCGAGCGCGTCTGGGGCTACACCTTCGCCGGTGACACGCGCACGGTGGACGTCCACGTGCGACAGCTGCGCCGAAAGCTCGGCGAGGCATCCCCGGTCGTGACCGTCTGGGGCGTCGGCTACAAGGTCGGCCCCGCGAAGGACACGGTCAGGGCGTAGCGCTAGCGTGTAGCGGGCAATGCTCAACTCGCTGCGCTTCCGGCTGCCGGCGCTCTTTCTCGTCGGCATCGTCGTGAGCGGGCTGATCGCGACGGCGATCGCCCTGGCGCTGTTCCAGAACTATGCGCGCCAGCAGCTGGTGATCAAGCTGCGCCGCGAGGCGAACGGCTTGACGAAGCTCTACGAGCGGCAAGCGATCGCGGCGAACGACACCGGTGCGCGGACGCTTCGGTTTGCCCCGCGCCAGCTCGAACGGGCCACGGGGGACAAGATCTTCTACGTCGGCGCCGACGTGTTCCCGGACCAGGTGTCCGGTCTGCGTCTGCTGCCGCAGAACCAGATCGACTGGCGATCCGGTGTTCCCGCGACCTTCGAGTTCCGGCCGCCCGGGTTCAAGCGCGTCTATCTGGCCGTGCTCGAGCCGATGCGCCTCGCGCCCAAGAGCTCGCCCTTCGGCGCGTTGATCGTAGCGACGCCGAAGACCAGCATCACGAGCGGACTCGCGCCGCTCGTCGAACGGCTCGCCCTCGCCCTCGTCGGCGGCATCTTCGTGGCCGGGCTGCTCGCCTTGTACTTCTCGCGCCGCGTCACGCGCCCGGTGCTGGCCCTGTCGGACGCGGCCGACGAGATTTCCCGCGGGCACTACGACATCGCCGTGCCGGCGGTTCCGGGCCGGGGCGAGATCGGGCACTTGGCCGACCGCTTCCGGGAGATGGCGGCCCGGCTCGGCGAGGCCGAGCAGCAGGAGCGGAACTTCCTCATGAGCGTCTCTCACGAGCTTCGCACCCCGCTGACTGCGATCCGCGGCCATGTGGAGGCGTTGCGAGAAGGCGTGGCCGACGATCCTGCGGCCCGGGCCGCTTCGCTCGACATGATCGCGGCGGAGAGCGCTCGACTCGAGCGTCTCGTCGGCGACGTGCTCGACCTCGCGAAGCTCGAAGCGCGTCGCTTCACGGTCATGCAGGAGGAAGTCGACATGGCCCGGCTCTGCGAGCAGGCCTACTCCCTCTTCGGCGAGGAAGCGCGCCGGAGAGCGATCGAATACGACAAGACCTTCGCCGCGACCCCGACGATCGTCACCGACGGCGATCGTGTCCTCCAGATCATCTCGAACCTGCTCTCGAACGCGTTCCGCTGGACGCCGAACGGAGGGCGCGTCGAGCTCGAGCTGAGCATGCCGAACGGGACGGTGTCGGTCGCGGTGGGGGACAACGGCGCCGGCATCGCGCCCGATGAGCGCGAACGCATCTTTCGCCCGTTCTGGTCGCGGGACGACTCCGGAACCGGTCTCGGGCTTGCGATCGCGCACGAGCTCGCGGTCGCGCTCGGCGGTCGCATCGATCTCGACTCGGAGCCGGGTCGCGGCAGCCGCTTCGAGCTGCTGCTGCCGGGACCGGCGAGTAATTAGCGTGGAACCCACGTGAGTCGTCCCGAGCCAGCGGCGGTCGTCGGCCTCCCGAAGCGGAGATCTCCGCTCCTTGCGGCCTTCGTCTCGTTGAGGCCGAAGCAGTGGACGAAGAACCTCCTGCTCTTCGCCGGCATCCTCTTCGCGGCGAAGCTGGGCGACCCGTCCCGCTGGGGTGAGGCCCTGGCGATCTTCGCCGCCTACTGCGCCGCTTCGAGCGCGAGCTATCTCGTCAACGACGTGCGCGACGTCGTCCACGATCGCGAGCATCCGGTCAAGCGGGCGCGTCCGATCGCGCGGGGCGAGCTCTCACCGAGGGCCGCCGTCGTGCTCGCCGCGGCCCTCGCACTCGCCTCGTTCGCCCTCGCTGCGCCTCTCGGGCTCGCCTCGGTCGCCTTCCTGGCCGTGTTCTTCGCCCTCCAGGCCGGCTACACCCTGGCGCTCAAGCACGTCGTTCTGCTCGACGTGATGACCATCGGGGGGCTCTTCGTCGTCCGCGCAGCCGCGGGCGCGTCCGCGGTGAACGTGCGGATCTCACCCTGGTTGCTCCTCTGCACGGCCCTGCTCGCGCTCTTCCTCGCGCTGGCGAAGCGCCGCGGTGAGCTCGTGCTCGTCGGCGCGGAGGCGACGCCGGGGCGGCCGGTGCTCGAGGGCTACTCGCTGGAGCTGGTGGACCAGCTCGTCACGATCGTGGCGGCCGCGACCGTGATCTCGTACTCCCTCTACACCTTCACGGCGCGCGACTCGAAAGCCATGATGGTGACGATTCCGTTCGTCGTCTTCGGCGTGTTCCGCTACCTCCTCCTGATGCACCGCCGCGACCTCGGCGAAGAGCCGGAAGAGGTGCTGCTGCGCGACGTGCCGATCCTCGTCTGCATCGCCGGCTGGGCGACCTGTGCGGGGATCATCCTCGCAACGACGTGAGAACGGCTACGAGCTGGCTGCGTCGGGCCGGTGCTCGTCGATGCGATAGACGTTTGCCCCCGGCTTCTTGCGCAGGCCCTGGTCGATCCTGGCGACCGCCGCCTCCAGCCGCTCGAGCCGAGCGTCGACGCTCTCCCAGCCCGACGAGACGAGGTCGACGAGGAGCGCAAGGTCGTCCACGCGGGCGTGCCGCTCGGCGAGCAGGTCCGACTCGGCCCGCTCGAGGCGCCGGATGACCTGGTTCATCAGGCCTCGGATCTCGGCCAGGTTCCGCCCCACGGGCTGCGCCTGGTCGCGCACGGCGTCTCCGACCCGGGCCGGCAGCGTCTGCTCGAGCCCGGAGGTGGCGGTCACCAGCGCGTCGACCTGCTCGCGGATCCGTAGCGCCAAGCTCTCGAGCGCGGCACCGTCGGCCCGTTGCTCGACCCGCTCTCTTGCGCGCTCGACGATCGACTCGTCCATGCCCGGCAACGCTACAGAGGGCGTCGGATGAAAACGCGGGAGCTCGAGTACGACCTCCCGCCGGAGCTCGTGGCGCAGCATCCCGTGGCGCGCCGCGACGAGTCGCGCCTGCTGGTCTACGATCGCGTGTCCGAGCGGGTGGATGAGCGGACGTTCGCAGAGCTGCCGGACGTGCTCGGGGAGGCGCTCACGGTGGTCAACGACACCCGCGTCGTGCCGGCACGAATCCCGATCGAGCGGCCGAGGGGGGAGGTCCTGCTGCTCGAGCGGCTGCCGGAAGACGGGCTCTGGGAAGGCCTGGCGAGGCCGACGCGGCGGCTGCGGCCGGGCACGACCTATGGCCCGGTCGAGCTGCTCGAGCATCTCGGCGATGGTCGGTGGCGGTTGCGGCTCCACGGGGAGCCAGCGGGAGAGACTCCGCTGCCTCCGTACATCACCGAGGCGCTCGCGGATCCCGAGCGGTATCAGACCGTGTACGCGGACGAGGCCGGGTCGGCTGCCGCTCCGACGGCCGGGCTGCACTTCACTCCCAAGGTTCTGGCGGGGCTCGATGTCGAGCGCGTCACGCTGCACGTGGGGCTGGACACCTTCAGGCCGGTCCTCGTGGAGGATCTCGAGCGGCACGCGCTGCACGGCGAGCGGTACACGGTCTCGGCCGCCGCGTCGGAGCGGATCCGCCGGGCGGCGCGTGTGCTCGCCGTGGGCACGACCAGCGTGCGCGTGGTCGAGACGCTCGCTCGCGGGGCGCCGCTATCGGGCCGAACCGACCTCTTCATCACGCCGGGGTTCGAGTTTCTCCGCACCGACGCGCTGCTGACGAACTTCCACCTTCCGCGCTCGACGCTGCTCGCTCTGGTGATGGCGTTTGCCGGGGTCGACGAGGTTCGCAGCCTCTACCGGCTCGCGATCGAGGAGCGCTACCGCTTCTATTCGTTCGGCGACGCCATGTTGATCCTGTGAGAGTCCGTCCTGCCGGGACGGAGGACGTCGAGCTCGTCGGCGCGCTGATCGACGACGCGACGGAGTGGGTCGGGCGCCTCGGCTTCGTTCAGTGGCCGCTTCCCTTCCCGCGTGACGAGCTGGCGGCGGCGATCGGGCGCGGCGACGTGTACGTGGCCGAGGTCGACGGTGAGGCGGCCGCGACGGTCACGGTGTTGGTCGACGATCCGGTCTACTGGGGCGAGCGGCCGCCCGATGCGCTGTACATCCACAAGCTCGCCGTGCGACGGGATCGCGCCGGGAAGGGTCTTGGAGCGGCGCTCGTCGAGTGGGTTGGCAGGCGTGCGGCGACGCTCGGGCGCGACTACCTCCGGCTCGACTGCCTGTGCGGGGATGCTGGGATTCGCAGGTACTACGAGGGTCTCGGCTTCGAGCATCGCGGCGATCTCGACGACGCGGCGCGGGGCCTGCGGCTCAGCCTCTACGAGCGCAGGCTCGCCTCCTGAGGGCACGTCCGGTGCCTGGCACCAGACGTGTCTGCGACCCTGTCCGCCGTGGAGACCTTCACCGTCACCGCGACCGACGGCGCGGCGCGCGCCGGAACGCTGCGCACGACCCACGGCGAGGTCCCGACCCCGGCGTTCATGCCGGTCGGGACGAAGGCGACGGTGAAGACCGTCGACCCCGAGGAGCTGCGCGAGGTCGGAGCCACCATCATCCTCGGGAACACCTACCACCTGCACTTCCGGCCCGGCGCCGACCTGATCGCCGATCTCGGCGGCCTCCACCAGTTCATGGCCTGGGACGGCCCGATCCTCACCGACTCGGGCGGATTCCAGGTCTTCTCACTCCGTGACACGATTGCGGCCGTCGACGACGAGGGCGTGACGTTCCGCTCGGTCTACGACGGCGCCCCGGCGCGCTTCACACCGGAATCCGTCGCCCACGTCCAAACGCAGCTCGGCTCCGACATCGCGATGTGTCTCGACATCTGCCTGCCCGCGGGCGCGACCCGCTCCGAGCTCGCCGAGGCGGTGCGGAGGACGACCCTCTGGGCGGGGCGCCAGCTTCGCGCACCGCGCGCGCAGGGGCAACTCCTGTTCGGTATCGCCCAGGGCGCCTCGGACCCCGAGCTACGGCGCCGCTCGATCGCCGACCTAGCGGCGCTCCCCTTCGACGGCTTCGCGCTCGGCGGCCTGTCGGTCGGTGAGGACCGCGACCTCATGTTCGAGACCACGTCGTGGGCGGCGGGGCTCATGCCCGGCGACCGCCCGCGCTATTTCATGGGCATCGGCGACCCGGTGGGGGTGCTGGAGGTGATCGAGCGCGGCGTGGACATGTTCGACTGCGTTCTCCCGACACGCACGGCCCGGACCGGGAGCGCCCTCACCTGGGAGGGCCGCCTCAACCTCCGGGGCGCGCGCTTCGCCCGCGACCAGCGGCCGCTCGACGAAACCTGCGGCTGTCCGGCCTGTCGCCGATTCACGCGCGCCTACCTCAGGCACCTGGTCAACCAGCAGGAGCTGCTCGGCCTTCGCCTCCTCAGCCTCCACAATCTACGATTCGTTCTCGAATTGACCGCAAACGCACGCGCTGCGATCGCAGCAGGCCGGCTCGCGGCATACAAGGCCGACGCGCTCGACCGGCTCGCCGCCGCAGCCGTCTAGGGAGGCTCATTGCAAGGCTTCGTCATCATCCTCGTCCTGCTGGCCCTGATGTGGTTCCTGCTCATCCGGCCGCAGCGGCGGCGCCAGCTCCAGTCAAAGCAGCTCGTGGACCAGCTCGAGGTCGGAAAGGAGATCGTGACCGCCGGCGGCCTGTACGGGACGATCGCCGAGGTCTCCGACGACGAGGTCCTGGTCGAGATCGCGGAGGGCGTCAAGGTGAGAATCGCCAAGCGCGCCGTCGCCGGGGTGATCAGCGAGGACGAAGGGGCCCAGGGGTTCGAGGAGGAGCCCGGCGGGGAGCACGAGAGCCCGGAGGTCGAAGAGCCGGAGGAGGAGAGCGCGGCTACGCTTCCGCCTAACTGAGCGTGTCGGACCGGCGTAACCATCTCATCCTGCTCGGCTGCATCCTCGCGGCGCTCGCGGGCGTTGCCCTGCTCGTGATTCCGGGCTCACCCGCGCACCGCAAGGTCACGCTCGGGCTCGATCTTCAGGGAGGCCTCGAGGTCGTCCTCAAGGCCGTGCCGCCGAAGGGTCACAAACTCACGAGCTCCGATCTCGACCGCTCCATCTCGATCATGCGGAACCGAATCGACAAGCTCGGCGTCTCCGAGCCCGAGATCCGCAAGCAGGGCTCGAACCAGATCGTCATCCAACTCGCCGGCGTCCACGACCCGGCAACCGCCGCGAAGCTGATCGGCAAGACGGCGGTGCTCGAGTTCTACGACTTCGAGGCCGACCTCACCGGCCCGTCGGTGAGCGGGCTTTCACAGGTCCCCGTGGGGACGGGGACCCTCTACGGGCTCCTTTCCGCGCCCGCGACACAGGCCCTGTCCAAGAACGGCCAGCCGTCGCAGTGGTACCTGTTCAGCCCGCAGAAGGTCGTGAAGGCGGGGCCGGCCCCGACGAGGCAGGCGCTGCTCGCGACCGACATCGTCCAGAAACCGACGGCGAGGGGCGGGCTCGGCAGGCACATCCCCAAGAACTGGCAGATCCTGACCGTGCCCGGCAACACGGTCGTGGTCAGCTGCGTCGTCGCGTCGGGGAACTGCCTGAGCGGCCGGCAGTTGTCGACGCCGACGGCGTTCTACCTGCTGAAGCACAGCGAGAACGCTGCGAATCCGATCCCGGAGATGACGGGAAAGGACCTGAAGCTCGACGGAACGCGCGCGGACATCGACCCGCAGACCGGCGGGCCCGTCGTGCTGATGCAGTTCACCGGTAAGGGGAAGAAGATCTTCCACACGATCACGCGCCGGGAGGCCGAGCGCGGCGCGCTCGTCTGCCAGGGCCAGCGCGACCAGGCGTCCGTACAGCGCTGCGCGCAGCACTTCGCGATCGTCCTCGACGGGCAGATCCAGTCCGTCCCCTACATCGACTTCGTCCGGAACCCGGACGGCATCCCCGGCGACAACGGCGCGCAGATCGACATGGGTCGCGGCGGCGGGCTCGGGGACGCGAAGCGCCTCGCGCTCGTCCTGCAGACGGGCGCCCTGCCGGTGAAGTTCGAGACGGCCGAGCGCACCGACGTCTCCGCGACGCTCGGCAAAGACTCTCTGACCCAGGCCAAGAAGGCCGCCCTCGTCGGCCTGCTCGTCGTCGCCCTCTTCCTGCTGCTGCTCTACCGGTTCCTCGGCCTCGTCGCCGTGATCGGCCTCGGCATCTACGCGGCGTTCCTGTACGCCGCCATTCTCCTGTTCAACGTGACGCTCACATTGCCGGGCTTCGCGGGGCTGGTCCTCACGATCGGAGTCGCGGCCGACGCGAATGTCGTCGTGTTCGAACGCATCAAGGAAGAGGTGCGCGCGGGCAAGTCCGTGCGCGCGGCGATCGCGGCCGGATATGCGAAGGGCTTCCACACCATCCTCGACGCGAACGTCGTCACGGCGATCACGGCCCTCGTGCTGTTCGCGGTCGCGACGGCGCAGGTGAAGGGCTTCGCCCTGATGCTCCTGATCGGGACGATCATCTCCCTCGTCACCGCGGTCGCCGCGACGCGCGCGATGCTGGGGATGCTCGCCGGCTTCTCCTGGTTCAACAACCCCCGCTTCATGGGCGCCCAGGGGCAGCAGAGCGGACGGTGGCTGCAGATCGACTTCATGCGCCGCCGTTATGTCTGGTTCGGGATCTCGGCCGTGATCATCGTCGTCGGCGCCGTCGCGCTCGGCGTTCGCGGGCTCAATCTGGGCATCGACTTCAAGGGCGGCTCGCAGTTGAGCTTCAAGACGCCGGTGGCGCACACGACCGGAGACGTTCGCCAGGTGATGAGCGCGCAAGGCTACGCCGACGCCGTCATCCAGGGTCGCGGGACATCCACCAGCGGCGGCGGCTACAAGAGCTTCCAGGTCCGGACGAAAGCGCTCAGCAGCGACAAGCTGACGCAGGTCACGGGCGCGCTGAAGGACCGGCTGCAGACGACTGCGCCCGGCGCGACGACCGTCTCGTCGAGCTTCGGCCGACAGATCGCGCGGGCGGCGATTCTCGCGATCATCGTCTCGCTCTTCCTGGTCGTGCTCTACATCTCGATCCGGTTCGACCTCAAGTTCGCGGTCCCGGTGATCGTCGCGATGTTGCACGACGTCCTCATCTGCATCGGGATCTACGCGCTCGTCGGGCGCGAGGTGACGAGCTCGACGGTGGCCGCGATTCTGACCGTGCTCGGCTACTCGATCTACGACACGATCATCATCTTCGACCGGATCAGGGAGAACATCCCGATCATGCGCAGGTCGTCGTTCGCCACGATCGCGAACGTCTCGCTCTGGGAGACGATCCGGCGATCGCTCGCCACGTCCTTCATCACCCTGCTTCCGGTGGCCGCGCTGTTCCTCTTCGGCGGGGCCACGCTGAAGGACTTCGCGTTCGCGCTCATCGTCGGGATTGCCTCCGGCGCGTACTCCTCCATCTTCATCGCCGCGCCGCTGCTGACGATGTGGAAGGAGCGCGAGCCGGAGTACGCTCGCCGCAAGGACGTCACGGTCGGCAAAGGCGGGGCGGAGGCGGTCCTCGAAGAAGCGACCGAGGCCGCCGCGGCCGAGCCCGCACCCGAGCTCGCGCCGCTGCCCGCGGTCGACGGATCGGCGGCGGCCGCCGCGGCCCAGGCGAAGCGCGAGCGCCGAAAGCAACGCCGCCGGGCGCGACCTCACGGGCGGGCGCGGTGACCGACGATCCCGGTCCGACCGAGCCGGACGTCGTGAGGCGGATCGCGCTCGCAGCTCTCGGCGCCGTCGCGCTGACGGCAGAGCGCGCCGACGAGCTCGCGGAGTCGCTGGCCAGGCGCGGCGGCATGAGCAAGGAGGACGTGCGCGGTTGGATCGACGAGGCGACCTCGCGCTGGCGCGGCGACGCCATGCGGGTGGGGGAGCGCGCCGGCAACACGCTCCAGGGCGCGCTGCGGGAGATCGGGCTCGTCACGCGTGACGAATGGGACGACCTGGAGCTACGGGTGGCACAGGTCGAGCATCGCCTGCGGCTCGTCGAAAGAACGCCGCGTCCGGTGCCCCCGCGGGACTAGCACCATGGCGGGGAGTCTCGGCCTCCGGTCGCGGCAATCCGCCGTCGGAGGTACGCTCGCCGGCATGCGTCGGGGACTTCGGGGGGAGCTGATCCTCGCCTGGGCAGCGGCCGCCGTGGGCGGGATCGGCATCGCATCTGCCCTCACCCCCGAGTTCGCGAACCGCTACGACATCGTGCACGGTGTGCTCCCACCGGGCGTACCCGACGTGGCCCGTGTTGCCGCGCTCGCCTTCGCGCTTTCCCTCGTCTGGCTCTCCCGCCAGCTCGCGCGGCGCCGCCGCCGAGCGTGGCAGCTCGCCGTCGGCCTCGTGCTCGCGATCTCGGTCGCGCATCTCGCAAAGGGCCTCGACTTCGAGGAGGCCGGGCTCAGCTTGCTGCTGCTCGTCGCGCTGATCCGCTATCGCACGCGCTTCGACGTGCCCGGCGATCCGCGGTCGGTGCGCCCCCTGCTCACGACCGTCCTCGCAGCGCTCGCCGTCGTGTGGCTCGCCGTGGAGCTCGACCGGCGAGGCTTCGACGGCGACCGCCTGCAGGAGCTGTTCCTCGCGCTGAGCCTTCTGCTTGTCTTCCGCGCGCTCTATCTCTGGTTCCGCCCGATCTCGGAGCGCGTCCGCCAGTCCGCGGAGGAGCGGCGTCTCGTGCGCGAGCTCGTCCGCGCCCACGGCCACGACAGCCTCGCGTTCTTCACTCTCCGCCGGGACAAGAGCTACTTCTTCTCACCGACGCGGCGAAGCTTCCTCGCCTACCGCGTCGTCGGAGGGTGCGCGCTCGTGAGCGGCGATCCGATCGGCGACGACGGCGAGGTGCCCGACCTGCTCTCCGAGTTTCGGCGGGTGTGCCACGCCCGCGGCTGGCGGATCGGGCTGGTGAGCGTCCGCGGCGAGCTCGTCGAGGCCGCCAGGCATCTCGGCCTGCGCACGATCAAGATCGGCGACGAGGCCGTGGTGCGACCCACGTCGTTCTCCCTCGAGGGCCGCGCGATCAGGAAGGTGCGTCAGTCCGTCACGCGCCTCGAGCGGGCTGGCTATAGCTTCCGAATCGTCACCGCTGCCGACGTCGATCCCGCGTTGCGGTCCGAGCTCGAGGATGTCTCCCGCGACTGGCGCGGATCGAATGTCGAGCGCGGGTTCTCGATGGCGATGGACGACGTGTTCGCCGAGCCCGAGACCCTGTTCGCCTTCGTCGAGCGGGATGACATCGTGGGCGGCTTCCTCCATCTCGTCCCGAGCACCCAGGGCTACTCGCTCGGAGCGATGCGACGGCGGCCAGGAACGCCGAACGGCCTCATGGAGTACCTGATCTCGGAGCTGCTTATCTGGGGGCGCGAGCGGGAGGTCCCCGAGATCTCCCTCAACTTCTGCGTGTTCACCGACTTTCTCGGCGACGAGCCTCGGTGCCGCCGCGACGCGGCCATCGGGCGAGCGCTGCGGCTCGGCGACAGGCTCTTCCAGCTCGAACGGCTTCTCGTGTTCAGCCGAAAGTTCGCGCCCGAGTGGCGCCCGCGCTACCTCTGCGTCGAGCGGTTGTCGGACCTGCCCCTCGTCGGCGTGGCGTATCTGCGCGTCGAGTCCCTCTTGACGCCGCCGGGCCCGTGGGCCAGGCGCTCGGTCGAGCGTGTAGCGGAACAGCGACTGTCACACTGACGGGATGGCTCAACCGGCCACCCGGAACCTCGGACGCCTCTCGGAGATCGCCCAGGTAGCCGTTCGACACGGCTTCGGCTACTGGTTCGAGACCCACCGGCTGTCCGATCTCTTCCCGCGGCGCGCGCGTGTCGAGCTCGACGGACAGCCGTCGCAACGCGGACAGCACCTTCGCGAGATGCTCGACGAGCTTGGCCCGACCTTCGTCAAGTTCGGCCAGTTGCTCTCGACGCGGCCGGACGTCCTTCCGCCGGACATCATCGCGGAGCTCCGGGGGTTGCAGGACGATGTGCGGCCGTTTCCGTTCGAGGACGTCGAGCGGGTGATCGAGGAGGACCTGGACCTCACCGTCGACCGGCTCTTCCTGGAGTTCGAGGAACGTCCCGTGGCCGCCGCGTCGATCGGCCAGGTGCATCGCGCCACGCTGCCGAACGGCAGACGGGTCGCGGTCAAGGTGCAGAGGCCCGGCGCTCCGCGCCAGATCGAGGCCGACCTCGCGCTGCTCTACCAGGCCGCCAGGCTCGCGAAGGAGCGCGTTCGCGCGCTCGACTTCATCGATGCGCACCAGCTCGTGGACGAGTTCGCGCGCTCCATCCGGCACGAGCTCGACTACCGCCTCGAAGCTCGCAACGCCGAGACGTTCCACCGGAACTTCGCCGGCCACCCTCACGTCCAGGTCCCGCGCGTGTTCTGGAGCTACACCCGCAGCCGCGTGTTGACCATCGAGTGGCTCGAGGGCACTCAGGTCGTCGACGTCGAGCCGGACAAATGGTCGATCCAGGACCGGCGCGACCTCGCGCACGTCATGGCGGAGACGTGGATGACGATGGTCTTCCGGCACGGCTTCTTCCACGGCGACCCGCACCCGGCGAACATTCTCGTCCTCGGCCGCGCCGACCGCATCGGGCTTGTCGACTTCGGAGCGGTCGGCAAGCTCACGGACGACGACCTGACGAAGCTGACACGCCTTTTCGTCGACGCGGCGTCGGAGAACGTCGATTCCTTGGTCAAGCGGCTAGCCGATCTCGGCGTCATGTACCCGAAGGAGCGTGAAGAGGAGCTCCAGGCCCAGATGCGGGAGTTGTACTACCGCTACTACGGAGCCAGCCTGTCGGAGATCGACCCGCTCCAGGTGATCCGCGAGACGTTCCAGCTCATCTACTCCTTCAACCTGCACCTGCCGACGCGCTTCCTCCTGCTCGACAAGGCCATTGCCACCCTGGCGTCGGTTGGGATCGACCTCTATCCGGACTTCAACGTCTTCGAGGTCGCGCGCCCGTACGCGCGCGGCCTCGTGCTCGAGCAGCTCAGGCCGCGCCGGCTCGCGGCGCGTGCGCGCAAGGAGAGCCTCCGGCTCGGCGAGATGGCACTCGAGCTCCCGTATCAGCTCCACGACACGCTCGAGCAGATCCGCGACGGGCAGATCGAGGTCGGCTTCGTGCACAAGGGCCTCGACGATCTGCTCAACCGGATGGACGTCGTCTTCAACCGGCTCGTGATCGGGATGGTCGTCGCCGGTGGGCTGATCGGCTCGAGCCTCATCGGGATCTTCGCCAAGACGGGCCCGCACCTGCTCGGGATCAACATCATCTCCGTGCTCGGTTTCGCGTTCTCCGGCGCCCTCGGCGTCTGGCTGCTCTGGGGCGTCGTCCGTTCAGGCCGCTTGTAGAACGTTCGTCACCTTTTCGCGCGAAAGGACATCTAGTGCCGGCGCAACGCCGCCGCTACGTTCGTTCGCATGTCGACTGCGCTCTTGCTCGCCGAACCGCAGCCCGACACGCGCAGCTTTCTCGAACGGCATCTCGCAGACGACGGATTCGAACTGGTCTCGGAGGAGGTCCGGCCCGATCTCGTCCTGCTCGGCGACACCGCGGCCCTCGACGAGTGCCGTGCGCGCCATGGAGACGTCCCGGTCATCGTGCTCGGCGAGCCGGAGTCGGACCTCGTCGACCGTGTCCGCGCGCTCGATCGCGGTTGCGACGACTTTCTCGCGCGGCCCTTTGCATACGAGGAGCTCCTGGCGCGCATCCGCGCAGTCCTTCGCCGCGCGAGCCCTGTCGGCCACGAGACTCGCCGCGCCGGCGGGATCGTCGCGGACCTGGCGACCCGAAGCGTCAAGCTCGACGGTCTTCCGGTAGTGCTCGCGGGCAAGGAGTACGAGCTCCTGCTGAAGCTGATGACCGACCCGGCGCGCGTGTTCACGAAGGAGCAGCTGCTCCGCGAAGTCTGGGACTTTCGCTCACTCGGGCGCACGCGCACGCTCGACTCGCATGCGTCACGTCTGCGGCGGAAGCTCGCCGCTGTGGGATCAGGCCCGTTCGTCGTCAACGTGTGGGGGGTGGGCTACCGGCTCCTCGACGCCTGACCGCGGACGACGTCGTCGAACCGGTATGAATCGGAGGTGGCCGGCCAGCGCGAGCCCATCGCCTACCTCTGCAGCACGTGCGGGACGCAGTACCCGCCGAGCGTCCAGCCTCCGAACGAGTGCCTCATCTGCCTCGACGAGCGGCAGTACGTCCCCGCCGGCGGGCAGCGGTGGACGACGCTCGACGAGATCGCCGCCGGCCACAAGGCCCGGGTCGAGCCCCAGGAGCCGGGCCTGCTGGGCCTCGGTCTCGAGCCTGCGTTTGCGATCGGCCAGCGCGCGCTGCTCGTCGAGGGCCTGCTCTGGGACTGCTTGCCGCTGATCGGCGACGAGCTCGAGGCCGCGGTCGGAGACGCGGGCGGCCTTCAGACGATCGCGATCTCGCATCCTCACTACTACACGGCGATGGTCGAGTGGGCCGACCGATTCGACGCCCGTATCCTGCTGCACGAGGCCGATCGAGACTGGGTCATGCGCCCCAGCCCGCGGATCGAGCTCTGGTCGGGCGACCGGTTCCGTCTGTCCGACGAGCTGGAGCTCGTTCGCCTCGGCGGCCACTTCGCGGGCGGCACGGTGTGCACGTGGGGGGCCGGCGCGGGCGGGCGCGGCGCCTTGCTCGCCGGCGACATCGTCCAGGTCGTCGCCGATCCCGACTGGGTCAGCTTCATGTGGAGCTATCCGAACCTCATCCCGCTCCCGGCCCGGGAGGTCGAGCGCATCCGCGCCGCGATCGAGCCTCTGCGCTTCGATCGCCTCTATGGCGCGTGGTGGGACCGGATCATCGACCGCGACGCACACCGGAAGGTGTTGCGCTCGGCGGACCGGTATCTCGACCGCATCTCCTAGAGCAGCGCGCCCTCGAGCCTGAGCAGTGCCTCTTTGCGCTCGAGACCGCCCCCGTAGCCGACGAGCTTCCCGGTCGAGCCGATCACCCTGTGACACGGCAGGACGATCGGGATGGGATTCCGGTTCATCACGGTGCCCACCGCGCGCGCTGCGCGCGGCCGTTCGACCTTCGCCGCCAGCTGTCCGTAGGTGACGACCTCCCCGTACGGGACCCGGGCCAGCTCTCCGAGCACGTTCCGGTAGAACGCAGCGAGCGGCCCGATGTCGAGCGGCAGGTCGAAGTCGTGCCGCTTGCCGTCGAAGTACTCGTCCAGCTCCCGCCGAGCCGGGTCGACTGGCTTCGCCGACCGGAGGACGCGGACCCCGAAGTCGTGCGCGAGCTTCTCGAGCTCCCGGTCGGAATCGGCGTCGTAGACGATCCGGCACAGCCCTCGCTCCGTCGTTGCCACGAAGAGTGAACCGATCGGAGAGTCGACGAAGTCGTAGGCGACGTCGAGGAGGTGCTCGTCCGCTGCGGACTCGCGGAAGCGGCGGTCGAGCTCTGCGGAGACTGCGTTCATTGCGTTTCCTTCCGTCGGAGTCTGCGGATGCCCGCCGAGGCGGCCTGACGTGCGGCGGTCGCGTTCGAGCCCAGCGCGGCGCCGATCTCCGCGTAGTCCAGGTCGTAGCCGTAGCGCAGCACCACGGCGGCGCGCTCGGTCGGCGGGAGAACGCCGGCGAGATGCTCGAGCTCCGCGAAGGCCGGCCTTCCGTCGAGCGAAGCCAGCTCCGGAAGCTCCGCGTCGGCGCGCGGTCGCCGGTGCTCGTCGATCGCCACGCGGCCGGCGATCGTGTACGCCCAGGCTCTGAGATGCTCGCCGTGCCGCAGGTTCGGGTAGGCCCGCAAGGCCTTCAAGAAGGTCTCCTGGAACGCGTCCTCTGCCCGCTGCGGCCCGAGCCTGCGGACCAGGAAAGAGTGGATCTCCTCGCGGTGCTCCTCGTAGAAGCGTTCGAACGGCGGCAAGCTCATCTGTGACATCTTGAAACGCGCGAAGGGGTGAAGGTGTGAGGATGCCTGCCGTGCGGGTCGCCGTGGTGGGACATGTGGAGTGGGTCGAGTTCCTGCGCGTCGGCGCTGTGCCCCGGCCCGGCGAGATCGTCGAGGCGGGCGAGAGGTGGGAGGAGCCGGCCGGTGGCGGCGCGGTCGCCGCCGTGCAGCTCGGGCGGCTCGCCGGCTCGTGCCTCTTCTTCACGGCTCTCGGAGCAGATGAGCACGGTCGCCGCTCCCGGGCAGAGCTGACTCGCCTCGGAGTCGACGTGCGCGCGATTCCGGAGGCGAATACGACGCGCCGCGCGTTCACCTACGTGGACGACGACGGCGAGCGCACGATCACTGTCATCGGCGAGAAGCTGCGTCCGCGAGGAGGAGACAGCAGGCTGGCGTGGCGCGAACTCGCCGGTCTCGATGCCGTCTATTTCGTGAGTGGTGACATCGAGGCGCTCCGCCACGCACGGATGGCACGCGTTCTCGTCGCCGCGGCGAGAGAGCTCGCCATCCTCCGCGAGGCAGGTGTCCAGCTGGACGCCCTGGTGGGAAGCGGGGACGACGACGCCGAGCTCTACCGCCCGGGAGACATCGACCCCTCCCCGCGGTTCGTCGTCACCACGTCCGGCGGGCTGGGAGGCTGGGTCCAGCCGGGTGGCCCGTTCCGTCCTGCTCCGCTGCCCGGCCCGATCGTCGACGCCTACGGCTGCGGCGACTCGTTCGCGGCGGGGCTTGCCTTCGCGCTCGGGCGGGGCGACCCGATCGAGGAGGCGGTCGCGCTGGCGGCGCGGTGCGGAGCGGCTGTCATGACGGGCCGGGGCCCGTACGAGGCGCAGCTCGACGGCGCTTCGATCGTCCCGTAGGGGAGGCCTGGACCGGTAGTGAAATCACCCTTCCGGGGTGGACATGTGGGGGATGGTGGTTTAGAGTGGGGCGAAGTGGAGATCACTACCGAGCCCCGAGATGCTTCTAGGCGAACACGAGCACACCCTCGATGACAAGAACCGTCTCACCCTTCCCGCCAGGTTCCGCGCGGCGTTTGCGGAGGGTGTCGTCGTCACGAGAGGCCTCGACGGCTGCCTTTTCGCCTTCCGTCGTTCGGATTGGGCTCGACTCGTCGAGTCTCAATTGTCCGCGCTGGATCCGCTCCGCCCGGAAGGGCGCCGCCTCCAGCGGCACTTCTTCTCCGGGGCGACCGAGTCCGAGCTCGACAAACAGGGCCGCGTGATGATTCCTGCCTCCCTGATCGCGCACGCGAAGCTGGGGAAGGAAGTCGTCGTCGCCGGCGTCAACGACCGGCTCGAGATCTGGGACCGCGCCGCCTGGCGCACAGAGCTGGCAGAGGTCGAAGGGAGTGCGGAGGATGTTGCCGAACGTCTTGCAGCACAGCGCGACTGATCACGTCCCCGTTCTCGCCGACGAGGTGCGCGAGCTCCTCGCGGTCCGCCCCGGGGAGACCGTCGTCGACGCGACCTTCGGCGCGGGCGGCCACGCCGCGCTGCTCGCCGCCGACCTCCAGGGACGCGGCAGGCTCATCGCGGTCGATCGTGATCCCGGCGCGCGCGCCTACTTCAACCGCTTTGCGAAGAGCGCGGGCGTCCAGACCCGGCTCCTGCGCGGCGACTTCGCCTTGGTCCTCGACCAGCTCGCGCAGAACGATGTGGAGGCCGACGCGATCCTGCTCGACCTCGGCGTCTCGTCGATGCAGATCGACCGGCCCGAGCGCGGCTTCTCGTACACCGCGGACGCGCGGCTCGACATGCGAATGGACCCGGCCGCGGACGTCACGGCGGCGGGCATCGTCAACGAGGCGGCCGAGCGGGATCTGGCCACCATCTTCAAGCGCTACGGCGAGGAGCGGTACGCGCGCCAGATCGCGAGGGCGATCGTGCGCAGGCGCAAGCAGCAGCCGTTCGAGCGCACGGGAGATCTCGTCGAGACGATCAAGGCCGCCATCCCTGCTCCGGCCCGTTTCGGTGATGGCCACCCGGCGAAGCGCGTGTTCCAGGCACTCCGCATTGCCGTCAACGACGAGCTCGGCTCGCTCGAAGCCGGGCTGCCCGCAGCGTTCTCGATGCTCCGCCCGGGCGGAAGGCTTGCGGTGATCAGCTTCCACTCGCTCGAGGACCGTCTCGTCAAGCGGTTCATGCGCGAGCGTGAGCGCGGCTGCGAGTGTCCTCCGGATTTCCCTGTCTGCGTGTGTGGCAAGAAGCCCGAGCTCCGCTCGGTCTCGCGCAAGGCGATCAGGCCGAGCGCGCAGGAGACGGCTCTCAACCCGCGCTCCTCCTCTGCCCGGCTCCGAGTGGGAGTCAAGGTTTCCTAGCCATGGCCGCGTGGGCCGCCGCAGCCGAAGACGTCCCCGTCAGGCCGCGTCCCCGTCCGCGGCCTCGCTCGCGTCCGCGGGCGACGCGGCGGGAGCGGCGCGTCACCGGAGGCGTGGTGTGGATCGGGGTCGTTGCAGTGCTGCTGGCGGGCGTGGTCGCGACGAATGTCGCAGTCCTGCGCCTCAACATGAAGCTCGACCGTCTGGGCCAAGAACGGGCAGACCTCAAGGCGCAGACAGCCACACTCTCCTCCCAGCTGTCGAGCGCGGCCTCGGCGCCGCTCATCCAGAGCATGGCCGCGAAGCGTCTCGGCTGGGTGCAGGCGACCTCCGACCAGACCACCTACTTCACGCTGCACCCCTAGCGTGACGCCTCGCCCGTGAACCGCCTCGTCAACCGGCGGATCCGGCTCTTCCTCGCAGGGCTCATGATCGCGTTCGCCGGTCTCGTCGTTCGAGCGGTCTGGCTCCAGGGCGTGCGGGCGGCGTCGCTTTCGCAACTAGGGCAGACGCAGCACCGCGAAGTCGTGACGGTCCCGGCCGATCGCGGCACGATCTACGACCGGACGGGCGTCGAGCTCGGCCTCGGCGAGCGCGCCACCACCGTCTATGCGAATCCGATGCAGATCACGAACCCGGAGCGGGCGGCGGTCGCAGTGGAGCGGACGCTCGGCCTCGACGCGAACCGGCTCTACAAGACGCTCGGCGATCGCTCACGTGGTTTCGTCTACGTCGAGCGCCAGGCCGACCCGGCCCAGGCCGACGCCTTGCGGAGGATGAAGCTCGCCGGCTTCGGCTTCTATCCGGAGGAGCGCCGCACTTATCCGCAGCGCTCCGTCGCGGCCCAGGTGCTCGGATACGTCGGCATCGACGGCACAGGGCTGTCGGGCCTCGAGCTGCAGTACGACCGGGACCTCTCCGGCCGCGCCGGCCAGGAGACCGTCGTCAAGGATCCCGGCGGGAACGTCATCGACATCCAGAGCCAGCGCCCGGAGGTCCCCGGGAAGGCCGTCTACCTCACTGTCGACCACAGCATCCAGGCGAACGCCGAGGAGGTCCTGCGCGAGACGGTGCACAAGTGGAGCGCGAAGAGCGCGAGCGCGATCGTGCTCGATCCACGCACCGGAGCAATCCTTGCGATGGCGGTTCAACCCGGCTACGACGCGAACCGTTATCCGTCCGCGCCGCATGACCTGCAGCGGAACCGCACGGTCACCGACACCTACGAGCCGGGCTCGACCTTCAAGCTGATCACCGTCGCCGGCGCATTGTCGGAGGGCCTCGTCTCACCGTCGACGCGGTTCACTCTCCCGTACCAGCTCCACGTCGCCGACCGGGTCATCCACGACGCCGAGAAGCGTGGGACGGTCAACTACTCCGTCGGGCAGATCCTCGCGCACTCCTCCAACATCGGGGCCATCACGCTTGCCGAGATGCTCGGGCGGACGCGGCTGAACGACTGGATCGGGCGGTTCGGCTTCGGTCACACGACGGGCATCGATTTCCCTGGCGAGAGCCCGGGGATCGTCCTGCCCCCGGAGAAGTGGTCGGGCTCGACCATCGGCAACGTGCCGATCGGGCAGGGGATCGCCGTGACCCCCGTGCAGATGGCGGCGGCCTACGCGGCGATCGCGAACGGCGGCGTGTGGTCGAGGCCCCATCTGGTCGATCACGTCGCCGGCGGCGCGCGACCGTCGCTGCATCGCCACCGGCTCGTCTCCCGCCGGATCGCCGACCAGCTGATGCTGATGCTGAAGGACGTCGTCGCCGAGGGGACGGGCCAGTACGCGGCCATTCCGGGCTACCAGGTCGCGGGCAAGACGGGAACAGCGCAGAAGCCGGACTCGCGCGGCGGTTATGCGACGGGGCGTTACGTCGCCTCGTTCGTCGGCGCCGTGCCCGCATCCCGCCCGCGGCTCGTCGTCCTCGTCACCGTCGACGAGCCGCGCGGGGCGATCTTCGGCGGCGTGGTGGCCGCGCCCGCCTTCCAGCAGATCGCCCGCTTCGACCTCCAGTACCTGGAAGTGCCGCCCGACGGCGCTCCCGGTTACCGGGGCTGACGGCGCCGGGGCCGTCACTAGACTTTCTCGGCGACATGCAGCTGGAGCGGCTCATCGCTGCGCTGGCCCCCACCGACGTCATCGGAAGCGCTGCCGCCGAGATCCGCGAGCTGGCGTACGACGCACGGGAGGCGCCGCGCGATTCCTTGTTCTTCTGCATTCCCGGCGCGAGCGCCGACGGGCACGACTTCGCCCCGGACGCGATCCGCCGCGGTGCTTCCGCTCTCGTCGTCGAGAGGCCGCTCGACGTCGACGTCCCGCAGCTCGTCGTGCCGAGTGTCCGGGCCGCGATGCCGCGCGCCGCGGTCGAGTTCTTCGGCGACCCGACCGCAGAGCTGCCGGTTGCCGCGATCACCGGGACGAACGGGAAGACGACGACGGCCTATCTCCTCTGGTCGATCCTCTCGACCGCGGGGGAGCACCCGGGCCTTCTCACGAACGTCGAACGCCGCGTGGGCGGCGAGGCTCGCGCGGTCGGGCTCAACACGCCCGAGTCGATCGACGTCCAGCGCCTGTTTCGCGAGATGCTCGACGCCGGGAACCGCTCTTGTGTGATGGAGGCGACGTCGATGGCCTCGGTGATGGGCCGGCTCGAGGGCACGCGGTTCGCGGTGCTCGTGTTCACGAACCTGACCCAGGATCACCTCGACTTCCACGGGACGATGGAGGACTACTTCGAAGCGAAGAGGAGACTGTTCTCGCAAGCGGCTTGCGCGGTGGTCAACGTGGGGGATCCGTTCGGCGCCCGGCTCGCAGCCGAGCTTCCGGACGCGCAGACCTTTGCGCCCGGCGACGACCTCGGAGACGTCGACCTCGCGCTCCGCGGTCGGTTCAACGTCGTGAACGCGCTGGCCGCCGCGACGGCGGCGCGGGCACTCGGCATCGAGGAAAGTTCGATCAAGGCCGGCCTCGAGGCGGTCGATCGCGTTCCAGGCCGCTTCGATCCGGTCGACGAGGGACAGCCCTTCACCGTGATGGTGGATTACGCCCACACGCCTGGCGCGCTCGAGACCGCGCTCGCGTCCGCGCGCGACCTTGCGCGCGGGCGCCTGATCTGCGTCTTCGGCGCAGGCGGCGACCGGGACCGCAAGAAGCGCCCGCTGATGGGTCGCGTGGTCTCGGAGCTGGCCGACATCGCGATCGTGACCTCCGACAATCCGCGCAGTGAGGATCCAGCGAGCATCGCGGCGGAGGTCGTCGACGGCCTCGACCTCGAGGTCGAGCTCGACCGGAGGCGCGCGATCGAGCACGCGCTTGCACTCGCCCGGGAGGGCGACGTGGTCGTCGTCGCCGGGAAAGGACACGAGCAAGGGCAGGAGGTGGGAGGTCGCAAGCTTCCGTTCGACGACCGCGAGGTGGTGCGCGATGCTCTGCACCGCCTGAGGGCGCCTGCGTGATCCCGCTCGAGACGAAAATCCTCGACGGGCTCGGACGAGTCGAGGCTTGCGCCGATGTGTTCACCGGCGTCCAGATCGACTCACGGCGTCTCCGCGCGGGCGACCTCTTCGTCGCGGTGGGACGTGGAGTGGACTTCCTGGAGGACGCGCGCCTGGCCGGCGCGACCGTCACGCTCGTGCCCGACGATGCCTTCGCGGCTCTGGCACGAATCGGCCGCGCCGTGCGCGAGCGGAGCGGTGCGAAGGTGGTCGGCATCACCGGCTCGATGGGAAAGACGTCGACGAAGGACATCCTCGCGGCCCTTTGCGGGTCAGCGTCCGCCCGGACGATCGCGGCGGAGGCGAGCTTCAACAACGAGATCGGCGTCCCGCTCACGCTTTGCCGCCTCGAGGAGGACACGGAGGTCTGCATCCTCGAGCTGGCGATGCGCGGGCTCGGGCAGATCGCGGAGCTGTGTGAGATCGCGCAGCCGGTGATCGGCGTCGTGACGAATGTGGGGCCGGTTCACCTCGAGCTCGTCGACTCGATCGAAGGCGTACAGCGGGCCAAGGGAGAGTTGATCGCGGCCCTTCCCCCCGGTGGCACGGCCATCGTGCCCGACGACTTCTCCGTCGGACGGACGGACGTCGAGATCGTCCGGCTCGGCACGCCCGAGGTGGAGAGGGCGAACGGCCGCACGGTCGTCGACGGCGTCAGCTTCAACTTCACCGCGCGTCACCAGGCGGAGAACGCGGCCGCTGCGCTCGCTGCGCTCGACGCTCTCGGCCTCGCGCGTCCCTCGTCGGTGGACGTCGCCTTCGCACGCTGGCGCGGCGAGGAGGCCGAGTTGCCGGGCGGCGGCCTGCTGATCAACGACGCCTACAACGCGAATCCGGTCTCGATGCGCGCGGCTCTCGAGTACCTCGCGGAGCGCGCAGGGGAGCGGCGCCGGGTCGCGATCCTCGGTGACATGGCCGAGCTCGGGCGCACGGGGCCCGGCTATCACCGCGAGGTCGGCAGCGCCGCAGCCGACCTCGGTGTCGACGAGGTGCTCGCCGTGGGAGAGCTCGCGCGCGGCTACCTCGACTCGGGTGTGCCCGGCCGGTGGGTGCCCAATGTCCACGAGGCCCTGCGCGAAGTGGAGGACGTCGTCCGCCCCGGCGACGCCGTGCTCGTGAAGGCGTCCCGGGCTGTCGGGCTGGAGGCGGTGGCTGCGGCCCTCACCCGAGTGCCCGTCCGCCCGTGATCCGCGTCCTGGCTGCGGGGGTGATCGCGATGGTCGCGTCGATCGTCGCCGGTCCGAAATTCATCGAGTTCCTGCGCCGGAACGAGTTCGGCCAGCACATCCGCGAAGAGGGGCCGGCCGCGCATCGCGTCAAGCAGGGAACGCCGACTATGGGCGGCCTGCTCATCGTCGTCGTCGCCACGGTCGCATTCCTCGCGGTCTCGAAGTACAAGGTTCCCGCCCTCAGCGTCCTCTTCGTCACGCTCGGCTGCGGCGCGATCGGCTTCCTCGACGACTTCATCAAGCTCACCAACCGCCGCTCGCTCGGCCTTCGCGGACGCTGGAAGATGTTGCTGCTCGCGCTGATCACGGTCGGCGTCGGCTTCGCTGCTAGCCATCAGCACCTGCCGACGAGCGTCTTCGTCCCGGTCGTGCACTGGAACCTGCAGCTGGGGTGGGGCTGGTACGTGCTCCTGTTCCTGGTCATCGCGGGCACCGCGAACGGGGTCAACCTCACGGATGGGCTCGACGGGCTCGCGGCCGGCACGGGGATCATCGCGCTCATCACCTTCACCGCGATCGCGGTCGTCACGTACATCCGGTCCGGCAATCCCGGGGGCCGCTTCGACAGCCGGCTCGACCTTGCGATCGTCGGCGCTGCCCTCATCGGTGCCACCATCGGGTTCCTCTGGTACAACGCGTTCCCCGCCGAGGTGATCATGGGCGACACCGGCGCGATGGCGATCGGAGGTGCGCTTGCCGCCCTGGCGATCTTCACCCAGACGATCATCCTGCTCCTCCTGATCGGCGGCATCTTCGCCATCGAGGCGCTCTCGGTGATCGTGCAGGTGATCTCCTTCAAGTACTACGGGCGCCGTGTCTTCCTGATGACGCCGATCCACCATCACTTCGAGATGAAGGCCTGGTCCGAGACGAAGATCATGGTGCGGTTTTGGATCGTCACCGCGTTTCTCTGCGCCGTTGGCTTCGCGCTCTTCTACTACGACTTCACGTACTTCCGACGCTGAGCGGGCAGCTCGACCACTGGGCCGAATGGCTCGTCCGGACGCGCTTCGCCGGCTGGTCGGACGACGAGATCAAGGAGGCGCTCGCCGAGCTCGGTCGCAAGCGGGACCACGTCCTCGACGGTGCCCGGATCGTGTCCGGCGACACGGTCGCCGACATCGGCGCCGGAACCGGCCTTCTCACCCTCGGTGCGGTCGAGCGCGTCGGCCCTGACGGCGACGTGCTCGCGATCGACATCTCGGTCGATGCTCTCGAGGAGCTGCGCCGGCACGCCCTCGCAGCCAACATCTCCTACCTCGTGGGGGGCGCCGAAGTCCTGCCGCTTCCGGACAACTCCTTGGACGCCGTGCTGACGCGCTCGGTTCTGATCTACGTCGTCGACAAGGAGGAGGCGGCGCGCGAGCTGTTTCGTGTGCTCCGGCCCGGCGGCCGCGCCTCGTTGTTCGAGCCGATCAACAGCGCGAATCTCCGGTTGACGGACGCCCTCGACTTTTCGCCGCTCGGTGAGCTAGGTGATCGCGTGCGCGCGTGGAATGAAGCGTTCTACGAGACCCCGGACGATCCGATGATCAACTTCGACGAGCGCGACCTCGAGCACTTCTTCACGGAGGCCGGCTTCGGCGACGTCGGGCTCGAGCTCGGCGCTGACGAGCGGGACGTCGCCGGAGAGCGCTACCTCAATCAGGTCGGCGCCCCCGGCCGGCCGACGTTGCGCGAGCGGTTGCGGGACCACTTCGAAGCGGTGGACGTCGAGCGCATCGCGGAATTCGTGCGCGGCCGGACGGTGCCTGTGCGGTTCCCGCACGTCTTCCTGACGGCTACGAAGCCGTGAGGCTTCCTCGTCGCGCGCTCGTCGTCGGGCTCGCCCGGTCGGGCGAGGCCGCCGCCCTCGCGCTGGCACGCCGCGGCGTCCCCGTGGTCGGCGTCGACCGCGATCCCGGCCTGGCGGCCGGGAGGCTTGTGTCCGCGGGCGTCGAAGTGCACCTGGGGACAGAGGAGGAACGGTTGCTTCACGACGTCGAGCTGCTGATCAAGAGCCCGGGGGTGTCCGAGGCTGCGCCTCTGCCGGCCGCTGCGCGCGCACGCGGCATCCCGGTGTGGAGCGAGGTCGAGCTCGGATTCCGGCTCCTCCGGAACCCGATCGTCGGGGTCACCGGAACGAACGGTAAGACGACGACGAGCGAGCTGCTCGGGGCGATCTTCCGCGCGGGCGGAGAGCCGGTTGCCGTCGCCGGCAACGTCGGACGGCCGCTCACCGGTCTCGACGGCGAGCTGGCCGAGGACGCGTGGGTCGTCTGCGAGCTGTCGAGTTTCCAGCTCGAGGACGTGCACCGCTTTCGCCCGCGCATCGCAGTCCTGCTCAACCTCGAGCCGGATCACCTCGACCGTCACGGCACGTTCGAGTCCTACCGCGCCGCGAAGCTTCGGATCTTCGAGAACCAGACTGAGGCGGACACCGCGGTCGTCCCACACGGCTTCGACTCGATCCCGGGCGGGGCGCGGCGGGTCGAGTTCTCGGGGGGCGACCGGCTCCCTGCCGAGCCGCTCATCCCGGGCGAGCACAACCGCGAGAACGCGGCCGCCGCGGCCGCCGCGGCTCGCGCGGCGGGCATCGGGGATAACGCGATCGCGGACGCGCTGAGGACGTTCCCGGGCGTCCCGCACAGGCTCGAGCTGGTCGCGGAGATCGACGGAGTGAGATACATCAACGACTCGAAGGCGACCAATGCGGCGGCCGCGCGTCGAGGGATCGCCGCCTACCCGGGCACGGTGCTCAGGCTGATCCTCGGCGGGTCGCTCAAGGGAGAGTCGTTCGACGAGCTCGCGGAGGGCCTGCCGCCGACGGTCCGCTCGATCGACCTGATCGGGGAGGCAACGGAGAGCCTCGCTGCCGCCCTGGGCCGCGCGGGCCGGACTTACAGGCGTTCGGACGACCTCGCGACCGCCGTCGGAGCGGCAGCCGGTGACGCGGAGCCCGGTGACGTCGTCCTGCTGTCGCCCGCCTGTGCGAGCTTCGACCAGTTCAGCGACTACGAGGAGCGAGGCGAGACCTTTCGCCGGCTCGTGAAGGATCTCTGGTGAAAAGAGGCCAGATCGAGTCACATCTGCTCGTGCTCATCACGCTCGGACTGGTCGCGTTCGGGCTGGTGATGGTCTACAGCGCGACTTCCGCGCCCGCCGCTCTCGCGCGCACGGACCCGATGTCGTACCTCAAGAAGCAAGGCATCTACGCGCTGATCGGAATCGGGTTGATGATCGCGGCGGCGCGGTTCGACTACCGGCGCCTGCGGCAGCTCGCGCCGGGCCTCGTGCTCGTCGCGCTCGGCGGATGCCTCGCCGTCCTCGCGATCGGCTCTCGCATCAACGGCGCCCGCCGCTGGATCGAGCTCGGGCCGGCGACCTTCCAGCCCTCCGAGCTCGCGAAGCTCGCGCTTGCGGTCTGGGCGGCGGCCTACCTCTGCAAACGCCCGGCGCCGCGGACGCTCAAGGAGCTCTGGCGTCCCGCCGGCATCCTGCTCGGCGTCTTCTGCCTTCTGATCCTCGCCGAGCCCGATCTCGGCACCGCGATCTCGCTCGTGGTCGTCCTGCTTGCCGTGCTGCTCGTCTCCGGCACGCCGATGCCGACGCTGGCGGCCGGCACGGGGATACTCACAGCATTCGGCCTGCTCGCGATCTGGTTCGAGCCCTACCGGCGAGCGCGCGTCTTCAGCTTCCTCGACCCCTGGAAGGATCCGCACGGGGCCGGCTTTCAGACCGTTCAGGCGCTGATCGGCCTCGGCTCGGGCGGCGTGTTCGGCGTCGGTCTCGGCCACGGCGTGCAGAAGGTCAATTACCTGCCCGAGGCGCACACGGACATGATCATGGCCGTCATCGGCGAGGAGCTCGGGCTGCTCGGCGTCACGGCGGTGGTGGCTGCGTTCGCGGCCTTCGGCTACGCGGGCTTGAAGCTCGCGCACAGCTGCACCGATCCGTTCGGCAAGCGCCTCGCGGCCGGGCTCGTCGGGCTTGTCTGCGGCCAGGCCGTGATCAACCTCGCCGCCGTCCTCGGGCTCGCTCCGCTGACGGGAATCCCGCTGCCCTTCATCTCCTACGGCGGGTCGAGCCTCGTCATCGCGCTCCTCAGCGTCGGCATCCTCCTTAACATCGCCGGGAGTCATGGAGCGCGAGCAAAAGCTGCGGTGCCTGATCGCGGCCGGGGGGACCGTCGGCCACGTGGCGCCGTCGCTCGCGGTGGCCGAGGCCCTGCAACGGCGGGGCGTGCAGGTGACGTTCGCCGGGTCGCCCGATCGCATCGAGGCGCGGCTCGTTCCTGAAGCCGGCTACGAGCTCGACACCTTCGACATCTCCGGCTTGCCTCGTCGTCCCTCGCCGGCCCTTCTCCGCGCGGTGATCCGGGCGGCCCGGGCTCCGCACGCATGCCGCCGCATCCTCGACGCGCGCCGTCCGGACGTCGTCCTCGGCGGGGGCGGGTACGTCGCCGGCCCGATGGTCTACGCCGCCGCACGGCGGCGGATCCCGACGGCGCTGATGGAAGCCGACGCGCATCTCGGTCTGGCGAACCGCCTGGCGGTGCCGTTTGCGCGGCGCGTCTTCCTCTCCTTCGCGATCGACGGCCGCGGCGAGCCCAAGTATCGCGTGACAGGGAGGCCGATCCCCGCCCGGTCGCAGCCGCTGCCGAAGGCCGAGGGCCGGAGCCTGTTCGGCCTGCCGCGTGAAGGCCCTGTCCTCCTCGTCTTCGGCGGCTCGCTCGGCGCCCGCGTGCTGAACGACCTTGCGATCGAGTCCTTCGGTGCGGCAGGCCCCGCCGTCCTGCACCTCTGCGGCACGCGCGACTACGACGAGCTGAAGGAGAAGGTCAGCCGCCCCGACTACCGGTTGTTCGCGTTCACGGAGGAGTTCGGCGCCGCGCTCGGTGCCTGCGACCTCGCGCTCGCACGCGCGGGAGGCTCTGTTTGGGAGCTCGCGGCAGCCGGGAAGCCGGCGGTGCTCGTCCCGGGCGAGTTCGCCACCGGCGATCACCAGACGAAGAACGCGCGCTACTTCGAGCACGGCGGCGGCGCGATTGTCGTGACCGAGGCCGAAGTGGGACGCGCACCCGAGTTGCTCCGCTCGCTCCTCGACGATTCCGCACGGCTTGCCGAGATGTCGCGCGCAATGCGCGCGCTCGCCCGGCCCGGCGCGGCCGATGAGATCGCCGAGGAGCTCATTGACCTCGCCTCTTGAGGGCCGCCGGCTCTGGATCGCCGGGATCGGCGGCGCCGGGATGAGCGCGTACGCGACGCTGGCGCGCGCGTGGGGCGCCGAGGTGCGCGGGTGGGACCGTGTGCGCACTCCCTACCTCGACCACCTCGAGGGAGTCGACGTCGAGATCTCGGAAGAGCCTCCCGCGGTGCCCGATGGGTGGGAGGCGTTCGTCTCGACCGCCTTTGCCGGACGCGTCCCGGGCAAGAGCAGGGCCGAGCTCCTCGCAGAGCTCGTCTCGCTCCGCGACGCGATCGTCATCTCGGGCGCGCACGGGAAGACGACGACCACGGCCATGGTCGCGTTCTGCCTCCTCCGGCTTGGCCGCGATCCTGCCTGGCTGATCGGCGCCGAGATCCCTCAGCTCGGCGGCAACGCGGGCACCGGGGTGGGCTGGCTCGTCGTCGAGGGCGACGAGTCCGACCGGACGATCGCTTTCCTCCGGCCGAGGATCGCCGTCGTGACGAACGTCGACCACGACCACCATGCGACCTTCGGCTCGCGCGCGGAGGTGGAGGAGCTCTTCGGCGCCTGGCTCGCGGAGATTCCGCTGCACGTTCTCGGCGACGAGCTCGCGCCCTATGACGGGAAGCTCTCCATCGCCGGTGAGCACAATCGCCGGAACGCGGCCTGCGCGCTCGCCGCGCTCGAGCTCGCGGGCGTCTCCCGGGCAGAGGCCGAGCCGATGCTCGCGGACTTCACGGGCGCTGCGCGGCGGCTCGAGCACCGGGGGACGGTCCGCGGAGCCGACGTGTACGACGACTACGCCCACCATCCGGCCGAGATCACGGCGACGCTGCGGGCGCTTCGCGACCATGGCCGCCTGCTCGTCCTTTTCCAGCCGCACCTCTATTCACGGACGCGCCATCTCGCGCGCGGACTGGCGGAGGCACTCGCACTCGCCGATGTCGTCGCGGTCACGGACGTCTACGGCGCGCGCGAGCAGCCGGTCGCAGGCGTCACGGGCAAGCTCGTGGTCGACCGGCTCGCCGAGCTTCGACCCGGGATGACGCTCGCGTGGACCCCGTCTGTGGAGGACGGCGTCGGCTATCTGTCGAGCGTCCTACGCGAAGGTGACCGGGTCATCACGATCGGTGCGGGAGACGTGGACAGGGGGGCGGCGATGCTGTTGGAGGAGGGGCGGTGAAGATCGAGCACGACATCCTCCTGTCGCGGTTCACGACCCTCGGCACGGGTGGCCCCGCGCGCGTACTCGCCCGGCCGGGCAGTCTCGCCGAGCTCGAGGAGGCTCTCGCATTCGCGGCGGAGGAGCACCTCCACGTTGCGACCGTCGGTCTCGGGTCGAACCTGCTCGTCGCCGACGAGGGCTTCGACGGGCTCGTCCTCAAGCTCGGCGGGGAGCTTGCGGAGGCAGAGGTGCAAGGCGAACTCCTGGTGGCGGGCGCCGGGGCGACGAACGCGGTGTGCCTGCACCGCGCCCGGGCGGCGGGCCTCGGCGGCTTCGAGTTCGCCTGCGCGATTCCGGGGACGACTGGCGGGGGAGTCTGGATGAACGCCGGCGCTTACGGCGGGGACTGGGCGGGGATCCTTGCGCGGGCGCTCGTCGTCGACGGCGACGGCGCTCACTGGCGGACCCCCGCGGAGCTCGGGCTGAGGTACAGGCGGTCCGCTCTCCGACACGATCAGGTGGTGGCGCGCGTCGAGTTCCGCCTCACCCCGCGGCCGGTCGACGAGATCAAAGCGAGGATCAGCGAGCTTCAGGCCAGCCGGAAGGCCGCGCAGCCCACGAACAAGCGAACGTACGGCAGCGTCTTCAAGAATCCCGACCACGAGCTCACCGCGGGGCGGATGCTCGAGGCCTGCGGGCTCAAGGGATACCGAATCGGGGGCGCCCAGATCTCCCCTCGGCACGCGAACTTCATCGAGAACGCCGACGGCGCCCGGTCCGCTGATGCGGTTGCGCTGATGGCCGAGGCGCGTCGACGCGCCTCGGAGAAGTACGGCGTCGAGCTCGAGCACGAGGTCGTCTTTCTGGGGCCGCTCGAGCTGCCGCCGCTCGGCGGGTAGGACCGGCGGGCCGCGCGGCGAAGTCAGCCGTGTGGCCGAGCAGGCTCTGCAGCTGCATACGAGGAGGCGCGCCCGTCCGCGTGCGGACCTCGCGCGGTTTCTCCCGTCCGGTCGTTCGATCGTGGTGGGACTCGGCCTGATCGCCGCCGTCGCGGGAATGTACGCGCTTGCCCGCGGGACGTCGATGTTCGCGGTGGAGCGCATCGATGTGCGTGGGGCGTCGCCGGCGGTTGCCTCCCAGGTCGAGACACTGCTCCGCGCATACCAGGGGAGGAGCCTCGTCGGGGTCGACGGGGCCTCGGTCGAGCATCGGGTCGGCGGGCTGTCGACAGTGCGGAGCGCGGTCGTCGACCGCGCGTTCCCGCACACGCTGACCATCCGTGTTCAGCCCGAGATCCCCGTCGCCGTCCTTCGGCGGGGGGGAGGCTCGTGGCTCGTCTCGGCACGTGGGCGCGTGATCGCTCCGGTCGCGCGCGGAACGCATCGTTCGCTGCCCCGCATCTGGCTGCCTCAGCAGACCGACATCACGGTGGGATCCCTGCTCGGAAACGACCCCGGCGGCCTCGCAGCCCGGTCGCTCTCGACCTTCGTGGGCAGCGGTTTCACGAAAAGGATCTCGTTTGTCCGCGCGCTTCAGGGCCAGATCACGCTCGGGTTGCGGGGTGGGTTGGAGGTGCTGCTCGGCGCTCCGCTCGACCTTCCCTTGAAGATCGGGATCGTCCGCGGCCTCCTCCCGACCTTCGCGCCGGTGTCGCAGGGCGGACCGACCTATCTCGACGTGACCGTTCCCGAGCGCCCTGTCGCGGGACGCAACCCTCAAGTCTCAGGTTGAGCTTGATGGTCGCCTGCGTTGACACCGAGGGATGTGCAGCGTACCCTGCTGCGCAGAGAGGGCTCGACCGCCCCAACGCTTTACTCCAGCTTGAGGTCGAGCACGTCGAATCGACATGAACCAGACCGGTAACTATCTCGCCGTCATCAAGGTGATCGGCATCGGCGGAGGCGGCACGAACGCCGTCAACCGCATGGTCGACGCCGGGCTCTCCGGCGTCGAGTTCATCGCGGTCAACACCGACGCGCAGGCGCTCTTGATGACGGACGCCGACGTGAAGATCCAGGTCGGCGCGGACTCGACCCGAGGCCTAGGCGCCGGCGCCGATCCCGCGGTCGGCCTCACGGCGGCCCAGGAGAGCCGCGACGACCTGAAGGACGCGCTCAAGGGCGCAGACATGATCTTCATCACGGCCGGAGAGGGAGGCGGCACCGGCACCGGCGGAGCGCCCATCGTCGCCGAGCTCGGGCAAGAGCTCGGTGCGCTGACGGTCGGCGTGGTCACCCGTCCCTTCGCCTTCGAGGGCCGGAAGCGCGCGGACCAGGCCGAGAAGGGCATCGACCAGCTCCGCGATCGCGTCGACACGCTGATCGTCATCGAGAACGACCGCTTGTTACAGGTCGTCGAGCGGCAGACATCGGTCGTGGATGCTTTCCGGATGGCGGACGACATCCTCCGCCAGGGCGTCCAGGGGATCACCGACCTGATCACCGAGCCGGGGCTGGTCAACCTCGATTTCGCCGACGTCCGGACGATCATGCGTGACGCCGGCTCGGCGCTGATGGGAATCGGCAGCGCGTCCGGAGAGAATCGGGCCGCTGAGGCTGCGCGGACCGCGGTCTCGTCCCCGCTGCTCGAGGCCTCGATCGAAGGGGCGACCGGGATCCTGCTCAACGTCACCGGGGGCTCCGCGATCGGGCTCTTCGAAGTCAACGAGGCCGCGGAGGTCGTGACGGGCGCAGCAGACCAGAACGCGAACGTCATCTTCGGCGCAGTCATCGACGATGCGATGGGAGAAGAGGTCAAGGTCACCGTGATCGCGACGGGCTTCGGGGGCAAGGCCGGCCGGCGCCGCCGGCGCGACAAGACGGAGCACGAGGCACCGCTGCCCGCCCTTGCCGCGAGCGAGGAGTTCGAGGTCTCGCCGGACACCCTCGACGTGCCCTCGTTCCTGCGCGACGACTGACCGAGCCGCCGCCGCGCCGTTCGGCGCTGGTTAGCATCGTCGGGGCATGGCCCGGACGCTGCAGCTCACGCCGCTCCACGATCGACACGTCGCCCTCGGCGCACGCATGGTGCCGTTCGCCGGCTGGGACATGCCCGTCCAGTACGAGGGGGTGATCCCCGAGCACAAGGCGGTTCGAGCCGACTGCGGTGTGTTCGACGTCTCGCACATGGGCGAGTTCGAGGTCGAGGGCCCGCGCGCCACCGAGCTGCTCCAGTCCGCGCTCTCCAACGACCTCGAGAAGATCGGGCCGGGGCAGGCCCAGTACACGCTCCTGACGAACGACCGCGGCGGGATCCTCGACGACCTGATCGTCTATCGCCTCGGCGACTTCCGTTACCTGTTGATCGTGAATGCCGCGAACCGCGAGCCGGACTTCCGCTGGCTGAAGAGCCGGGAGCTACCGGGGTCGGACGTGCGCGACGTCTCCGACGAGTACGCGCTCCTCGCCGTCCAGGGACCGCGGGCGATCGAGCGGCTCGGCCTGCCGGAGGCGAAGCCGTTCACGTTCGCGGAGGCGGAGATCGACGGCATCGAGTGCATGGCGAACCGCACGGGCTACACCGGCGAGAAAGGCTGCGAGCTGCTCGTCATGGCCGAGGACGCCGGCGCGCTGTGGGACCGGGTGCTCGAGCGCGGCGCCGTGCCCTGCGGGCTCGGCGCCCGCGACACGCTGCGGCTCGAGGCGTGCTTCCCGCTGCACGGAAACGACATCACCGGGGACACCGATGCGATCTCGGCCGGGCTCGCCTGGTGCTGCGCGCTCGACAAGGACTTCACCGGCGCCGGGAGGCTCCGGGAGATCAAGGGCAGCGGGCCGGAGAGGAGGCTCGTCCCCTTCGTCATGGACGACAAGGCGGTGCCGCGCCAGGGGATGGCGATCGCGGGCGGAGGAGAAGTGACCTCCGGAACGCACTCGCCCATGCTCGACCGCGGCATCGGGCTCGGCTACGTGCCGGCGAACGCGTCCACCATCGGGACCGGCCTGACGATCGACGTCCGGGGGCGCGAGCGGCGCGGGCACGTCGTCAAGCGACCGATCTACGAGCGAGAGGAGTAGGCGAAGATGGCCGCCACCGAGACCTATCCAGAGGACCTCAAGTACCACACAGAACACGACTGGGCGCGCATCGAGGGCGACGAGGCCGTGCTGGGGATCACCTGGTTCGCGCAGGACTCGCTCGGGGAGCTCGTGCACTACGAGGCTCCGAAGGAGGGTGACTCCGTGGCGAAGGACTCGCCCTACGGGGAGATCGAGTCGGTGAAGGCGGTCTCGGACCTGATCGCGCCGCTCTCCGGCGAGGTGATCGAGGTGAACCAGAAGGTCGTCGAGGAGCCGGAGACCGTGAACGCCGATCCCTACGGCGAGGGCTGGCTGGTGCGCATTCGCCTCAGCGATCCCGCGCAGGCGGACGCGCTGCTGGACGTCGACGCGTACAAGCAGGTCGTCGCAGAATCCTGAGTTGGGCTATCTCTCACTGACAGACGCGGACCGCGAGACGATGCTCGCGGCGATCGGAGTCTCCTCGGTGGAGGAGCTCTTCCGGGACGTCCCTCCCGGCGTCCGCTTCGACAGGGCGCTCGCGCTCGAGCCGCCGCTCGGCGAGCAAGAGCTCACACGTCACCTCGAGGAGCTCGCGGCCCGGAACACCGACACGAGCCGGGAGCTCTCGTTCCTCGGGGCGGGGATCTACGACCACTACGTCCCGGCGATCGTCGACGCGGTGCTTCAGCGCGGCGAGTTCCTGACGGCGTACACCCCGTATCAGCCGGAGCTGAGCCAGGGTGTCCTGCAGGCGATCTTCGAATACCAGACCGTGATCTGCGAGCTCACTGGCATGGACGTCTCGAACGCGTCCGGCTACGACGGCACGACCGTCGCGGCCGACGCCTGCTTCATCGCCAAGCACGCGACCGGCCGCACGAAGGTCGTGATCACCGAGGCCACGAACCCGCAGGTTCGTCAGGTCGTGAAGACGTATGCGCCCGGGTTCGGGCTCCAGGTCGTCGAGGTCGCGCACCGTGGCGGGACGACGGATCCCGACGAGCTCCAGAAAGCCGTGGCTGATGCCGCTTGCGTCATCTTCCAGCAGCCGAACTTCTTCGGCTGCCTCGAGCCGGCTCCGGATCTGGCGACCGTGGCGAACGAGGCGGAAGCGATCGCCGTCGCGCACGTGGACCCGATCTCGCTCGGCGTGCTGGAGGCTCCCGGGTCGTACGGCTGCGGCATCGCCATCGGCGAAGGCCAGGGTGCCGGTAACTACCAGTCGTTCGCAGGCCCGCACTACGGGTTCCTGGCCGCCAAGACCGAGTTCACCCGGCGGATGCCCGGTCGGATCGTGGGGGAGACTGTCGACGCCGCCGGTGAACGCGGCTATGTCCTGACCTTGCAGACCCGTGAGCAGCACATCCGCCGTGAGAAGGCCACGTCGAACATCACGACGAACCAGACGCTTCTCGCCCTCGGCGGGCTCGTGTACCTCTCGTGGCTCGGGCCGCAGGGCCTGCGCGAGCTGGGGGAGACCTGCATGAGCCTCGCCGAGCATGCGAAGCGCAGGCTGGTCGATGCGGGGCTCGAGCTCGTGTTCTCCGACCGGGCAACGTTCAAGGAGTTTGCCGTGCGCACCGGACGACCTGCGAAGGAGGCGATCCGCCAGGCGCGGGCGCACGGAGTGCACCCGGGTTATCCGCTCGGCCGAGATTACGAAGGTCTCGACGACGCCGTGCTGGTCGCGCTCACGGAACGGCGGAGGCCGGAGGACGTTGATCGGCTCGTCGAGGCGCTGACCCGATGAAGCTCATCTTCGAGAAGTCGCGCGAAGGCCGACGTGGCGGGGAGCTGCCCCACTACGACCTCCCGCGCGTCGAGGTTCCGGAGGAATTGCGTCGCAGGGAGGCTCCCCGCCTGCCCGAGCTCGCGGAGCCGGAGGTGCTGAGGCACTTCACCGAGCTGTCGACGCGCAACTTCGGGATCGACACGGGCTTCTACCCACTCGGCTCTTGCACGATGAAATACAACCCGCGCGTCAACGAGCGCCTCGTGATGCTCCCGGGCTTCCGCGACCTCCACCCCTACCAGGAGGAGGACGAGATCCAGGGCGCGCTGGAGCTGATGTGGCGGCTGCAGGAGATCCTGATCGAGGTGTGCGGGCTTCACGCCTGCTCGCTCCAGCCGGCGGCCGGATCGCAGGGCGAGCTCACGGGGCTGATGCTGATCCGCGCTTATTTCGCGGATCGGGGCGAGGGCGACCAGCGCGACACCATCATCACCGCCGACACCGCGCACGGGACGAACCCGGCCAGCGTCACCATGTCGGGCTACAAGCTCGCCAAGGCCAGGACCGACGAGCGCGGCAACGTCGACGTCGCGCACCTGCGGGAGCTGGTCGACGAGCGCACGGCCGGGCTCATGCTCACGAACCCGTCGACGCTCGGGCTCTTCGACGAGCACATCGAGGAGATCGCCGAGATCTTTCACGGCGCGGGCGCGCTCCTCTACTACGACGGCGCCAACCTGAACGCCGTCTGCGGCATCTCACGCCCGGGCGACATGGGCTTCGACATCGTGCACATCAACCTGCACAAGACGTTCTCGCAGCCGCATGGGGGCGGGGGTCCCGGCGGCGGCCCGATCGTCGTCCGTGACATGCTCGAGCCGTTCCTCCCGGTGCCGGCCGTCGTCAGGGACGGCGAGCGGTTCCGGCTCGACTACGAGCGGCCGAAGTCGATCGGAAAGGTGCGTGGCTACACCGGCCCGTTCGGTGTCTTCGTGCGCTCGTATGCCTTCATCAGGTCCTACGGGCCTCGCCTGCGGGAGATGTCTGAGGCCGCCGTCCTGAACGCCAACTACCTGCTCGCGCGGCTGAAGGACGTCTACGAACTCCCGTACGACCGCCTCTGCATGCACGAGTTCGTCCTCAGCGCGCGCAGGCTCAAGCGCGAGCACGGGATCACCGCGCTGGACGTCGCCAAGCGGCTGATGGACTACGGCTTTCATCCGCCGACGATCTACTTTCCGCTCGTCGTTCCCGAAGCGCTGATGATCGAGCCGACCGAGACGGAGGCCAGGGAGACGCTCGACGCCTTCGCTGACGCGATGCTCGCGATCGTGCGAGAGGCGGAGACGGATCCGGAGACGATCCACTCCGCGCCGCATGGTCGTCCCGTGCAACGGCTGGACGAGGTTCGCGCGGCGAAACAGGCGATCGTGAAGCACTCCTTCGACACGAAGTCCGCCGTCCCGGTTCCCGGCGAGAGCTAACCCGAGATCGTCAGGCTGCGAGCGGCAGCGACAGCTGCGTCAGGCCGAGTCGCTCGAAGACGCGCTCGACCTCGAGGGCGACGACCTCGAACTGCCCGGCCGGCCACAGATGCGGGTCGTCTTCGGCCTGGAGCCTCTCGAGCCTACGTTGGAGGCTCGCGTCCTCCGACCGAAGCAGGACTGTCTGCGCGTAGCACCGCGCCCAGACCTCGTGTACCGACTGGAAGTACCGCTGGCGTCCGTGGCCTCCCGGCAACGAGCGCTTCTCGAGCGACGTTGCGACGTCGCGCCACAGGGCGAACGCCGGGTGAACCTCGGATGCCCACGACCGTGACTTCCGGCTGTAGTAGCTCTGATGGTCGAGCAGATGTCCGAGCTCGTGCAGGAACCCGAGTGCCGCGCGCCCGCCGAGGCGCGACACGCGCACGTCGATCGGGTCTCGCTTTCGGAAGCGATACGCGCCGGCCTCGCTCGTCGTCGCAGTCGAACGCACGGGCACGGGCTCGAGATCCGAGCGGAGGCCGTGGAGACGCGATGCAGCGGCGAGTGCCCGCTCGAGCTCGGGCATGAGCGGGCTGCGCCGCGGCAAGGCGATCACGTCCTCGAGTGCGCGAAGACGCGGCTTGCCTTCGCGCCCGACGCAGCGCGGATACTGGCGTTGCCCCACGAGTAAATAGTCGGATCCGTGTCGGACGGACTTGAGCGCGGAGATTCGAGCGAAAGCATCGCTTTCGCTCGAAATCCACTTAGTAGAGGTCCTCGAGGTCGTCGGCGACGACGACCACGTTCTCCCGCTTCCGACGGATGAGCTCGCAGACTCCGAGTAGGGCCACGACGGCCGCGAGGACGCCGAGGCTCGTCCAGGCGACGGCGAGCCACATGAGGACGAGAACGCCCACGCCGAGACGCTGACCCACGGGGTCATGCCGCAGAAACCGCATGAGCACGACGGCTTGCTTCACTTGGCTTCCTCCTCTCCACCGCAGGATCGGCCCTTGGGAGGCCTATGTCTATCCCTCGAACGCGTAATGCGACGCTGGTTCGCAAGACTGTAGGGAGGAATCGAAAGAGGAGGAAAGTGCCGAAAGTCGAGAAGACCGAACGTGAGTGGCGGGCCGAGCTCGACCCCGAGCGGTACCGCGTCCTACGCGAGAAGGGCACCGAGGCTCCGTTCTCGGGGGAGTACGACCACACCTTCGAGCCGGGCACCTATCGCTGCGCGGGCTGCGGCGCCGAGCTCTTCAGCTCCGAGGCGAAGTACGACTCGGGCTGTGGCTGGCCCGCGTTCTCGAGCCCCGCGAACACGGAGGCGGTCGACGAGGAGACAGACACCACCTACGGAGTGGTTCGAACCGAGGTCATGTGCTCGAGTTGCGGCGGCCATCTCGGCCACGTGTTTCCGGACGGCCCCGCGCCGACCGGCCTGCGGTACTGCATCAACTCGGTGTCACTGGAACTGGAGGAGGAGTAGTGGAGAAGAAGGCAACGTTCGGCGCCGGCTGCTTCTGGGGCGTCGAGGCGGCGTTCAGGCAGCTCGACGGCGTGACCCGGACGCGGGTGGGCTACAGCGGCGGCAAGCTCGACAACCCGACATACGAGGACGTGTGCTCGCACACGACCGGGCACGCCGAGGTCGTCGAGGTCACCTATGACCCCGACAAGGTCACGTACGAGCAGCTTCTGGACGTCTTCTGGGGCAAGCACGATCCGACGCAGCTGAACCGGCAGGGCTGGGACATCGGCGATCAGTACCGCTCGGTGATCTTCTTCCAGGACGCCGAGCAGCAGGAGACCGCGCTCCGGTCGAAGGCCGCCGAGCAGGCTCGCTGGTCGGCGCCGATCGTGACGCAGGTCGAGCCGGCGGAGACCTTCTACGAGGCGGAGGACTACCACCAGCAGTACCTCGAGAAGCGCGGCCGCTCCTCCTGCACGCCCGCGCTGCGCGCGGCGAGCTAGAAGAGCCCGGCTCAGGCCACCTCGTCGAGCAGGGCTTCGAGCTCGTGGTCTCGGATCGCCGACACGAGCCGGCCGTCGGTCGCGAGCGCTGCATCCCCGAGAGCGCGCTCGCGGCTGTTGGCCTCCGCGGGGTCGACCGAAGCGAGCCAGAACGCGGTCCCCGCAAGGAGGACGAGCAGCGCGAGCCTGTACTCCAGCCGAAGGTCGCTTGCCCCATAGCCGCGAACGCCGCGCGTCGCGAGGAGCTTCACGTAATGACCGAGCAGCTCGTCCTCGGCCGCACGCCGGTCGTCGACACTCAGCGATCCCGTCAGGAACAGAGCAAGATCCCAGGCCGGCGGGCCGACGGACGCCGTCTGCCAGTCGAGGGCGGTGAACGGGCGGCCGCCTCGGTCGCCGGCGAAGACCACGTTGTCGAGGTGAAGGTCGCCGTGGATGAGCGTTTGGCCACGCAGGTTCAGCATCTCGGTGACCGCGCCGAGCCGTGAGCGAAGCCGGTCGAGGATCCTCAGGACGTCCTGCGGCCCGGGAGTCGCGAGGACGCTGTCGATCCGTGCTGCGTACCGTTTCTGCCGCGTTCTCGGGTCGTCGTCCCAGGCCGGAAATCCACGCGTGCCGGCCGGTTCGCCCCACCACAACGCGTGGAACGGCGCCAACGCGTCGATCATCCTCGCGGCGTCGTCGACCGAGCAGCCGCGCAGGACATCCCCCTGGCGGCCACCACTCACGTCCTCGAGCAACAGGACGACTCGCCGGCTTTCATCGTCCACGGCCGAGTAGTAGTGGTCGGGAGCAAACGCTGCTCCGATCCTCTGGTAGAACGCAACCTCGCGCGCGCAGCGTTCGAAGTAGCGCAGTCTCCGACCTGCGTCCCGCTCCTGCAAGGCGTGGTACCCGGAGGCGGCGACTCGCGCCATCGGCAGCTTTGCGATCAACGACGGCGGCGCGTCAACCGTCGAATCCTCGTATCGGAGCCGTACTCGCCCGATCACGCCGGTGAAGCCATACAGCTGACCGATCTGCTCCGAGTGAGCAGCGGCGACGCGTCCGCCTCGGAGGACCGCCGCCTCCGTCAAGGCGGCCGTGAGCCACTCCGGGGTCACATCGGCGAGCGCCTCCGGTACCGGCAGCTCGTCGGACATAGCCGTCCTCCTGCGTCAGCCGGTGGAGGCTGCGAGCTGGCCGCACGCGGCCGCGATCTCGCGGCCGCGTGTCAGGCGGACGGTTGCCGGCAGCCGGGCGCGGTCGAGCACGGCCTTGAACGCGGCGATCGCCTTCCGCGACGAGCCGTCGAACATTCCGGTCGGGTTGTACGGGATCAGGTTGACCTTGAACACCTTCGGGTCGAGCTGGCCTGCGAGAGCATCGGCCTGTTCGACCCGGTCGTTGACGCCCGCGAGCATCACGTACTCGGCGAAGACCCTGCGGCGACGCAGCTCGAAGTAGCGCCGGCATTCGGCGAGCACCTCCGCGAGCGGGTAGCGCGCGTTGACCGGCATCAGCTGCGTCCGCAGGTCGTCGGTGGGCGCATGCAGCGAGAGGGCGAGCCGGATCGGCTCCTCGACCTCGTCGACGAACCGCCGCAGCCCGGGCAGCCAACCGACAGTCGAGACTGTCGTCCGCCTCCACGTGATGCCGACGTCCGGAAGGGCGCGCGCGGCCTCGAGCACCGGGTCGAGGTTGAGCATCGGCTCGCCCATGCCCATGAACACCGCGTGGTCGACCGTCTCGAGGCGCCGGAAGTGGAGTGCCTGGTCGAGGATCTCCGAGGTCGTGAGATTCCGGCCGAACCGCATCTGTCCGGTGGCGCAGAACGTGCACGTGAGCGGGCAGCCGGACTGCGAAGACAGGCACAACGACCGCCGGCCGTCCCGGTAGCGCATCAGCACGGCCTCGACGGAATGGCCGTCGTGCGTGCGGAACAACGCCTTGACCGTGCCGTCGCTCGCCTTCGCCTCGTGAGCGAGCTCGAGCGTGGAGAACGGGACCGCCGAGGCGAGCTCGGCCCGCAGGGCGGAAGGGAGGTTCGTCATCTCCGAGTAGCCAGAGCTGCCGCGAGCGGCCCACCCCCACACCTGGCCGGCGCGATACGGGGGCTCACCCTGTTCCGCGAGACGCCGTTCGAGCAGCGCGCGATCCACGGTCGCCAGGGTAGCGTTGGGCTGTGATCGACCTCCGCTCGGACACCCTCACCCAGCCGACGCAGGCGATGCGCGACGCAATCGCGTCCGCCGCCGTCGGCGACGAGCAGAAACGGGAGGACCCGACCGTCAACGAGCTCGAGCGTCGTAGCGCCGAGTTCCTCGGACAGGAGGAGGCGGTCTTCCTGCCGACGGCGACGATGGCGAACCAGATCGCGCTCAACATCCTCGGCCGGCCCGGCGACGCGCTCCTCGTCGAGCGGCACGCGCACATCATGTTGTCGGAGCTCGGTGGGCCCGCTGCGCACTCCGGCCTGCTCACGATCGGGCTCGAGGGAACGCACGGGCGCTTCTCGCCGGATCAGGTCGTCGCGGAGATCCGGGACCGCACGAGCGTCCACGTCGCGCCGACGCGCATCCTGACGATCGAGAACACGCACAACAGCGCAGGCGGCCGCTTCTGGCCCCTGGAAGAGGTCGACGCGATCGTCGCAACGTGCCGCGAGCACGAGCTCTACGCGCACCTCGACGGCGCCCGGCTCGTCAACGCGGCGGTGGGGGCCGGCGTCGAGCCGGCGCGGATCGGCCGCGGCTTCGACACCGTGACCCTCTGCTTCTCGAAAGGTCTCGGCTGTCCGCTCGGCGCCGTGATCGCGGGCTCCTCGGAGCTGATGGCCTCGGCCCGTCGCGGCAAGCACTACTTCGGCGGCGCGATGCGGCAAGCCGGGATCGTCGCTGCCGCCGCCCTCTACGCACTGGATCACCACGTCGAGCGGATCGCCGACGACCACGCGCGCGCGAAGCGGCTCGCCGAAGTGCTGCACGCGGCCGGAGTCGGGGTCGACCTCGACCAGGTGGAGACGAATTTCGTCCAGATCGACGTCGGCGAGGATCGCGCCGGTGCGATCGGGCGCCTGAAGGCGCACGGGGTGCTCGTCTCGACGACTGTGCATCCGACGGTCGTGCGAGCGGTGCTTCACCTCGACATCACCGACGACGACGTCGCCGCGGCGTCCGAGGCGATCCCAGCGGCGCTCGGGACGCTTGCAGCCGCCTGAGCTGCCGGCCGCCGAGCTGTCACGGCTCGTCCGGGAAGCGCAGGCCGACCAGCGGATCCCCTCGATCAGCGCCGCCGCTTTCGCTCGCGGCGAGGTCGTCTGGCAGGAGGCTCGCGGCCTCGCGCGCATTCCGGAGCGGATCGAGGCCACGCCGGACACGCAGTACCGGATCGGGTCGATCACCAAGACGTTCACCGCTGCCGCAATCCTCCAGTTGCGGGACGCAGGCGCGCTCGACCTCGACGATCCTCTGGCCGCGCACCTGTCCGGGGCGGAGCACGGGACGGCGACTCTGCGGCGGCTGCTCAGCCATCGGTCCGGACTCCAGCGCGAGTTCCCGGGCCGTGTCTGGGAAACGCTCGAGTTCCCCGATCGCGAGAGCCTGCTAGGCGGCCTCGCCGGCGCGGAGCAGGTTCTGCCCGGAGGGGCCCGATGGCACTATTCGAACCTCGCCTTCGGGCTGCTCGGCGAGGTGATCGCACGCAGCTCGGGGCTGGGGTACGAGGACTATGTCCGTGAGCGCTTGCTCGAGCCGCTCGGCCTCGAGCGCACCACTTTCGAGCCCGTCGAGCCCGCCGCCGGCGGGTACCTGGTGGAGCCGTACAGCGACCGGGCCCGCGCAGAGCCGGACGTCGTCAAGAAAGCGCTGGCTGCCGCCGGCTCCCTGTGGTCGACGACCGCGGACCTCGCGCACTGGGCGGACGCGCTCGTCGACGGCGCCGAGGGAGTCCTCTCGCCGGACACGGCCGCGGAGATGCGTCGCTTCCAGTCGATGGCGGATCTCGAGCGCTGGCGGCTGGGCTGGGGGCTCGGCGTGATGCTGATGCGGGAGGGCGACCGGATACTCATCGGTCACGGCGGCGCCATGCCGGGCTTCCTGACCGGCGTCGCGATCTCTCCGAGCGAGCGCGCCGGAGCCGTCGTGCTCGCGAATTCCGGCGCGGGAGCCGAGATCGAGGAGCTCGTCCGCCGGCTCGCCGCCCTCATCGCCGACGCGTACCCGGCCGAGCCGGACGCGTGGCTCCCCGCCGGCACCGTTCCGCCCGAGGTCGAGCCGCTGCTCGGGCGCTGGTGGTCGGAGGGAGCGGAGGTCGTGATCCGCTATCGGTCGGGCCGGCTCGAGGCACGGCCGGCAGCCGCGCCTGCGGATGTGCCGTCGAGCGTGTTCGCGGTGGAGGGGGAGGGTCGCTTCCGCGGCATCTCCGGCCCCGAGGAGGGAGAGCTACTCGAGGTCGTGCGCGGCCCCAACGGCACCGTCTCGAAGCTGTATTGGGCCACGTACCCGCTCACCCGGTCGCCGCAGCAGCCGTTCGGCGGCTGACGGCTACTCGTACTGCAGCGCTTCGAGCACGTTCAGGCGGGCCGCGCGGCGTGCGGGAAAGATCGCCGCAATGATCCCGACGATAATGCCGGCGACCAGGAACGCGAGCAGCTGTCCGATGGGCACCGAGAGCACGATGAAGTCGACGCGCGCGATCAGAAGCCCGGCAAGGATGATGCCGAGCAAGATGCCGATGACGGCGCCGATCAACGCGGTGATCACGCTCTCGTGCCTGACCATGCGCCGCACCTGCCGGCGGGTCATGCCGATCGCACGGAGCATCCCGATCTCCCGTGTCCGCTCGAACACCGTCAGCACGAGTGTGTTGACGATCCCGAAGAGGCTGACGATGACGGAGAGGGCGAGCAGGACATAGAGGATGTTCAGCACCGAGCTGAGCCCCGAGATCTGGTTGTCGATGAACTTCTGCCGTGTCGCGGCCTTTGCGTTCGGGAAGCGCTTCAGGGTGCGGTCGAGAGTCGCCTTGTTCGCGTCCGTCTGACCGCCCTGCATGATCACGAACGAGTAGAGGTTCTCGGGATTGGAGTTGTGGCGGTCGAAGACGCTCGTCGAGATCGTGACGCGCCCGAACGGTGAGCCTCCCGTCGGAGGATCGAAGATGCCCTTGACGTTGAAGAGCTCCTGGCTCCCGTTCGGGAACGTCAGCGGAACGGGGGAGCCGACCGCGAGGTGGTGGTCGTCGGCGTAGCCTTTGTCGACGAATGCGCCGTCCTCGCCGAGCGATCGCAGCACGGCCGACGAGCCTTCCTTCCAGTCGAGATTGAAGATCTCGCTCGCGGGCGGATTGACGGCGGTCAGCGAGACCTTGTGACCGAAGGCGAGTGCCTGGCCGGCACGGACGTTGCCCACCGAGACCACGCCCGGTGCCTTGGCGGCTGCGTCCGCGGCGGCGATCGGGATCGGGCTGAAGTTGTTCTGGGCGGTGATCGCGTAGTCGGCGTTGCGCCAGATGTCCTTCACGGAGCCGCGAAAGCTCGACACGATCCCGGCTGCGAGCATCGACACGAGGGTGACGAGCGCGAGTCCGATCATCAGCGCCGACGCAGTGGAGGCGGTCCGCTGCGGGTTGCGGCGCGAGTTGTCGCGGGCCAGCGCGCCGGCCGCGCCGCCGATGCGGGTTGCGGGCCAGCCGAGAGTCCACGCGAGCGGCCCGACCAGTCGCACCGACAGGAGTGCGACGCCGAAGAACACGAGCAGCGCGCCGCCGAGCATGAGGAGCAGGATCTGGCCCGTGCCAAGGTTCGGGACGAAGAGCCCCGACAGCAAGGCCGCGAACCCGGCGGCCGCGAGGAGGATCGCGGCCGAAAGGCGGAAGCGCGCGAAGCGCGACTCGGGCAGGGTCGCGCCCTCGCGCACAGCGGCGATCGGCGGAACGCGAGTCGCGCGCAGCGCGGGGCGGAGGCTCGCGAGCAGCGTGACGACGATGCCGACCAGGAGTGACACGATCACCGTCCGCGTCTCGAGCGTGAGGCCGTTGTTGGGGAGCGTGAAGCCGAAAGCGTCGAAGAGCGAGAACAGGCCCTTGGCGAGAGCGAGGCCGGCAAAAAGGCCGACCACGGAGGCGCCGACTCCCATCACGAGAGCCTCCAGGAAGACCGACCGCAGGATCTGGCGGCGGGAGGCGCCGAGCGTGCGCAGCGTGGCGAACTCGCGCGTCCGCTGCGCGATGGTGATCGAGAGCGAGTTGGCGATCACGAAGCTGCCGACGAATAGCGCCACGCCGCCGAAGCCGAGCAGGAACTTCTGCAGGAACGAGATGAAGGAGTTCGTGTCCTTGGCGTCCTCGTGCGACTGGGCCTGCGCGGTGCGGGCCTGCGTCCGCGGTGGCAGGACATTCCTCACCTCCGCCAGGAGTTTCTGATCGGAGACGCCCTGGTCGGCGGCGACGGCGATCTCGTCGAGCTTTCCGGGCTTGTCGAACAGCCGTTGAGCGGTGGGCAGGTCGAAGCCGGCGAGCGTCGCACCGCCGATCGTCGACACCGAGCCGAACTTGACGATGCCGGAGATGCGCAGCCGTTGAACGGCCCCGACCGCCTGAACGCCGATCGTCTGCCCGATCTTCAAGTGCTCCTTGCCGGCTGTCGCCTTGTCGACGACGACGTCGTTTCCCGTCGGCCAGGCGCCCGAGACGAGGATCAGCGGATTGAAGCGTGACTTGCCGCGCGCGATGCTGAAGCCGAGGTTCGGCGCGCCGCCGTAGACGATCGCCTTCCCGTTTTTCCCGATCAGGTGAGCCTGGCCGTTAACACTGCCCTCGGCGTCGGCCACGTCCGGCAGGCCGCGCACCTGCTGGAGGAGGCTCTGGTCGAACGACGGCGCGGAGACGCCGCTGTCGCTGCTGACGTCGAATGCGGACTTGCCGCTGATGACGACGTCCGACCCCTTGCGGGTCTCGTAGAAGATCGAGTGGAACGCCTTGTTGATCGAGTCGGTGAGGACGTAAGTCCCGCTCACCGTGGCGACTCCCAGAAGGATCGCGATCGCCGTCAGGACCGTGCGGAGCTTGTGGCCGAGGAGGCCGCGGAGCGCGAAAGCGGTCACGACTCGCCCAGTGCCTCCATGGCGGTCACGACCTCGTGCGTGGACAAGCCCTTTGCTTCCCGGACGATCAGGCCGTCGTCGAGGAAGAGGACACGGTCGGCGATCGCCGCCGCGCGCGGCTCGTGGGTCACCATGACGATGGTCTGGCCGAGCTCGCGCACCGACGTGCTCAGGAGCTCGAGGATCTCGCCGCTCGTCTTCGAGTCCAGGTTCCCGGTCGGCTCGTCGGCGAAGATGATGGTCGGCTTGTTCACGAGGGCGCGGCCGATGGCGACCCGCTGCTGCTGGCCGCCGGAAAGCTCCGCGGGCCGGTGGTCACGGCGTGCGGACAGCCCGACCTCCTCGAGCAGGTCGTCAACCCAGGCCTTGTCGGGCTTCTCCCCGGCGATCGAGAGTGGGAGCACGACGTTCTCCTCCGCGTCGAGCATCGGCAGGAGGTTGAAGAACTGGAACACGAACCCGATGTGGGTGCGGCGCAGCTTCGTCAAATCCGAGTCGTTCAGCTTCGAGATGTTGGTGCCGGCGATGGTCACCGTGCCGGACGTGGGCTTGTCGAGCCCCGCGAGGATGTGCATCAGTGTCGACTTGCCGGAGCCCGATGGCCCCATGACCGCGGTCAATTGGCCTTTGGACACCTCGAGCGAGACGCCGCGGAGAGCGTCGACCGCGGTCTCGCCCTCCCCATATCGGCGCGTGAGGTCGACCGCCGACACGACAGGCCCGGTGTCGGGCGTCTCGGCCGGAGGTGGGGCGGGAACTGCTGCTTCGCTCATCTGTCCTCCATTTCGATGAGGCAAGTTTTCAGCCTATCCATGGCGCCGGCAAGGTGGCTAGCACGCTGTTCGATGGTGCGGTTAACCGGCCCTGTCGCCCGTCAGGAGGCACCAGAGCGCGAAGGCCGCATACGCCGTGACGAGAACGACTCCTTCCCACCGGCGCGCCCGGCCGTCACGGACCACGAACGCGACGAAGACGGCGGCGCCTCCCATGCCGACGAGCTCGATAGGGCGAAACGCGAGCGCCAGCGGATGCGCGAACGCGAAGGACGCGAGGGCGACGACCGGAATGACGAAGAGCCCCACCTGGGCGCTCGACGAGACCGCGATCTCCGTCGCCAGCATCATCTTCCCTCGCCGCGCGATGACGACCGCGCCGCCGTGCTCGGCTGCATTCCCGACGATCGCCACGACCACGATCGCGATGAAGAACTCGGACAGGTTGGCCGCGTCGGCGAAGGCGGAGAGCGAGTGCACGAGGACCTCGCTGATGAGGGCGGTGGCCACGGTCGCGAGGGCCAGCGTCCCGAGGGCGAGCCGCAGGCTCCAGCCGGAATGCTCGGGCGGGGTTTCGTGCGCTCTCTCACGACGAAAGGTCACGACCATCACGACGGCGTAGAGCAGGAGCAGGACGACGGCGGGGCCGATCGTGAGAACTGCGAGCGAGTGCCTGTTCGGGTTCCCGTGCCAGCCCGGGATCGACGGGACGAGAAAGAGCAGGACCGCGGTGATGACCAGTCCGAGCTGACGGAGCAGGGAGTTGCGGTCGAGCCGAGCGTTGTCCTCTCCGACCAGCAGCGCCGCGCCCATCACGAGCAGGATGTTCGACACGACCGAGCCCGCCATCGAGCCGCGAACGACGTCCGGCAGGTTGTCGGACACGGCAATGATCGCGATGATCACCTCGGGCGCGTTCCCGAAGCTCGCGTTCAGCAGGCCGCCGATTCGAGGCCCGGTGTGTTCCCCGGCATGTTCGGTGGCTTCCCCGATCAGCCACGCGAGAGGGATGAGTGCGACGGCAGCGAGGACGAAGAGGACGACCTCGCCCGGATGGGCAACGGCGTCGACGACCAGGGTGATCGGCGCGAGCGCGAGCGAGGCCCAGAGGAGTCGTCGCGCCACGGCGGCCTACCCTAGCGGCCGGACGTCACGGCGTTCGACCGTCGCGGCCTCGCGACGCTGCACTAGCCGATCTTGCGCCCCGATGTCAAGTCTTGCGGTGCCGAGTTTCTGGCACGACAATTCCTCTATGACGCCAGACGCGCAGCGCGTCGCGGTTCCCGGGCAGAAGCTTCCGCTTCGGCCCCAGGACGAGCTGGAGTGCCGCCGCTGCGACGTTCACTGCGACAAGGTCGTCTACCCCTCGGCGTGCATCGAGCGCGCCTGTCCGTTTCTCTACGCGTTCGAAGAGTTCGGGCAGACATACGTCGGGTGCATGCAAAAGGTGTACGGCGTCGAGATCAACCTGGAGATGCTCCGCGAGGCGGAGGCAAGGCGCGAGGGCTTCGGTGCCGTACGGGCGACCCGCGCCGCGCTGCCGATGTGCCGCGTCGAGGTCGAGGAGTGCTATGGGCCCGAGCGCTCGGGCGAGCTCGGATGCGTCAACCCCGAGTTCCACGAGTTGCCGGTCGGAGCGCCGACCTTCAAGGTCTTCGCTCGGCTAACGGACTGAGCAGCCCGTAGCCAACGAGCGGGCTCAGCGCCGCGAGCACGAACGCGGACCGCCACGACGCGTGATGCACGACCAGGGCGAACCCGATCGGGGCCACGATCGAGCCCGCCGAGAGGAAGGTCTGCTGCAGCCCGATCGCCGCTCCGCTTCGTGCCCGGCCGGCGGCCTCGGCCGTGGCGGTGAACGAGAGGCCGTTCCAGGAGAGGGCGAACGTGCCGGCGACGACGAGCGCGGGAACGAGGAGCCAAGTGGACGCGTCGAGCAGCGCGGCGGCGATGCCGACCGTGAGCGCCAGGCCGATCGCGACCTGCCGCAAGGGAACGATCCGCATGCGCACCCGGTCGGACCACCGGCCCGCGGCGATCCGCGCGATGCCGCCGAGGACCTGTGTCGCAGCAAACACGCCCGCGGCCAGAGCAGTCCCGATGCCGCGGTGGTCGTGGAGAAAGAGGACGAAGAAGCCGATCAGGCTCAGCTGCGTCGTGACGTAGAAGGTGCTTGCGGTGCAGATCCGCCATACCCTCGGATCGCGGAGCGGGCGCGCGAGCGAGGAGTGCTCGTCCGACGGCTCGACGCGAATCAGGAGGGCTCCGACGATCGCCGCGAGGAGGCATGCGCAGGCGAGGCCGTCGAAGGCAGCGTGGATGCTCACATGTTGTTGCAGCGCCGGGAGCGCGACGGCGGCAACCGCCCCGCCGAGCGGCACCGCCATCTGGCGAATCCCGAGCGCGAGGCCGCGCTCGTGCGGGCCGAACCAGGCCATCACCGCGCGGCCGCTGGCCGCGTTCACACCCGCGCCGATCCCGCCGGCGACGGTGAGGGCGCCGACGAGCTCGGCGAAGGAAGACGCGTAAGCCGCCCAGACGAGAGCACCCGCTGTCCCCGCCTGCCCGATTGCGATCACCACGCGTTCTCCAACCCGGTCGGCGACGAGACCCCAGGCGAGCAGCGTCGCGAGCGAGCCGAAGTTGACCGCCGCGAGTACGACGCCGACCTGCGTGAGGGTCAGGTCGAAGTGGTGCCGGATGGCCGGGGCGATCGCGGGCAGCCCGAGGAGGATTGCCGAGTACGCGGCCTGCGCCAGGACCCCGGCGGCGAGGATCGTCCAGCGGTAGCTACGCGGTCGCGCGGGCGTGGAGCTCACGGAGCTTGCGGATCTCCTCGGCGTTCGGGCCGTGCCCGTCGGCACCGGGAACCTCGAGCAGAACGGGCAGTTCCTGGAGCGCCGGCTGCGCGAGGAAGACGCCGAGTCCCTCTCCCATCAGCCCGGCACCGATGTTGTCGTGGCGGTCACGGTTCGAGCCGAGCGGCGCCTTCGCGTCGTTCGCGTGCAAGGCACGAAGGCGGTCGAGCCCGATGCGTCGGTCGAGCTCGGCGAGGAGCGCCGCCATCGTCTCCGGGTCCGTGACGTCGGTTCCGGAGACATAGAGGTGGCACGAGTCGAGGCAGATGCCGAGACGCGGGTGACGGTCGAGCGCGTCGAAGAGGACTGCCAGCTCGTCCACCGAGCGGCCGATCGTTCCGCCGGCGCCGGCGGAGTTCTCCATCAGGAGCCAGGTGCGGTCGTTCGTGCGGTCGAGGATCTGCACCAGAGCGGGAACGACCCGCTCGATCCCGGCGTCGAGGCCGGCGCCTAGGTGTGAGCCGACGTGGAACACGACGCCGTCGGCGTCGATCGCGCAGGCCGCGTCGAGAGTCGCGCGCATGGTCTCGACGCTCTTCGCGTAGATCTGCTCGTTCGGCGCGGCGAGGTTGACGAGGTAGAGCGCGTGCACGAAGGCGGGCAGGCCGGCCTTCTCGCGGCGGGCGCGGAAGTTCTGCAGGTCTTCCGCGTCGTGGTCGGGGAATCGCCAGGTGCGCGGGCTTTGAACGAAGAGCTGGACGGCGTCGGCGTCCATCTCGACCGCCTTGTCCAGTGCCTTCTTGATCCCGCCCGAGCAGTGCGCGCCGAACCGCATGCTGCCGACCCTAACGCTCCCCCGAACGGCCACGGCCGGAAAGATCGGGGTCAGACCCCGGTTGATTCGGACGGGGGCCTCCAGGCCGGGTGATTCGTGCCGAAGGTGTGAGTAATCGTCCCCAGCGGCAGGCGAAAGGATGCCCGGCGGAGCGACGTAGGATGGCGCGACGATGCCCGTACGCGTTCGCATGGCGCCGAGCCCCACCGGTGCGTTGCACGTCGGCGGCGTGCGGACGGCGCTCTTCAACTGGCTCTTCGCACGCAACCGCGGCGGAGAGTTCCTGGTCAGGATCGAGAACACCGACACGAGCCGCGAGGTTCAGGGCGCGGTCGAGCACGCGCTCGAGTCTCTCGCCTGGCTCGGGCTCGACTGGGACCGCGAGCCGACATTCCAGCTCGACCGCGTCGCGGACACCGCTGCGACGGCGCGCAAGCTCGTCGCCGAGGGGAGGGCGTACGAGGACGAGGGCGCAATCAGGTTCCGCATGCCGGACGAGGGCGTGACCGGGTGGGACGACGTCGTAAAAGGGCGGATCGACTTCCCGAACGAGCAACTCGAGGACCTCGTGATTCTTCGCTCCGACGGCCGGCCGACGTACAACTTCGCCTCTCCGATGGAGGACGTGTGGGACGAGATCACGCACGTCATCCGGGGAGACGACCACATCTCCAATACGCCGAAACAGATCAACGTGATTCGCGCCGTCGGGGCCGATCCACCCGTCTACGCGCACGTGCCGAATGTGCTCGGGACGGACGGCAGGAAGCTCTCCAAGCGTCACGGCGCGACCGGGGTCGACGAGCTTCGCAGCGCCGGCTACTTCGCCCCGGCGCTGATGAACTTCCTGGCCCTGCTCGGATGGAGCTACGACGACAAGACGACGATCATGTCGCGTGACGAGCTGGTCGAACGCTTCGATCTCGACCGCGTGGTTCCGAGCCCGGCCGCGTTCGACTACCAGAAGCTCGACTGGATGAACGGCGTCTATCTACGGCAACTCCCGGAGAAGCAGTACGCCGATGAGCTCGTCCGGTTCGTTCGCGACTCGGGCCTCGACTGGGACGAGGAGCTCGTCGCGCGGGCCGCGCCGCTCGTGCAGGAGAAGATCGAGCGGTTCGGACAGTTCCCGGATTTCGCCGGCTTCCTCTTCCACGCCGTCCAGCCGGATCCGGCGCTCCTCGACGAAAAGGCCGCCGTCCTGGCCGCCGCCACCGACGAGCTGCAGCAGGTCGACCCGTTCGGCGCGGCGGAAATCGAATCTGCACTGCGGCGTCTGGCGGAGCGGCTCGAGCTTTCTCCACGAAAGGCTTTCGAGCCGATCCGGATCGCAGTGACGGGCTCCAAGGTGTCGCCGGGGCTCTTCGAAAGCCTCGAGCTCCTCGGCAAGGACGAGGCGACTCGCCGACTCAGTGCCGCCGCGGAACTCGCAACGGCCTAGGCGCCGCGAGTGGATCCAGAGCACGCTGGAAGGCAAGCCAGGCCCGCCGCCTGAACTCTGGGCTGGCACGAGGGTAACCGTCCGCCGCTCGCGTCGAAGCTCGCACGGGCGCGGCTCCGGGAGGTGCGCGCCTGTTTGCCATTTTCGAGGGGTCAACGGACGATTCGCCGATCGGGTTACGCATAGACTGCCCCGCCAGTGGACTCGCCCAGCCAGTCGGTTCTCGTCGTCGACGACGATCCTTCGATCCGCCTGCTCTGCCGGGTCAATCTCGAGCTGGACGGCTGGCACGTCATCGAGGCGGCCACGGTGGAGCAGGCGCGTCGTGCCCTCGTCGACGCCGAGGTCGCGGTCGTCCTCCTCGACGTCCATGTCGGCACCGCCGACGGTCTGGAGCTCCTCGCCGAGATCCGGCGAGACAGGCCCGGTTTGCGGGTGGCGCTTCTGACCGGTTCCGCCGGGCCGATCTCGGATGATCAGGCCCGTGCGGACGAGATCGTCACGAAGCCGTTCACGCTCGAGAAGTTGAACGAAACCGTGCGCAGGCTGGCGCTGACGACGGTCGAGAAGGCTGGATAGAGTCTTCGCGATGTCGACGATGGCCGTACGGAGCCCGGCGGACTTCGAGGGTCGCCTCCAGCGCTACCTGTTCGAGCGCTCCGAGGAATCGAGGGCGGTCGTCGTCGGAGAGAAGGAGATCTCCGAGCAGGCGGCGATCGTCGCGAAGTACGCGGACCTGTTCAGCCGCGAACAGCTGCACAGCCTGAGAGATGAGGAAACCCGGGCCGATGGCGAGCGGGCAGAGTGGCTGTACCGGTTGCGCAAGACCTGCGAGGGCGGCCTCGTGGCGGCTGAGCTCGCCGAGAAGAGCGACGAGCTCGACAACGCGATCCTGGCCGCCCGCGTGACGTTCAAGGGAGAGGAGCTGCCGCTTCGATCGGCCGTTGCCCGGCTGGCGGTCACGCCGGAGTACGCCGACCGCGACGAGCTCGGCAAGCTCCAGCGCGCGAAGTCGGCCGAGTTCAACGAGGGACGGCTGGAGCTCCTTCGCGAGAACGAGGAGCTCGAGGCCGATCTGTCCGAAGAGCCCGATCCGGTCACGCGGAACGAGGAGGAGAAGCAGATCTCCCTCCGCGATCTCGAATCGGTCCTGGCCGCTGCGAGCGACCAGGTCGAAGCCGCCTTCATCGCAATGCGCGAGCGGTGGTTCGAGCGCCTGCTCGGCCCGGAGCGCGAGGAAGTGCCGTCCTCCGCGCATATGGGCTACGTGCGCCGCCTGTCCCCGCTCGAGCCCACCTACACGAAGGACCGCGCGACCGACGTTTGCCTGGCGACCCTGTCGAAGCTCGGGTTCGACCTCGCTGCCGACGAGAACATCCGGCTCGATCTCGAGGACCGGCCGCAGAAGTCTCCTCGCGCATGCGTGATTGCGTCCGACCCGCCGACCGTGGTTCACCTCATTACGCGCGCACAGGGCGGGTTGCACGACTACCAGGCTTTCCTCCACGAGGCCGGCCACGCGCTCCACTACGCCGGCTGCGATCCCAGCCTCGCCTACACCTTCCGCAGGATCGCGCGCGACCATGCCCTCACCGAGATCTACTCGTACATCTGCGAGGCAATCAGCCGTGAACCGGGCTGGCACGCCGAGCACTTCGGGCTCGAAGACGAGGAGGCGCGCACGAACGCAGAGGCCACCGTCTTTCTCGAGGCGCTGCTCTTCCGACGCTATACGGCCAAGCTGCAGTACGAGCTTGGCTTCTGGTCCGACTTCGAGCACGCCGGGCTCGCAAGCGACGAATACTCTCGGCGCTTGACTGCCGCAACCGGTGTCCACTACCCGCGCGAAGGCCATCTCGACGACATGGATGCCGGCTTCTACTCGGCCGACTACCTTCGCGCCTGGATCCGCCATGCCCAGCTGCGTGCGTATCTCATCGGCGAGGTCGGGGAGGACTGGTGGCGGAGCGCCGCAACGGGCGAGCTGCTACGTGACCTCTTCCGGGAGGGGACGAAGCCGTCGAGCGAGGAAATTGCGCGACGGCTTGGCTACGAGCCGTTCGACACGGGGCCTCTGGTCAGGGAACTGTCCGTTTGAACGTTCCGCCAGTTTCGTACGACCACTTCTACGCCTACGACGAGCTGAGCGACACGCTCCGCTCGTGGGCCGAAGAAGCGCCCGCGCTCTGCGCGCTCGAGTCGATCGGCACGTCCTTCGAGGGTCGCGACATCTGGCTCGTCACGGTGACGAACGGCGAGACCGGTGCGCACCAGGACAAGCCCGGCTTCCTGATCGAGGCGAACATCCACTCGATGGAGTGGACCGGGTGCACTGCGGCGCTTCACCTCATCCACCGGCTCCTGACGGGATACGGCGACGACGAGACCGTGACCCGAGCGCTCGACACACGCGTCTTCTATGTCATACCCCGGCTCAACCCCGACGGCGCGGAGCGTGGCCTCGAGGAGCGGCGGTTCATCCGCTCGAGCGTCCGTCCGTATCCGCATGACCAGCAAGACGACGGATTACGGGTGGAGGACATCGACGGCGACGGTCGCGTGCTCTACATGCGAGTCGAGGATCCTGTCGGCGCCTGGCGTCGGCATCCCGACGAGCCGACGCTCCTGGTGCGGCGCGAGCCGGTCGACAGGCCCGAGGACGGGCCGTTCTACCGGCTGCTCGGGGAGGGCCGGATCGAGAACTACGACGGCGTCACGATCAAGATCCCGCCGCCGCTCGAAGGACTCGACCTGAACCGGAACTTTCCTGCCGAATGGGCGCCCGAGGGCGAGCAGCGCGGTGCCGGCCCGTACCCGACCTCCGAGCCGGAGGTGCGGGCGATGGTCGAGGCCGTGACGGCGCGGCCGAACATCACCGGCCACATCGCCTACCACACGTTCAGCGGCGTCCATCTCCGTCCATACGCGGGTCGTCCCGACGACGAGTTCCCGACGCAGGACCTGCGCGCTTACAGGCTCCTCGGCGAGCGGGGGACCGAGCTGACCGGGTACCCGGCCGTGTCCGTCTTCCACGATTTCAAGTACGACCCGAAGGAGACCATCAAGGGCGGCGCCCACGACTGGATGTACGACCATCTCGGCGTGTTCTCGTGGACGACGGAGTTCTGGAGCCCGCAACGGCAGGCGGGCCTCTCCGACTACCACCTCACCGACTGGATCAGGGAGCACCCGATCGAGCACGATCTCGCGCTGATCGAATGGGCGAAGAAGAACTACCCCGACGCGTACGTCGACTGGTACGAGTTCGAGCATCCCGAGCTGGGCAAGGTCGAGCTGGGCGGCTGGGACATCATCAACTACTGGTTCAACGTCCCCTTCGACCGGCTCGAGGACGAGGTCGCGCCGCACGCCGAGTGGGCACTCTTCCACGCTCTGGTCTCGCCGCTGCTCGAGGTACGGGAGCTCGAGGTCGAGAAGCTGGGGGAGACGTCCTCGCTCGTTCGGCTCGTCCTCCAGAACTCCGGGTGGCTCCCCACGAACGTCACGCAGAAGGCGCTCGCGCGACAGAGCGTTCTCGGCATCGAGGTTGAGCTCGAGCTTCCCGAGGGCGCGCGGCTCGTGAGCGGCGAGGTCAAGACGAACATCGGTCATCTCTGGGGGCGGGCCGACAAGCGCTCGACCTCGTGGTGGGGGAACGACGACTCGACGGGCGACCTTGCCAAGCTCGAGTGGGTGGTCGAGGCTCCTGCGGGAGGCGAGCTCGGGATCGAGGCCCGCGGGCAGCGGGCGGGCACGCTCCGGCGCCGCCTGGCTCTCGGCTAGCTCGGCCCGGCGGTCACTCGTCCGAGGGATCTGTCGGCCGTGTCCCTCGGCGGGGGGAGGCGGGTGCTCTTCGCCGCGCGTACCTTGCGACGCGGTCGGAGGTTGGCGTACCTCCGGCCGTCAAGGGACCTGCGGCTCCGCGTGACATGCGCGGAGGGAGGAGTTGGGATCACCATGCTGGATTTGAGCGGCTGGTCGTGCGGCGTTCTCTCCAACGCCCTCTGGGGCAACGGTTCGCGGGGCGACTCGCGAAAGAACGCGTTGTGGGGCTCCAAGGAAGACAAGAGCGCGCCCCGCTCGGGACGTGCCCACCCGGCAGAAGCGTGGTCGCGGATCGCCAGGAGCGCGTCCTGGGCCGGCGAGGCTCCGTCGCGCTGAAGACGTTTCCGCACTGACGTTCGCCGCGGCCAAGGTCGCGTCCTCGTCGCGTCGTATTGTCCGGTTCGACCATGTCCTGGCGTAGGGCCACAAGACTGGCGGCCGGGCTGCTCGTGCTTCTGGCGGCCGTCACCGGCTCCTCGGCGTCCGGCGGGACGCGCGCCGGCGTCTATCGCATCGACCACGTGGCGGACGGTGACACCGTCACGCTCACGAACGGAGCTCGAGTCCGGCTGGTGCAGATCGACACCCCGGAGGTCTACTTCGGAACGGAGTGCTACGGACGGCAGGCGTCCGCCACGACGAAGCGGCTCCTGCGGCCCGGGACCCCTGTGCTCCTGTCCGCCGAGCCGGCCACGGACAGCGTCGACCAGTACGGGCGGCTACTCAGGTACGTCGTGAGAGCTCGGGATCGGCTGAACGTCAACATCCGGCTGGTCGCGGTCGGTGCCGCCGCGCCGTACTTCTACCAGGGGCGCCGTGGGCGCTATGCGGCCGTGCTCGACCGCCTGGCCCGGCGGGCGCGGGCCGCACATCGCGGTCTCTGGGGAGCGTGCCCGTGGACGCCGTACGATCCCGATCACGGCGTCCAGACGGACCGCCCGCACTAGCTCGCCTCGCGACGCCCCTTACGTGCAGGTCATCGAGGCCTGGTCGGGGCCGGAGCCGTCGGCACGCGTGAACGTCACGGTCACACTGGCTGGATTGATGCCGTCCAGGCCCGCGATCGGCGTCGTGCTGAACGCGGAGCCGTTCGGCGCTTTTCTGGTGATCGGCACGGTAATGCTCGAGAACGTCGTGCCGGATGCGAACCACGCGAACGTCACCTGGCTGAGCTTCACATGCTGATATTGCGCAGTGGTGTTGCCCGCGACGGCGCACGAGACGGTGTAGACGGGCGCCGGCGCTGCCCCGGCGGCTCCCGCGCCGAGGAATCCGAGCAGCGACACCGCGGATGCTCCTACGAGCAGTCGCTTGTTCATGTCTTCCTTCCTTGGGGGTTCAACGGGACTTAGCAGGCTTCGATTCGGTTGTCGTGCCCCGGACGAGGGCTATCAACTCATGTCCCCCGGACGGCGTCGACATGGTCGCCGACATGCGAAAGGAGAGACCCGCCGTTCCCAGCGGGTTTCCGAGGCTGCGTGGTTGCCAGCGATGCGCCTCCGACGACCCGTTCCGCTCTGGCTCCGGCAGTGAGAATGGCGAAGCCTCGGTTTAGTACCGTGGCACGCGATGGAGTACGACAACGCCATATCCGACGTCGTCCGCGTCGTGGAAGCGGTCGGAGCGGGGATCATGGTGGTCGGAGGATTCGGCGCCTTCGTTATCTTCATCGCGCGAGCCGCCCAACCCGAGCGCCGAGCCAGCTCCTACAAGGATCTGCGCCGGAACCTCGGCCGCTCCATCCTCCTTGGCGTAGAAGTGCTGATCGTCGCCGACATCGTGCGGACGATCATCGTCGACCCGACGTTCGAAAGCGTTGTCGTGCTGGCCGTGATCGTCATGATCCGGATCGTGCTCAGCTTCTCGCTCGAGGTCGAGAT
>DASUXI010000049.1:0-3262 GCA_036377995.1 Gaiellaceae bacterium
TCCGCGACACGCGTTGCGTAGCGCGACAGCACGCCGTCGTCGCTTCCGTCGGAGCCTGAGAAATCGAACTCGAGCTCGCGACGCAGCGGCAACCCCGATCGGTTCGCCAGCAAGTCGCGCACCGTTGCGCCGGCGGCCCAGCCTTGGCACTTCAGCTCGGGCACGTGGTCGGAGACGGGATCCTCCAGCGATAGCCGTCCGGCCTGCTCGAGCCGAAGAATCACTGTCGCGACCATCGGTTTCGTCAACGAGCCGGTGCTGAAACGCGTATCCGCTGTCACGGGATCGCCGGACACCGTGTCTGCCGCGCCGTAGTACGCGAACGTGGTAGCTCCGTTGCGAAGGACGCCGAGCGCTGCACCCGGGACGAGATGCCGCACAGCGTGCTCGCGAAGCAGCTCTCCGAGCTCTTGCTCGTTCATGACCCTAAGTGTGTCGAGATTGCGCTGACACCGCCGTCACGGGGCTTCCGTTGCAGGAGACGGTTTGGACGCGCGAGAGGCGGGAAGGCGAGAGGTCAGATGAGCGAATCGTCGGCCGAATGGAGAGTCCGGCCCGAGCCGACTCCGACCTATGACGTCGTCGTAGTCGGAAGCAGGGCAGGCCGGCCTGGCGATGGGCCATTTCCTCAGCCGTCAGAGCCGCCGCTTCGTCATCCTCGAGCGTGCCGGCCAGATCGCGCCTGCCTGGCGCGAGCGCTGGGACTCACTGACGCTCTTCACGCCGCGGCGCTACAGCGGGTTGCCCGGGCTTGCCTTTCCCGGCGATCCGGACGGCTACCCGACCCGGGACGAGGTGATCTCCTACCTCGACCGTTACGCGGAGACTCTCGAGCTCCCCATCGAGCTCGACAACGAGGTAAAGAGGCTCGACCTCGGCGAGGATGGGCGCCTCCGCCTCGAGGTTGATGGACGGACGATCACCGCTGACCAGGTCGTGGTCGCGACCGGCCCGTTCCAGATGCCGTCTGTGCCGAGGCTGGCCGAACGGCTCGCCGACGACGTCTTCCAGACGCACGCCGTTGGCTACCGCAGGCCGGACGACGTGCCCTCCGGCACCGTACTCGTGGTCGGCGGTGGGAACACCGGGTTCCAGGTCGCGAGGGAGCTGTCGGCGACGCACCAGGTGGTGCTCTCGGTCGGCTCTCGCCAGACGCCGTTGCCCCAGCGCCTGCTCGGACGCGACCTCTTTTGGTGGTTGAACAAGCTGGGAATCCTCGAGAAGACGGTCGACTCGCGTCTGGGCCGCAAGCTGAGCACGCGCGACACGCTGATCGGCTCTAGCCGACGCGAGCTCGAGCGGCGCCACGGGGTCGAGCTGAAGCCCCGCGCGGTCGACGCCGAAGGTCACACGATTCGCTTGGAGGACGGCGGCGCGGTCGAGGCTGACGCTGTGATCTGGGCGACCGGGTACCGCGCCGACTACTCGTGGATCAGGCTGCCGATCTTCGACGAGCAGAAACGCCTGCGCCACCGCCGGGGTGTCACCGATGTCCCCGGCGTCTTTTTCCTCGGCCTCACCTGGCAGCACACGCGAGGCTCGGCGCTGATCGGCTGGGTGCGAGAGGATGCGAAATTCATTTCCGAGCGGATCGCGGAACACCGGGATCAAGCTCGCTCGACCGAAAGGAGCTAGCCATGCACGATTCGAGCTCCGAACGCCAGGGGCAGACCGTGGAGTTTCCGCGCGAGACCGAGGGCTTGCCGGACGTACGCAAGACCGAGCTGGTGGAGCTCGCCGACGGGGATGAGTTCGAGCTCGAGATCGTCCCGGTCAAGAAGCCTCTCGGCGACGCGACGGTGCGGATGTTGACCTACAACGGGTCGGTGCCGGGTCCGACGCTCAAGGTCCCCCAGGGCGCGACCATCAACGTCCATGTGATCAACCATGGTGACATCGAGGCCACTGTCCACTGGCACGGGCTGCGGCTGGAGAACCGCTACGACGGCACGCACGACACGCAGGCGCCGATCCCGGTCGGGGAGACTTTCACCTACCAGGTACACGTGCCCGACCCAGGTGCCTACTGGTACCACCCACACATCCGCGAGGACTACGGCCAGGAGATGGGCCTGTACGGGAACATCCTCGCCACCCCTGCCGAACCGGACTACTGGCCGCCGGCGAACCGCGAGCTGCTCCTGACGCTCGACGACATCCTGATCGAGGACGGCCAGATCGCCGCCTTCAGAGAGGCGGAGACGACGCACGTCGCAATGGGTCGCTTCGGCAACGTGATGCTCGTCTCCGGCGAGCCCGACCTTGCGCTCCAGGCCAGGCGCGGCGAGGTGGTCCGCTTCTACTTCACCAACACCGCGAACACACGTGTCTTCAACGTGACGCTGCCGGGCGCGAAGATGAAGCTGGTCGGTGCCGATGCCGGCCACTACGAGCACGAGGAGCTCGTCGACGAAGTGCTGCTGGCCCCTTCTGAGCGGGTCGTCGTCGACGTGCTCTTCGCAGAGGTCGGTGAGCTCGAGCTCGAGCACAAGACACCTGAGCACACCTATCGGCTCGCGTCGATCATCGTTGCCGACGAGCAACCGGAGCAGTCGTTCGCCGACGAGCTCGCGCGCCTACGCACCAACCGCGACATGGCCGAGCTTCGCGAGCGGGTCGAGCCGTTCTTCAACGCGCCACCGGACAAGACGCTCTCCTTCGTCGCCGAGATGGACATGGGCGTCCCTGAAGGCGTGCCGGTCGTCTACTACTGCCCGATGCACCCGGAGGTAATTGGCGAAGAGCCGGGGAGCTGCCCGAAGTGCGGCATGAAGCTGCTCGCCCGGGCGGCAGAGACAGCCTACGTCTGCCCGATGCATCCAGAGGTGACGAGCGACAAGGCTGACCGCTGTCCGAAATGCGGCATGAAGCTTCTACCGGCAAGCCTCGTCGAGTCGGGAGGCGGCCACGGCCATGAGCACCATCACGGCCACGGGCAGCACGCCGACAAGCACGAGGACCATCACGGGCACGGACAGCACGGCGAGCCCGAGCACGCGCGCGACACCGCGCAGGGAATCGAGTGGGAAGACGACATGGTCGAGGTCAACCGCATGACGACCCCGGCGAACATGCGCTGGAAGCTCGTCGACGGCGAGACCGGCGCCGAGAACGCTCAGATCGACTGGACCTTCCGCGTCGGCGACCAGGTCAAGCTCCGCCTGGTGAACGAGATGGACTCAGACCACCCGATGCCTCACCCCTTCCATGTTCATGGGGCTGGGCGTTTCCTGATCCTGGCGCGTGACGGCGTGGTCGAACC
>DASUXI010000050.1:0-6392 GCA_036377995.1 Gaiellaceae bacterium
CCCAGGGTGGAGCGGCGAGACTCGCCGCTCCACCCGGTCACCTCGGTGCGAAACTCGCCAGCGCGGCCGGATCGCGATGGTCACGAATCAACCACGAGTTGTTGCCTTGACTGATTACAATGGATGGAGCCTTTATGGAGCCCCGTGGTTGCAACCGGTGGCAGCCGGTCGCAAATCGGCTGGCCCTAAAAACGCCTCAAACAAGCCCAAACTGTTGCCGCCGGTTACGACCGCTTGCCGTGTCGAGCGCATGGTAAGAAGGGGGTCGACGGTTCGAGTCCGTCAGAGGGCTCTGCAAGACCTGCCGATCGCTGATCCTGATCTCCCTTACCGCCCGTGCCGGTCATCCGGTTATAGGACGCTGCGGCGGCTGTAGAGGTCTTCGGTCACCGATTGCAGCAGGAATGAGGCCACGTCCGCGCGTGAGATTTTCTGCGACACGCCGACCTTCCTGTTCTCGTGGACGACCCTCGGCTCGGTCTTGGGGCCGTTGGTCAGCTTGGTCGCGTAGACGATCGTCCAGTCAAGACCGCTGGCGCGCAGGACTTCCTCACCGGCCGCCTTGTCCTTGATCTGGTCACCCATGGCCATGCGGGTTACGAACCTGCTGACGGGGGTGAGCCGGTCACGCGCGACGGCGAAGGAGGACAACATGATGATGCGCTCGGGCCCCCTCCTGCTTGGCCACGGCCACGATGGCGCGCGTCGCCTCGGCCATCACCGGTCCTCTCGCGCCGAGGACGCTGATGACAGCGTCGGCCCCCTTCACGGCCTACTGACCGGGCGGTTGCATCGCCTCCGACCACGTGGAGGTTGGGGTTGGTGATGCTCAGCTTCTGGCCGGACCGAACCAGTGCCGTCACGTGGTGGTCGGCAGCGAGCGCCTGCTCGACCAGCGGAATGCCGGTCGCGCCGGCGGCGCCTAGGACGGTGAGGTTCATCGGTCTGCTCCCATCGCCTCACAGGCAGTTGGCCGCGTCGGCGGCGTCATGCGTGAGCCCGCGCTGCCGAGGCGTCGTAGCTTCCGGCCGGCCCGGGCAGACCATGGAGAGCCAGCTCGCGAATCCGCTCCGGGAGCACCGCGTGCTGCTCGATCGCGCCAGAACGGGCTTCGAGGCCAAGCAGGATGCGCAGCAGGAAGAGCGGTGCACCCGTTGCCCAGGCCTGGGGGCTGCAAGCAGTTGGGTACTCGACCGGGTAGTCGGTCAGCGACCGGTCGTACCCGGCGAACGTCTCGGGGAGCCGTCCGAGGAAGTACTGGGCCGCTTCGAGAATCGCGAACGCGATCGTCGCGGCTTCGTCGTCGTAGCCGTAACGGCGCAGGCCGGCTGCGATGAGGGAGTTGTCGTGCGGCCAGACCGTTCCCTGGTGGTAGCCGATCGGGTTATAGCCGCCGTCCCCTTCCGCCATCGTGCGTACGCCCCAGCCTGAGAAGAGCCGTGGCCCGAGCAGGTGTTTGACGACCTCGTCTGCGCGATCGTCGTCGACGATCCCGCTCCAGAGCAGGTGGCCGATGTTCGACGTGAGCGCGTCGACCCGCTGCTTGTCGCCGTCGAGGGCGAGGGCGTAGTAGCCGCGATCCTCGAGCCAGAAGTCGTTGTTGAACGATCGTTTGAGCCCGTCCGCCTGCTGCTCGAGCTTCTGGGCGAGCGTATCGTCGCTCCAGATTTCGCGTGCGAGTCGTGCGCAGCGGTGCCGTGCGTCGTAGGCGTAGCCCTGCAGCTCGCAGGTGGCCCGCGGCAGCTTCGCCAGCCTCCCATCGGCAAAGAGGATCGAGTTCCACGAGTCCTTCCAGCACTGATTCTCGAGCCCCGTGTCCGTGTTGCGGCGCTCGTACTCGACGTAGCCGTCCCCGTCGAGGTCGCCGTACTCGTCGATCCACGCCAACGCGGCGCGGGCGTTCGGCTCCAGGCGTCGCACGCGATCAACGTCGCCCGTGAAACGCTCGTACTCGTCGAGCAGGATGAGAAACAGCATCGTCCCATCCGCGCTGCCGTAGTACGGGGAGTGCGGCCGTTCCTCGAACGCGGTCAGCTCGCCGAAGCGCAGCTCGTGCAGGATCTTGCCCGGCTCCTCGTCGTGGAAGTCGTCGCGATGCGTGCCCTGCAGCGAAGCGAGCACGTCGAGCGTGCTGGCGGCCAACTCCGGGACGATGTGTAGCGCCTGGTAGCTCGTGATCAGACTGTCGCGGCCGAAGAGCGTCTGGAACCACGGCAGGCCGGCCGCGGGAACGGCCACCTTCGAGCCCTCGCGCGGGTAGAAGCGGAGTGCCGCCAGATCGACCAGGCTGCGCGCGTAGGTGAGCTTCAGCGGCTCCCAGTCGGTCTCCAGCCTCGGGGAAACCGCAAGGAACTCCGAGAACGTCGGATGGGTTCCGAGCTCGGACCGCGAAGCGGCGGGCGGCCCCGATTCCTCAGCGGGGCTGTAGCGCGTCCGCTCGTGCCCCGTGGGCGTGCCGTCGACCGCCGTCACCACCTCGATCCACGTGCTCCAGCTGCCCTGCGGCGGGATCGTCGGGCCGAACGCGATCCCGTCCTCCGTAACCTCGGCGCCTTCATCGTGCGGCCTGATCCAAGTCTCGCGGATGTACCCGCCGCGTTCGTAACCGAGCACGAGCATGCCGTCCTCGATGCGAGTGAACGTCTTGCCCCGTTTCGCGATCGTCGCATCCTTGACCTCGAACAGGTCCGCGAAGTCGGCGCCGGCCGCGAGCGCGATCTGCGGTTGGATCGGCTCCGTCCCGTGGTTCAGGACCCGGAACTCCTCGAAGAACCCGTCGCCGACGACGCGCCGCCGGATGACCGAAAGCGTCGCATCGGTATACGCGGAGCCGGTGCCTGGCACGAGGAAGAAGTGCGCCGAGAACGACTTCGTGTCGTCCGTCGACAGCGGGGCGAGGTTCTGCCCGTCGATCGTCAGCAGCCAGCGGGAGAGGTGACGCGTGTCGCGGTGGAAGAGCCCGTGCGGCTCTCCCGGTGCCGCGTCGACGTCACCGTTCCGTCGACCGACGACGAACGTGTTCCCTTCGAGGGTGCTGACGGTGTCGACATTCATCGTCGTCGGCTGCTCATCCAGTTCGCTGGGCCCAGGTTCAAAGTTCCTTGCCGTACAAGTCGGGCGCCGTGGTCATGTGGTCCCGGAAGGCTCCCGCACGCCGCTGCCAGCGCGCTGCCACTCGTTCCGCGCGTGCTGCCACGCGGTCCTCTCCAATCCGACTCAGTCAGGCTGGCCGCGGTCGGGCGTCAGCCGGGCCCTGACGTGCAGCGTCGCCGGCGTGCGGATCATTCCGAGGGGAGTGAACGTCATCCCGAGCTCGCGCTGATCAACCGTGGTCGTCGCTTCGACCTCGAGCTCCTCGCCCTCCTCCCGAACCGTTGCCTCCAGCGCGACCGGAACCGTCCCTCCCGCCGCTTCGAGTCGGCCGTTCATCGCCAGGGTTCCGTCGCGCTGGTGGATCAAGGTCGAGCTGAAGCGCACCTGCGGATGCTCGGCAACGTCGAAGAAGCGCTCTGAGCGCAGATGCCTGTCCCGGGTCTCGTTGCCGGTGTCAAGGCTTTCGGCGTCGATCGTCAGGTCGATAGCAGGGACATCGTCGTCGTCGCGGCCGTAGGAGCCTTCGTAGTGGTCGAAGTGCCCGACGACGGTGCTGAGCCCCCAATACGTCGGCACCCTGAACTCCACTGTCGAGCGCCGCGGATCGACTGCCCATCGGCGGCTGGCCGCGACCACCGGCGGCTCTTTGAGCGTGGTGCTTGCCATCGTCCTTCTCCTTTCGTCTCTTGACCGGAGCGGAGGGTCGCGGAGGCCGCTGCCAGAGCGCTGCCGTCGCCCGCGGCGTTGCTGCCGCAGCCTGCGAGGCGTGGCAGTAACGGCCCGATCCACGGCAGCAACTTGGCAGCCTCCTCCGACAGGGTTTCGCATGGACCGAAACCCACGACGGAGGTGCAGCCATGATCGCGCGTGTACTCGAGGGAGAGATCGACGCAGTACGCATGAGCCTCGACGACGCCGTCGATGTCGTGCGCGGCTCGGTGGTTCCTGCGCTCCGTAACCAGCAGGGCTACGAGGGCATGTACCTGCTCCTGACAGACGAGGGCAAAGCGCTCGCGATCTCGCTCTGGACAACCGAGGAAGCAGCCGAGGCCGGGACCGTCGACAGCCGCCCGCTCTACGAGGACGAGATCGAGAAGTTCACGGCCATCTACGGGACTGCGCCCGGCCGCGAGACATACCGCGTCGCGCTGGCCGACACGCCTGCGGCACCGAGCGGGTTCCCGAACAGCGTCGCTGACCGTCTCCGCCAGCTTCGAGCTGCGTCGGATGAGGCGCATCGCGAGCAGCAGAAGACGGTCGATGCGGCAATCGACGAGCTCGAGCGCAAAGCGGACGAGCTGTACGCGAAGTTCTGAGACAAGAGACGATGACCGTTGCAGAACAAGCCCCGGCGCCGAGGGACGACGCCAGGCGCGAGATCAACGTCTCGCTCTCTCTCCGGACAATCCTGCTGGTCGCCGGCATCGCCGCGGTCGCGTGGGCGCTCGCGTCGATCGCGAACGTCCTGCTCGTGATCCTCGTCTCGCTCTTCAGCGTCGCCGTCCTCTCGCCGGTGGTGACTGAGATGGAGCAGCGGTTCGGCTGGAGCCGCGGGTGGTGCTCTACGGTGCTCGTGCTGGCTACCGTGGTGGTCATCGGTGTCGTCGCGTTGGTGCTCGTACAGGCGATCAGCGGCTCAGTGCGGGGGTTCAGCGACCACCTGCCACAGATCGTCGACAAGGTCAGGCACAGCGATCTGGGCAACTTCATCAACGGGGGGAGCGACTCGCTCGACACCTTGAGGACTCACGCGAGCGACATCGCCAACGGGGTGGGCAAGGTCTCGGGCGGCGTCGCCCACGTCGGAGCCTCGGCCTTCGGCGCGGTCACGCTCGTCTTCTCGGTCGTCTTCCTGACGCTTTTCGGGCTGATCGACGAGCCGCGCTGGCGGGACTGGATCGGGAGCCTGCTGTATCGGGACAAGCGGGAGCGCTTCCTGCGGGTCACGGATCGGATCATCCACACGACCTCGCGCTACATGCTCGGCAACCTCGCGATCTCCGTGATCTGCGGGACGGTCTACGGCGTCACCGCGTTGCTCCTCGGCCTTCCGTACCCGCTCGCGCTGGCGGTGATCGCGGGAATCCTTGACCTCATCCCGAACGTCGGCGCGACCATCGCGGGCATCATCATCGGGATCGTCGCGCTCTCGGTCAGCCTCGAAGCCTTGATCGTCTTCGTGATCGTGATCGTGGTCTACCAGCAGATCGAGAACTACATCCTGCAGCCGACGATCATCGGCAAGGCCGCTCAGCTCTCCGGCTTCACCGTGCTTGCCAGCGTCCTGGCGTTCGGGGCGCTCTTTGGGTTGATCGGGGCGATCATCGGCGTCCCCATCGCGGCCGGCCTCCAGATTGTCGCGGAGGAGCTCACGGCCGGCAGAAGAGCTTGCATCGCCGCCGAGGACGCCGCGAGTAAGCAGCCGGCGTAACGGCGCGAGGCTGCCGGATTTCCAGGGCTCACGGCGGGCCCGAGAGGTCTAGGCCTTCGGTGTCTCGACCCCGGCCCGCTCGGCAGACTGCTCGGCCGGCTTTCTCGAGAGGAGCGCCTTGACCTGCGAAAGGCCGAATACCCAGAGCATCAGCGTCAGGCCGAGCACGACGTTCCAGATCGCCAGGATCGAATCCTGCGTGATCGAGAAAGCCGCCACGCTGCCCGTCGGGGCCTGGCGGCTCAGCGTTGCGACATCAAGGGCCTGCGTCTGCCCCACGCCGCCGGGAGTGATAGCGAAGATCCCGGAGAGCATGTGGGACGAGGCGACCAGGAAGACGGTGAACGCCGTGATCGGGATCCCGAAGGCGGCCATGAAAACGACGTTGACACCGATTCGGAAGCAGTAGGAAATGGCGGAGGGCAGCGCCACCTCGCGCGCGTAACGGCCCCAGTCGCTGAAGATCGCCGCGCCCTGCTTCGCCTTGTGCCACTGCCCCTCGATCTTCGGCTTCAGGCGCGGCCAGAGCAGAAACAGCACGACCAGCACCGCCACGATCACGAGCGGGATCAACAGCGGGTGCGCCGCGAAGAAGTCGCCTGTCTCGTCGGACGGCGACCCCTTCGAGACCGTGTGCGGACGGAAGACCGCGACGCAGATCACCATCACCACGCTCACCGCCGTGAAGAACAGCGACTGCACGACCGTGGCCGAGGTCACACCGGCAACGGACGAGCCGGGAATGCTCGACCGGAAGAGCCCGATCATCGCCGCCGTCCCCGCTTGGGCGGGGGTGAGCGCGTTGATCGCCGTTCCTCCCTGCGAGGCGGCCCAGGCCGTCTTGAAGCGCAGCCCGCTCGTCGGGTAG
>DASUXI010000051.1:0-5207 GCA_036377995.1 Gaiellaceae bacterium
CACGGCTCGCGCTTCCTTCGGTTCCGTGACGACAAGGATCCGGAGCAGTGCACGTGGCGTGAGGTCAGGCCGCCCCGTCGCAAGGGCGATCCGACCTTCGAGAGCCTGCTCGGAGGCGTCTAGGCCTCGTACTCGAGGCCGAGTTTCGTGAACCGGGCCGGGAGAGACACCTTCCGGCGCCACATCCCCGCCGTCAGGTCGCCGACGGCGGCGATTCGGTCCCGCATCGTCTCGACGGTGAACGCCTCGGGCTCGACGTCGGCGACCTCCTCCCAGCTCAGGGGCGCGGACACACGCGCGTCGGGCGTCGGCCGGACCGAGTAGGCGCAGGCGATCGTCCGGTCGCGCGTGTTCTGCCCGAAGTCGACAAAGACCCCGCGACGGTCGGCGACACGCCAGGTGGTAGTCGCGACGTCCTGGTCGCCGATCCGCCGCTCGACCTCCTCGGCGAGTGCCTTGGCGAACCGGCGAACGTCCGGGAAGAGGACCTCCGGCTTGATCGGGGCGAGGATGTGCAGACCTGTGGCTCCCGAGGTCTTCGGGTAGGAGGCGAGACCGAGCTCGCCCATCACGTCCCGGACGACGAGGGCGATCCGCCTGACGAACGGCCACTGGCCGTCGAAGGTCGGGTCGAGGTCGATGAGGACGTAGTCCGGCCGCTCGATGTCCTCGACCCGGGAGTGCCAGGTGTGGAGCTCGATGCAGCCGAGATTGATCACCCACGCGAGCGCGGCGGAGTTGTCGAGCACTGCGAAGACCGTGGTATGGCCGCTCGGGAAGCGCACGAACTGCTCGCCAACGTAGGCCGGGTGCGCGGGGACGCGCTTCTGGTGGAAGAAGTCCGCATCCACCCCGTTCGGGTACCGCACCATGTGGAAGGGGCGGCGCCGGAGGTGTGGGAGTGCGCAGTCTGCGAGGTCGACGTAGTAGCGGACGAGGTCGCCCTTCGTCAGCCCGCGCTCCGGGAAGAAGAGCTTGTCCGGATTCGAGACCGCGACCTCGTGGTTTCCGACGCGCATTTGCGTGAAGTATCTGCGTGGTAGGGTCGCTCTCGTGCGGCGACTTCTCGCGATCCTGCTCGTCACGTTGCTCGCCATCCTCGCTGCCGGCTGCGGCGGCTCGAGCAACAAGAGCTCAGCCGGCGGGACGACGACAACGGCCTCATGCGCGAAGGCGGACCTCAACCTCGTCAACGCCGGCCAGCTCACCGTCGGCACGGACAATCCGGCCTTCCCACCGTGGTTCGGCGGCACCCCGAAGTCGCCGTGGAAGGTGAGCGACCCGCGCTCGGGCCAGGGGTTCGAGAGCGCGGTCGCCTACGCGGTGGCGAAGCAGCTGGGCTTCACCAAGGACGAGGTGACCTGGATCCGTGTTCCGTTCAACCTTTCGTACGCGCCGGGACCGAAGAAGTTCGACCTCGACATCAACCAGATTTCCTACAAACCGGTTCGCGCGAAGGCGGTCGACTTCAGCAAGTCGTACTACGACGTGAACCAGGCCCTCGTCGTCGTCAAGGGCACGCCGATCGCCAAGGCCGGCTCGGTCGCGGCGCTAAAGCCGTTCAAGCTAGGCGCCCAACTCGGGACGACGAGCTACGACTACATCGTCAACAACATCAAGCCCTCGCAAAAGCCGGCCGTCTTCGACACCAACGATGCCGCGGTTCAGTCGCTCAAGAACAAGCAGATCGACGGGCTCGTCGTCGACCTTCCCACCGCGTTCTACGTTACCGCCGTGCAGGTTCCGAACAGCAGCATCCTCGGCCAGTTCCCGACGACCGGGACGCCCGAGCACTTCGGCATGGTGCTCGCAAAGGGCAACTCGCTGACGGCGTGCGTCAACGATGCGCTCGACAAGCTCCGGTCGGCCGGGACGCTGCAGAAGCTTCAGGATCAGTGGCTGTCCAAGTCCGCCGGCGCGCCGGTCCTGAAGTAGCCCGCTGAACGAGAACCGCCGCTCGAGGATCCTGGGCAGTGCGGTCGCCGGCGGCGAAGGCCGCCGCGCGGTCACGATCGCACTCGTCAGCACGGTCGTCTTCTTCACCCTCCTCGGGCTCGCGATCACGCACGCGCCGGGTTGGCCCGAGGTGCAGCGGACGTTCTTCGACTGGGGGCAGTTCAAGAGCTCGATGCCGGAGATCGCGAGCGCGTTCCTGCTGAACGTGAAGATGTTCTGCATCGCGGAGGTGTTCATCCTGGTGCTCGCGCTTGGTCTCGCGGTGATGCGCAGCCTCCGCGGGCCGGTCTTCTTCCCGGTACGGGCACTCGGGATCGCCTACGCCGACTTCTTCCGCGGCGTGCCGACGATCCTCGTGATCGCGCTGCTCGGCTTCGGCGCCCCGGCGCTCCAGCTCAAGAGCGTGCCGCTCTCGACGACGTTCTGGGGCATCGTCGCGCTCGTCCTCGTCTACACCGCCTACGTCTCCGAGGTGTACCGGGCGGGGATCGAGTCCGTGCATCCGAGCCAGGAGGCTGCCGCGCGCTCGCTCGGCCTGACGCACTGGCAGTCGCTGCGGAAGGTCGTGTTGCCGCAGGCTGTGCGCCGGGTCATCCCACCGCTGCTGAACGACTTCATCGGGCTGCAGAAAGACACGGCACTGGTGGGCTTTCTCGGCTCGATCGAGGCGTTCAAGCAGTCGCAGATCGACGCGGCCGCGACCTTCAACTACACGCCGTTCGTCGCGGCGGCGGTCCTGTTCGTCGCGATGACGATCCCGCTGGCGCGCTTCACCGACTGGCTCGTCGAACGCGACCGGCGGCGGCGGCAGGCGGCGGGAATCTGATGCCCGACGCGCTCGTCGTCGAGGGTGTGCACAAGTCGTTCGGCGACCTTCAGGTGCTGAGGGGGATCGACCTCTCGCTCGCAGAACACGAGGTCGTGTGCCTGATCGGCGCGTCGGGCTCGGGCAAGTCGACTCTGCTCCGGTGCGTGAACCTCTTGGAGCCGGTCGATTCCGGCCGCATCGTCGTCGAGGGCGAGGAGATCACCGCGCGCGGCGTCGACGTGAACCGCATCCGCCGGCGGATCGGAATCGTCTTTCAGGCCTTCAACCTGTTCCCACACATGAGCGTGCTCGCGAACGTGACGCTCGCACCGAGGCTGGCGCTCGGGAAGGCGCGCGCCGAGGCCGAAGCGGAGGCGACCGCGCTGCTCGAGCGCTTCGGGCTCGCGGACAAGCGCGGCGACTACCCGGACCGGCTTTCCGGCGGCCAGCAGCAGCGGGTGGCGATCGTGCGTGCGCTCGCGATGCGGCCCGAGCTGATGCTGCTGGACGAGGTCACGAGCGCTCTCGATCCAGAGCTGGTCGCGGAGGTGCTCGAGGTGATCCGCGAGCTCGCGGACGGCGGGATGACGATGCTGATCGCGACGCACGAGATGACGTTCGCGCGGGACATCGCCGACCGGGTCTGCTTCCTCGACGGGGGAGCGATCCTGGAGCAGGGGCCGCCCGCAAAGATCCTCAGCGAGCCGGCCGAACCGCGGACGCAGCAGTTCCTGCAACGGATCATCGAAGCGGGGCGCCTCTAGCCGATTCTCGGGTGTACCGTTCCACGTGATGCAGGAGCGCGACACCCGTGGGATCGACCTGTCGCTCGAGCCGCTCGACGACTTCGTCGTCATCCAGCCCTCCGACGAGGAGTCCGAGACGAACCTCGGGCTGATCCTGCCCGCCTCGGCCGAGGCGGATTGCCGGACCGGAGTCGTCACGGCGGTCGGCACGGAGGCGGCGGGCGTCGAGCCGGGCGACAAGGTGCTCTTCCCGAGCGACGCCGGCTACGAAGTGCGCCTGGCGGGCAACTCCGTCAAGGTCATGCGGCGAAGCGAGCTCGTCGCCCGCGTCCACGACTGACCTACGTCGCGTGAGCGCGCGTGACCTCTGCGGGCGACGCGCAACCGAGCAGCGCCAGACCTAGAGCGAGCTCGTCGCGCAACAGCCGGAGGACGTCCGCGACGCCGTCCTCGCCGTCCACGGCGAGCCCCCAGACGAGCGGGCGTCCGACGAACACGGCTCTGGCTCCGAGCGCGAGCGCCTTCAGCGCATCGGTCCCGCGGCGCACCCCGCCGTCGAGGTAGACCTCCGCGCGACTGTCGACGGCCGCGACGACCTCCTCGAGCACGTCAAGGGAGGCGGGGACGCCGTCGAGCTGGCGGCCGCCGTGGTTGGAGACCACGACTCCGGCCGCACCGTGCTCGCACGCTAGCGCCGCATCCTCGGCGGTGAGGAGGCCCTTGACGACAACGGGCAGCCCGTATCCGGCAAGCCACTCGAGGTCACGCCAGCTCAGCGAGGCGTCGAATCCGAGCCCGAAGATGTCCCCTGCCGGCGTGAGGTGCTCCGGGATCTTGAAGTCGACGCGGATGTCACGCTCTCGCCGGCCGAGAAACGGGGCATCCACGGTCACGACGAGCGCCGAGAAACCGCTCGCGACGGCCTCGTCGATCAGGTCCTCCGTCAGGCCCCTCTTCTCGAACACGTAGACCTGGAACCAGCGACCGCCATCGGGCGCAGCGCGCGCCACGTCCGCGGGGCGGACGGTGGCGGCGGTCGAGAGGCACATGATGGTGCCGGCCTTGGCGGCCGCGCGCGCCGCGGCGAGCTCACCCTCGTCGTGCGCCATCCGCTGGAGCGCCAACGGGGCGAGCATGATCGGCATCGCGATCTCGGTCCCGAGCACGGTGGTCGCGGTCGTCACGGAGCCGACGTCGACGAGGATGCGAGGGCGAAGCTTCCGGCGCTCGAACGCGGCGAGGTTGTCGCGGAGCGTGACCTCGTCGCCCGCCCCTCCGACGTAGTAGGCGTGGGCATTGGCGTCGAGCTTCTCCTCGGCGAGGCGCTCGTAGTCCCAGACGTTGACCGGGCCCGGCGTCATCGAAGCGAGCGTAACGGCGCGATCACGGCGAGGAGAGGCGACCGCTACCCTGCTGTCTCCGGAGGGGTGGCAGAGCGGTCGAATGCGGCGGTCTCGAAAACCGTTATCCGTCGTTAGGCGGATCGAGGGTTCAAATCCCTCCCCCTCCGCTTCGTAGAGCCAAAAAGCGTTTACCAGCGGGCGATTTTGGCTCTACAACCAGGGCCGAGACGGCGCGGGGCCCCTTGCAGGGCCCCGGCCATTCGCACGCTGCTGCAGCTGCTATTTGACGATTCGGAGCGTCACTTTCTGTGTTGCCTGCATCCCCTGGTAAGAGGCGTTGACCGTCACGAGGAG
>DASUXI010000052.1:0-3402 GCA_036377995.1 Gaiellaceae bacterium
GAACCGCGGCGCTCGCCTCGGACCTCCCACTCCGCGCTTCCCTTCGGCTCGAACGAGAGCGTCTCCTCGAGAAACGCCTTGCTCCGCGCCTCGTCCGCATACGCGCGCACCCCGTCGAACCCCTGCAGGGCGAGCTCGGCGGGAATGTCCGGATGCTCGGCGATGAGCGGTTCGTCGTCGGTCTCGACGTGCGCAATCTCGTACCGGAGCCCCTCGGGATCCTCGAAGCTGATGCGCCCTTCGGCGCGCTCGACGGTGATCGCCTCTGTCTCCAGGCGATCGGCCCAGAAGTCGAGGGCATCGGCCGAGCCGACGCGGAAGACGATCGTGTGCACCATCCCCCGTCCCGCTCGGCCGCGGCTGGCGTGCGGGTACTCGAAAAACGTCAGGTCGCTGCCGGCGCTTCCTTTCTCGTCGGCGTAGAACAGGTGGTAGACGGTGGGGTCGTCCTGGTTGACGGACTTCTTTACGAGCCGGAGTCCGAGAACACGAACATAGAAGTCGACGTTGCCCGGCGCGTCGCCGGTGATGCACGTGATGTGGTGGATCCCCTCGAACCGCACGCACCGACTCTAGCTCGCCGGTCATGATCCACGCCATGACGCTGACTGCTCGTTCGCGACCCGCGGCGGGAGCTCCCGAGGGGGCGCTCGTCCTCTTCCACGGCCGAGGCGCCGATGAGCACGATCTCTTCCCCCTGCTCGACGCATTCGACCCGGAACGCAGGTTCGTGGGCGCTACGCCCCGCGGGCCGCTGTCGCTGCCGCCGGGGGGCGCACACTGGTATGTGCTGGGCGGGATCGGAACGCCGGAGCCTTCCACCTTCCACGCGAGCTACGCGTCGGCGGCGGAATGGCTCGACGCGTTTCTCGCCGAGCACGGGCTCGGCCACGACCGGCTCGTCCTCGGGGGTTTCTCGCAGGGCGGCGTGATGTCGTATGCGCTCGGTCTCGCCGCCGGACGGCCGCGCCCGGCCGCGCTCACCGTCTTCAGCAGCTTCATGCCGGCCGTGGACGGCTTCGAGCTCGATCTCTCAGCGCCACTACCGCCGGTCGCGATCGGGCACGGCACCCTCGACCCGGTGATCGGCATCGAATGGGGACGTCGGGCGCGGGTTGCACTCGAGGACGCGGGCGGCGAGGTGCTGTACCGCGAGACGCCCATGTACCACCAGATCGACCCGGACTTCGTCCGCGAAGTCTCGACCTGGCTCGAGGGCATCACCCCGCCTCCCACATGAATAGGGCGAAGCTCGCCCGCGCCTGTGCAACGTCCGGGCCGAACTGTTCGAGCAGCCGGCCCGTCGACAGGAAGGTGGGGCGGGGCGCCTTGCCCATCGTGGCGGGATAGCTGCTCCAAGGCCACGCCGCCGGGTGGTCGCAGAGGGACGCCCGCACCGGGTTGAGCAGGATGTAGCGGGCGGTGAAGGCGAGCTGTGCTTCGCTCTTGATCAGGACGGAGTGGAAGCGCCGGAAGAACGCGTGCCCCTGGTGGCCGTGGTGGGTGTTGAGAGATGTCGCGTAGCGACTGTTGAGCCATTGCATCCCGCGGGAGAGGGTCGGCTTCTGGGTCGTCGCCAGCAGGTGGTAGTGGTTCCCCATCAGGCAGAACGCATGGAGCAGCCAGTCGTAGCGGGCGCACGTCTCGGAGAGAAGGCGGACGAAGTGGGCCGACTCGGCGTCGTCCGTATAGAGCGGCTCGCCGCGTACCCCGCGGGACATCAGGTGGTACGTCGCGCCGGCAACTTGCTCTCGTGGCCGTCGGGGCATGCAGTGACGTTACGTCCCCTGTGGGCGCCCGGAAGCTCCCGCGCGCATGTTCAACCACATTTGTGACGCGCGAGCCAGATCGCGGGGTCAGAGCCCTTTACCAGGTCATTCGACGAGCGCGAGGAACCGCCTCGTGCGCTCGTGGCTCGGCGCGGAGAAGAACCGGTCGGGCGGAGCCTCTTCCACCACCGTCCCCTCGTCCATCATCAGGATCGAACTGGCCACGTGATGTGCGAACCGGAGCTCGTGGGAGACGACCACCATCGTCATCCCCTCGTTGGCAAGGCCCTCCATCACGTCGAGCACCTCCCGCACGAGCTCCACGTCCAGCGCAGACGTCGGTTCGTCGAAGAGCATCGCCCGGGGACGCATCACGAGCGCCCGGGCGATCGCGACCCGCTGCTGCTGCCCTCCCGAGAGCTCCTCGGGATACGCGTGCGCCTTGTCGGCGAGCCCGACACGGTCGAGGAACTCGACCGCGCGCTCGCGGGCCTCGCGCTTCTTCAGGCCCCGGACCTCCACGAGCCCGCACATGACGTTCGCGAGCGCTGTCATGTTCTGGAACAGGTTGAACCGCTGGAAGACCATGCCGACCTCCGACCGGTGCGCGGCCAGCTCCTTCTCGCGCAGGTCGCTCAGCCGCTCGCGCTCGACGTAGACCCCGCCGGAGTCCACCGGCTCCAGCAGCGCAAGACAGCGGAGAAGCGTGGACTTCCCTGACCCCGATGGTCCGATGATGACCTTGACCTCGCCGCGGCCGACCTCGATCGAAACCCCGCGGAGCACCTCCAGCTCGCCGTAGGACTTGTGGACGTCCTCCGCTCGAAGAACGGCGTCGGTCATCGAGCGTCGTGGGAGATGGCCGGGACTGCCGGCGCGGAGACACGCCTCCGTCTCCGCCCGGCCGAGCTCCATGTGAACCGGCGCTCCAGCTGCGCCTGCACGACCATCAGGACGCTGACGATCGCGAGGTAGTAGACGAGAGCGGCGGAGTACGCCTCCGGATACCGGAAGTCGGCCGACGCTCGCACCTGGGACGCCGTGAGCAGCTCGTGCAGCGAGATGACGAAGGCGAGGCTGGTCAGCTTGAGCAACGTGATGAACTCGTTGCCGGTCGGGGGGATGATGATCCGGACTGCCTGCGGCAGGATCACCCGCCGTAGGATCCGCGGGCGCGTCATCCCGAGGGCGCGCCCCGCGAGCTCCTGTCCCGGATCGACGGAGAGCAGACCGGCGCGGATGATCTCCGACATGTATGCCGCCTCATTGAGCGACAGCGTGATGAAGGCGGCGAGGAACGGCTTGAACCAGCTCCCCGCGAACACCGGCCAGAGTTGAGGCAGCGCGTTCCAGATGAACAGCAGCTGCAGCAGCGTCGGCGTCGCGCGGAAGACCCAGTTGTAGAAGAAGACCAAGGCTCGAACCGAGCGGAAGCGGCTGCTTCGTCCGAGGGCCAGGAAGAACCCGATCACACACGCGGCCGCGAGCGACGCGAGTGTCAGCTCGAGGGCGAGAAGCGCTCCGTTCCAGTAGGGCCTGGAAGAGAGCGCTTCCCAGAAGATGTGGGTGTCGAAGCTCGCGAGCACCCGCGGACGGGCCTACTTCACGTCGGACACGGGAATCTGATGCTTGG
>DASUXI010000053.1:0-3063 GCA_036377995.1 Gaiellaceae bacterium
GACGCCGAGCAGGGCGATCTCGGCGGCGAAGGCGAGTGGGCGGATCGCGAGCTTGAGCGGCGCGACGCCCAGCGCCATCCCGATCCCGATCTCCCGCCGCTGCGACTCGACCACACGGCTGACGAGGTTGAACGACGCGAACGCCGCGCCCGCAAGGAGCAGCCAGGCGAAGACGCTTACCATCCGCTGATCGTTGCGCGCGTCCTTGTACAGGATCCGGTACGCGTCCTCGTCGACTTTGCGGGTAATCGTGACGCCGATCTTCGGGAGCCGGCTCGCCAGTGTCTGCCGCAGTTCGCGCTCGACGAGGGTCGGGTCGGCTCCGGCGGCGAGTGTGAGCACGAGCTCGTTCACCTGCCTTGGGCGACCGCTCAGCGCCTGCACCGTCGTCAGCGGTGCATAGAGGACGGCGTAGCCGGACTCAGCGCCGAACTGGGCGCCGGGGCGCGTGACCAGGAATTGCTCCGGTTGCAGCACCTGCCCGACCAGTCGCACTCGCCGCCCGCCGGGAAGGCGTGCATCGCTCGGGATCGGCAAGCCGTGGTACGCGGCGAAGTTGCTCTCGACCACCGCGACCGCTTGCCCTTCGTCTGCGGGTTGGAGATCGCGCCCCTTCTGGACGAAGCGACTGTCGATGCGGCTGCCCGCGCCGGTCAGCGGTACGCCGACGAGCTTTCCGGGGACGGGGACGGTGTGCCTCTGCCCTGACGCAACGATCTGGGTCGGCGTGATCAGACGCTCCTGCGTGGCCGCGAGCAGGCTGTGGTGCGGTATCGCGCGTACGGCGGCGGTAAGCGATCCAGCCCCGACCGAGCCCTCGGCCGTAAGCGAGACGCGAAGATCATGCATGCGCAGCAGCGCGAAGCTGGCGTCGTTCGAGCGCAGCCGCCAGCGCTCCATGCTTCCCAGGCCTGCCCCAACACCGGTCGCGAGCGCGACGACGAGCGCTAGCGTGAGCACGAGCAGCCAGCGCTGGCGCAAGTCGCGGAGCGACCAGCGAAGCCAGAAGCGGGCCCCCGACACCATTGCTACCAGTGCAGCTCGGAGATCTCGGCCTGCCCGCCCGGCGGCGGCCCGTCGGAGGCGATGCGGCCGCTCGAGAGCTCGATCACGCGGTGGGCGACCCGAGAGATCTCGCGGTTATGGGTGACAACGAGCACGGCCGTTCCGAGCTCGTGTGTCTGGTGATGGAGGAGCTCGAGGATCTGGATGCCGGTGCGGAAGTCGAGCTCGCCCGTCGGCTCGTCCGCGAGCAGGATCGGGTTGCCGGTCGCGAGCGCGCGGGCGATCGCCACTCGTTGCTGCTCGCCGCCCGACAGCTGGTGCTGGAAGTTGTGCAGCCGCCCGCCCAGACCGACGCGCTCGAGCACCTCCGCTGCGTCGGCACCCCGCTGAGCGGTGATCTCGGCGCCGAACTCGACGTTCTCGAGCGCAGTCAGGCCGGGAAAGAGGTTGAAGGTCTGGAAGATGAAGCTGACCGTGCGCGCCCGGAAGCGGGCGAGTTCCTTCCGCGTGGCGGTGGTGATGTCGATCCCGCCGACGACGACCCGGCCTTCACTGGCTACGTCGAGCGCTCCGATCACGTTCAGCAGCGTCGTCTTGCCGCTCCCCGACGGGCCGAGCACGACAACGAACTCTCCTGCCCTCACCTCGAGGTCGACACCCGCGAGCGCGTGAACCGCCCCCGCGCCCGATCCGTACACGCGCGAAACCCCGCTCAGCTCGATGAGGGCACCACCGCCGATGGTCGCCGGCTTTACGGTCCGCGCTGGCGTCGTCGCGATGGACACGTTCACCACCCGAGCTGAAGCCTCCCCAAGCGGGAGCGCCAGCGCATCGGGGACGGGTGCAGCCGGCGCTGCGGCTTACTACGTACCTCGGACTTCCGACTGAACTAGTCCGACCGAACGCGCTCGAGTTTGATCCGAGCTACTGCCGGAACCTGGACGCTCCGGTCGGTAGAAGCAAGGTCGTTGCCGGAATAGACAATAGACAACACCGCGATCACGCTGCGATCCTCGACCTAAAGCCAGTAGATGACGCCGTCGGCGAAACATACGGTCCGGGCCACGCCGCGGAGAGGAGGCTGGCACATTGTCCCGACGGGGTGTCGCGTTCGTCATAACGGTCGTCATGGCCGCGCTCGTCGCGCCGGGCGCCGAAGCGCACGACGGGATCATGACTCCCGCTGGTCATGCAGCGGAGGATGCGGTCACGCTCACGGCTGCTCAGGAGCGCGCGCTCGACGCTCACACGCGTGCCGTTACCGCGTGGGACGCGCTGGCAGCCCGCGCCGCCGCCGCCGGGGCGCCTCAGGACGTGGGGCAGTGGGGCCCTGTCGTCGATTGGCCTGTCGTCGGCGTGAACGTCGCCCTGCTGCCGAACGGCAAAGTCCTCGCCTACGACTCAATCGGCGATAACGCGACCGAGTCCTATCCCGTACAGGACCACACCCGGGCAACCGTGTGGGATCCGGCGACGGGATCTCAGACGCCGGTCACCGTCGACACGGGTTACAACATCTTCTGCAGCGGGCTGGCCCATCTCGTCGACGGTCGGATGTTCATTGCCGGTGGGAACAAGGACCAGCAGCTGAACGGCATCGTGCAGACCCATCTGTTCGACCCCGCATCGAATCTGTGGGCTCTAGGCCCCAACATGGCTGCCGGGCGGTGGTATCCGACGGTTACTCCTTTGAACAACGGCGAGATGCTCATCACCTCGGGTCGCGTCGACACCCCAGAGGTCCGGATGCTGTCCGGCGGCCTGCGTTCGCTCAGCACCGCGTCCCTCAGCTTGCCCCTGTACCCGTGGATGGACGTCGCCCCGAACGGACTGACGTTCTATTCAGGGCCTGACCAGACGCTTCGCTCGCTCAACACGGCGGGCACCGGCACATGGCAGACGCTCGGACAGCGAGACGGGATAAACCGTGACTACGGCGGTCATGCGCTCTTCGACATCGGGAAGATGCTCGTCGCGGGCGGCGGCCCATCGACGAACGATGCGCGCGTGGTTGACCTCAACGGCTCCACGCCTCAGGTCTCGTCGACCGCACCGATG
>DASUXI010000054.1:0-5091 GCA_036377995.1 Gaiellaceae bacterium
AATGAAGTCGTCGGCTCGCTTTCGCGATCGCCTGCCGGTGGATATCCGATCTCAGATACGTCCGGAGCGGCATGGGCGGTGGGCCCACATGACTTCGAGCGAGAACCGGTCGACTGCCTCTCTGTGCTGCGGCGGAGTGGCGTCGCGCTGGCGTGATCCGACGTCCCCTCGCCATACCCTCGCTGAGCAACGGCGTCAAACGAGGAGCATTGCGACTTGCGGCTTGAGGTCTCTCAACCGATCAAGAAGGATGGAACTTCACCCGCGCTGCTGAGAGGAGTACCTCGATGCTGATCACGACCGCAAATGACCTGCCCGGCTACAACGTCACCGAGACGCTGGGCGAGGTCTTTGGGCTCACCGTGCGTTCGCGCAACATCGGCTCGCAGCTCGGGGCGGGCCTGAAGTCGATCCTCGGTGGTGAGCTGAAGGGGATGACCAAGGCACTTGCCGACAGCCGCCAACAGGTAATCGACCGCATGGTCGAGGAGGCCGAGGCCAAGGGCGCCGACGCGATCGTCGCCATGCGCTTTGACACCTCCGAGATGGGCACCAATTGGACTGAGATCTGTGCCTATGGCACGGCCGTCCGCGCCCGCAAGACGATCTGACTCGAGCGCTCTCTAAGAATCGCACCTCAGTCCCTGCGACGGTTCCGCGCCAGTCCAACCGATTCTCGGGCCTCGGGCGGGCCGACTACGCGACCCTTGCGAAGACCCAGGTCACCGGCGCGAGCGGGACGATGCGATCGACACGCCCTACCGACTCGCCTGGTGGTGCCGTGCTCGGGCCCGGAGCGACAGACGGCACAGCTATCCTGACCCAAAGCTCTGGACGACCTCGGTCCGCTCGGGCGACTGAACCTCGACGCGCCGCTCGCGCGTTGCGCCTGAGCGGTTCTCGCTGTGGACGGAGCTACCCGACGCGGAATCTCGCTCGCAGAGCCAGTGACCGCGAAGCCCTCGACGATGTTTGCCGCCGAAATCCGAGATCGGAGCGCTGATGAATCGCACGCACAAGTTGATCAACCTCGTCGGGATCGGGATGCCGGTCGCCGGTCTCGCCGCGGCCGTCGCCCTGCTCTGGAATCACGGTGTCGGAGTGACGGCGCTCGCGATCCTCGCGGTCGGCTACGTTCTCACAGGTTTCGGGATCACGGTCGGGTACCACCGGCTGTTCACGCACCGCGCGTTCGAGACGTTTCCCGCAGTCCGCTACCTGCTCGCCGTGCTCGGACAGATGGGCGTCGAGGGCGACGTCGTGACGTGGGTGGCCGACCATCGCAAGCATCATCAGTTCTCCGACCGCCCGGGCGATCCGCACAGCCCGCACGCCGAGTTCGGCGATGGTCCGCTCGAGGCATTGAAGGGGCTCTGGCACGCGCACACCGGATGGATCTTCGCGGGCGCCGGGCGCGCCGATCGCGGCCGCTACGCCAAGGACCTGGTGCGCGACCGCGGCCTGCGGCTGATCGCGAGGCTGTTCGTTCCCACGGTGCTCGTGTCGCTTGCCCTGCCCGCCCTCGCGGGCTGGGTGCTGATCGGCGGCTGGTACGGGTTCTTCAGCGGCCTCGTCTGGGGCGGCGCTGTCCGCATCTTCCTGCTCCACCATGTGACGTGGTCGATCAACTCGATTTGCCACTTCTGGGGCCGCCGCCGCTTCGACTCGCGCGACGAGTCGAGGAACGTCTGGTGGTTGTCCTGGCTCTCGTTCGGCGAGTCCTGGCACAACAATCATCACGCGTTCCCGAGCTCGGCGTTCCATGGGCTGCGGCGGTTCGAGATCGATCCGGGCGGCTGGCTGATCTGGACGCTCGAGAAGTCCGGCCTCGCCTGGCGCGTGGTGAGAATAGCGCCGCAGCGACAGGCGGCAAAGCTGACCGCCTGACCGCTGCCGACCCCGTCCCGACGGCCGGCCGACTGGCCTCACTCTTGCCAAAACGTCAGTGGCGGACAGGCTCGGCCGAGCACTGGGGCGCACCTCGCACGAGGCGCGCCCACTCGACACCTGAGCAAGACTGGCAGACGGTCGTCACTGATCCACCAGGTGGTGGGTGACTCACCGCTGCGGTCGTTAGGAAGCTACGCCGGCTGTCTTGCGCCGTCCTGGGCGAGGCGCTTCCCAATCGCCTTCATCTTCGCCAGTGCCTTCAGCTCCTGCTCGAGATTCTCGCTCAGCAGCTGCGCGACCTGCTTCTCGCCCATCGCCTCGGCCGTCGTGACCAGGCCCTCGTACGCTGCGATCTCGTAGTGCTCGGTGCGAGCGCCGGCACCCGTCAAGAACGTATCGAGCACCTCGGGCGACGGAGATTCCCTGGCGACGAAGTCGTCGTGCTCCCGCTTGATCCCATCGATGCCTAGGCACTTTTCCGCCTTCGGCTTCTCCCCTAGCGCCTCGAACGCCTGCTCGACGTTCGCCACATGCTGTTTCGTCTCTTCAAGGTGCGCCCCGAAACCCTGTGCCAGCTCCTCGTCCGAAGCCTCCTTCTGCAGCTTCGGAAGTGCCTTCACGAGCGTCTTCTCCGCATAGAGAACGTCGCCGAGCTCATGCAAGAACAACTCGCGCGGATCGCTCATCTGAGCAGACATGGAATCCCCTCTCATTGATGACGTGGTAATGACCCTCCCCGCCGACGCGGTCGTCAAACAGGCAGCGACGAGTTCGACCTTGCAGGCCAGCAAACTCTTGAAGGGACCGTGACCTTGCTTTCAGCTCAGGCGATTAAGGACGCGCGCAGTTCGCACGCAACCTCGTTCGAATCACGGCGCTGATTAGCAGGCGCCCTTGATGGCGCCTGGGCGAGAACGGCTTGTTCAAGCCATCTTGACTGAGGTGCATTCGGCCGAGTTCTCTCAGTTTGGCAACCGTAAGCAGCATGGCCTGCCGGCCGCGGCCACCGGACCGAAGAACCAGCACTCGGGTCTCGAAGCACATCATGATCGTCGTCCGGGATAGTTTCTCGCCGTCTCAGTAGCGGTCGATTTCGATCAGGCGCTCGTCGCTGATCCCGAAGTGATGGGCAATCTCATGGAGGACAACCCGTCGCACCTCTCGGCGCAGCCTCTCGGGCTTCTGCCCGTACAAACGCATCAGTGGGCCGCGGTAGATCGTGATCTTGTCCGGCAGGACGGCGGCGTAGTGGCTGCCACGTTTGGTGAGCGGCACGCCCTGATAAAGGCCGAGCAGCCGCTCGCCCGGAGGAGGTTCGTCTTCGACCACAATCTCCACGTTCGACATTCGTGCGCGCAAATCTTGCGGCAGCGAGTCGAGCGCCTCCTGAGCGTACTCCTCGAAGCGCCCTTCCCAATCGAGCAGACCGCTCCCCATGCCGAGAGGGTAGTCGGCGGGCTTTGCGTTCCTTGCCAAGGGGTACTGGCCGAAGGCGACGCGCCAGGACAACTTCACGGCTGACGTGGGTCGTCAGACGCCTATGTCCTCGTTCCAGAGCTCCTTGTTCGCGGCGATGAATACTTGGAGCATCTGGATGCAATCCTCTGAATTCAGGTCAACGACTTCGACGCCGTTCTCGGCTAGCCACTGTTCGCCGCCCTGGAAGTTGACCGACTCGCCGATCACGACCCTTGCAATCCCGAACTGCCGGATGAGCCCGCTGCAATACCAGCACGGAGCGAGCGTGGTCGCCATGATTGTGTCGCGATAGGTTCGTTGGCGTCCGGCGTTCCTGAAGGCATCCGTCTCGCCATGTATTGAGGGATCGTCCTGCTGCACACGCCGATTGTGTCCGCGCCCGAGCAGAGTGCCGTTGCTGCTGAACAGGGCAGCGCCGATCGGGATTCCTCCTTCAGCAAGACCGGTCCGTGCTTCCTCGATCGCGACCTCTAGCATCTCTTGATCGGTCATGTGTTCTTACCTCCGTGGTGCGCAGGAGCGGGCAACACCCAGGTTCGTAAACTAGATGGGACCCGCTCGTGCGGGAGGCCCTCGGTGATCAGCCGCCACGGAATGCGGCGCGAGCTCAGCGAGTCGGATTCGACGCACATGTCGACCACGCCCGAATGATCGATCGCGGGGCACGCCCGGGCACGGTTTCGTCCGGAACCGTGATCGGAGGCGGATGGCGGCTAGCGTCAGGCCGTCTTCGCCTGACCTAGGAGCGCAGCGCAGCGGTCGACGTAGAAAGTCGCCTTCACCGAGCGATAGAAGGCGAGGGCTTGCCCGAGCTCGACTTCACCCTCGGCGCGGCGGCCGGTCTCGATCAGCTCCTCCGCAGCCCTCATGCGTAGCCGTGCCTCCCAAGTCGGACTGCCGCCGGCCGCCCACATCTCGGCGGCACGGACGAAGTCACGATCGAGGCAAGTGAGGGCAAGCTCCTTCCACCGGGGCTGTGGAGAGTCCCGAAGTGCGTCTCGCAGCTCAGTCTCGTAATCGCGTACGACGCGCGTGAGGACAAAGTCGAAGGACGCGGAAATGGCCGCGTCGTGAGGCGACTGCCGAGCGACATCGACCAGCTCCCGGGCTAGGGTCCGGGCGTCATCCATGTACCCGTGAGCCTCGAACGCCGCGATCGCGGCGCTGAGATTCGGTACGAGTTCCCGCGGGTCGCCCGCGGAGCGTCCGAGGGCCACCGCATTCCGGTGATCCTCGAGGGCGGCGTCGATATCGCCTCGTGCCTCACGGATCCGCCCGCGCTCACGCCGGAGCGAGCCTTCGAGGTAGTGCGGCAAGCCGGCCTCACACTCGGCGATGAACTCCTCGATCATGCCTAACGCGTCGTCCCAATGGCCGAGTATCACTGCACCGATGGCGCGCTGGCCGCGCAGCCAGCGGACACCGGAGGCATCGCCGAAGCGTTCGGCAATCCGCTCGCCCTCCTCGAAGAGCTCGTCCGAACGCCGCAGGTCGAACTCGAAGATGGCTTGAACCGCGACGTTGTTCGCGATCGACCCAGCGACGGGCGAGTTCGCTGCCATGGCGATTTCGAGCGCGTGCATCTCGTCCTGCGCACCCGTGGGGTCGCCGAGGTAACTCTTGGCCAGCCCGATCGTGGCGAGCGAATGCGCCCGGAGCTCGTCGATCCCGAGCGTCTCCGCCATTGCGAGCGCATCCCTGGCCAGCGGTAGGCCTTGCGAG
>DASUXI010000055.1:0-2530 GCA_036377995.1 Gaiellaceae bacterium
TCGCGGAGATCATCAGCGAGCTCATCCCCGCGCGTGCCGTCGCGTTGTCGTTGACGTCGACCCAGCCGACGAGGCCCGACTCGTGCAGATGCCGTGCGACCTCGACCAGCCCGGCGCTGTTGCCGCCGAGCGGGGGGTCGAGTTGCACCGAGACGATCCACTCCCCCGCTGCGAGCGCTCGGGACAGCCCAGTCTCGCGCTGCTCCTCGCCGAGAGCGACGACGAGCTCCGGCGCGTCGAAGACGAGCGGCGCGCGCGGCTTGCGGTCCTGCTCGACGGCGGAGCGGATCGCGGAGATCTCCGCCGGCGTCGTCCCGCAGCAGCCGCCGATCAGCTTCGCGCCGAGGTTGCGCGCGTGCGCGGCGAACTCCGCGAAGTACTCGGGCGTCGCGTGCGGATAGATCACCCGCCCGCCGGAGAGGCTCGCGAGGCCGACGTTCGGGAGCGCCGCGAGCGGCTTGCCGTTCGCGCCCATGCGCTCGAGAGCGGCGAGCGCCGCGAGGAGCCCGGCACCGTGGTTGGCGCCGATCGCCGCGACGTCGAGCGTCGCCAGCCGCGCGGCCGCTTCGGAGGCGGTCACGCCGGCGAGGGTCTCCGCCCCTTCGTCGAAGGTCAGGAGCGCGACGATCGGGAGGCCCGAGGTTTCGCGGACCGCTTCGACGGCGTCCACGACCTCCTCGAGATCGTAGAACGTCTCGAGCATGAACAGGTCCGCGCCGCGGCCGTCGAGGATCGCGGCCTGCTCGGCGAAGAGCTCGCGGCGGACACGCGACGCGGCCGGCTCGCCCAGCGGGCCGATCGACGCGCCGATGAAGACGTCACGGCCGGTCGTCTCCCGTGCGTCGCGGGCGAGCTTGACACCGGCCGAGATGATGTGCTCGAGCTCCTCGTCGAGGAAGTGGTGCGCGAGCTTCCGACGGTTCGCGCCGAAGGTGTTGGTCTCGATCAGCTCGGCGCCGGCCTTGATGAAGCTGACGTGCAGCGACACGACCGCGTCGGGCGCACGCAGGTTTGCCTCTTCCGGGGTGCGGAGCCGCGGGACTGCGGCCGACAGCAAGGCCCCCATGCCGCCGTCGCCGACGATCGCGGGGCCGGACTCGAGCCGCTCGAGGAAGCGGTTGCGCGTCTGGGTTTGGGCGGGCACTTCGTCTCCTTCCGACTCGCTCGACACATCCATCCGGGCTCACGCCCGGCCGGGTTTGGCACCTTGCCTGGAGCAGGTTGCCGAGGCTTCACAGGGCCGGTTCCCTCAGCCTCTCTCGATGCGGAGCGGGACAGCGCCCGCCTCCGAATCGGAGTATAGGCGCCCGATCTTCCGTGAAGTAGCGAAGTCAACCGCTAACGGGTGATGGATGAAGTGCGCCCTCGTCGCAATAGTCAGACACGTGACGAGTGGGGCCCCGATGCGGCGGGGGCAACCTCGGAACCTTCTCCTCCCAAGGAGACACAAGAGGGGCCAGGCGGCGGCCCCTCTTGCGTATTTTCAGGGTCAGCCTGCGGGGTGAGTGAATGCAAGACCTGACCCCCCAAAAAGAGACGACGGCGGAGTCCTCGTCCGCCGTCGCGCACCCCGTTGACCGCAGGAGTGATTGCCGTCAGTCCCTGGCCTTGGAGTCCAGGGAGGGCTATCGGCAGGCGACGCCGAGAACTTGAGTCTCTACTCGTGGATGACGCGGCCTTCCATGCCCCCGGCGACCATCACCACCTGGCCGGTCACATGGCCAGAGAGGCGATCGGAGGCGAGGACGACGACCTGGGCGGCGACGTCCTCGGGCTGCGCGACCTTCCGCAGCGCCATGGTTCGCGAGACCCGCTGCACCTGATCGTCCGAGACGTGGCCCCGGGTCATCGGCGACTCCGTCCACCCGGGCGCGACGGCGTTGACACGGGCACGCGCCGACTTCCGCACGACCTCGTTCTTGAGGCTGAGCAGGAGGCCACCGAGGATCGCGGACTTTGCGGCCGCGTAGTCCGCGTGGCCCGCCTCGCCGACCAGGCCCGCGGTCGAGCCGACGAGGACGAGCGCGCCGTCACCGTCGAGTTGCCTGAGAAATCCCCGAGCCGTGAGGAAGGTCGCAGTGAGGTTCGAGTCGAGCGTCGAGCGCCACCGCTCGAGCGGCAGGTCCCAGACGGGCACGTCCTCGGACGGCCATGCACCTGCGACGGCCGCGCAGACATCGAGTTGTCCCGCGGCCTCGAACAGCCGGTCGACCTCCTCCGCACGCGTGAGGTCGGCGCCGAGAGTGAGCGCGCCGCCGAGCTCGGCCGAGATCCGCTCGGCCCGCTCGCGGCCCCGGTGATAGTGGACGACGACCTCCGCGCCTTCGGCCGCGAACGCTCTCGCGCAGGCAGAGCCGATTCCGCCCGAGCTGCCGGTCACGAGCACCCGCTTTCCGCCCAGCCCCGTCTCCATCTATGTGATTCTGTCGGGCATGAAGGTCTTCGTCGTCAGTGACATGGAGGGTGTCGCGGGAATCGTCAAGTGGCAGCAGACCGACGGATCCACGGAGAAACGTTCCTACCACGAAGG
>DASUXI010000056.1:0-4908 GCA_036377995.1 Gaiellaceae bacterium
GTCCGTGAACATCTTGTCGAGCGCCTTGCCCGAGCTGACCGCTCCCGCCTCGCCGACGTAGAACCCGGGATGCCGCTGGCCGACGGTGGCGACCGCGCTCTCGATCGCGTCGATCTTCGTCTTCGCGTTGTCGTACTTGCCTTTCATGTCCCAGGTGACGAGGACAGTCCGACCGTCCTTAGAGATCTGGTCGCGGTTCGCGGGCAGAAGCGGCGACTGGAGGTTCTTGATCGCCGGGTTGCCGTTGACCGCGCCGATGACGTCGCGCACGGTCGCGCGGAACTCCGGGTCACCGACTGTGCGGGAGGAGCTCTGGATCAGCACGAGCTCGGTCTGCCGGTCGGCCTGGGGAAAGCCCTGCTTCAGGATCTGGTCGGCCCTATGCGACTGGCCGGTGTTCGCGTCCTCTTGCTTGATGCTCTTGGTGCCGACCTGCTGCCCGATCATCAGGGCGACGGCGACGAACGCGAGCCAGCCGAAGACCGCGGTCTTCCAGTGGCCTGCGCTCCAGCGGCCCATTCGGGCGGCGATGTTGTTGGAACGCTTGAGGGGTGACATTGTGATTCGCTCCTTCGTCTGCGTTGCTCGATGTGGCTCTGAGCCTCGCAGTGGCGAATCGGGGCGACCATGGGGCGGACAGGCGTCTTCTCGTGCGGTTCGTCGGCCGCGGCGCGGGTGGCGACCGAACCCGGAAAAGGGAGAAGGCCGCCGGGGGGAGGCGGCCTTCACGGGAGGGAGGAGTGACCTGTTCGGCTTCTAGGCGGCTTCGCCGGCACCGTCAGGCCGGTGGAGATGTATGGACGCGTACGACAGCCTCCGCTGCGCACGAACGAGCTCTTCGCGATTGCGCTCGAGATCGTCCGCGGCCGCTCCGCGCTCGAGGAGCGATTGTCGCTCCAGGACGAGCCATCGAAGCCTCTGGTTCAGCTGGTTCGCGCTCATGTAGAGAGATTGCCTGGGCGCGCGGAGCTGGAAAAGGGGGCAGACCGGCGTCTGCGGGGTGCGGTTTTCCCTACAGAGGCGCTGCGTCAGTCCGAGCGCAGATACGTCAGAACGGCAAGGACACGCCGATGGTCCTCGGCGGTGGCGGGCAGGCGGAGCTTGCCGAAGATGCTGGTGACGTGCTTCTCGACCGCCCGGAGGGTGATGACGAGGCTCTCCGCGATCGCCTGATTCGAGCGTCCCTCGGCCATCAGCGCCAGGACCTCCCGCTCGCGCGGCGTCAGCTCGTCGACCGGATCGTCACGACGCCGCCGGCCGACCAGCTGCGAGACGACCGCCGGGTCGAGGGCGGATCCGCCCTCGCCCACACGGCGGACGGCCGCCGCGAACTCGTCCACGTCCGAGACGCGGTCCTTGAGGAGGTAACCGACGCCCTCGGCGTTCTCGCCGAGCAGCTCCATCGCGTACGCGGGCTCGACGTACTGCGAGAGCACGAGCACACCTGTATCGGGCCAGCGCTCCCGGATCTGCTGGGCGGCGCGGAGGCCCTCGTCCGTCTGTGTGGGCGGCATACGGATATCGACGAGCGCGACATCGGGCTTGTGCATGCCGACGTGGCGGAGGAGGTCGTCCGCAGTGCCGCTCTGCGCGACGACCTCGAAGCCCGCGTCCTCGAGGAGGCGGGCGATGCCTTCCCGCAGCAGGACCGAGTCGTCGGCGAGGACTACGCGCATGCCCCTGAAACCTCTCCTCGCGGAGCTGAGGGGTGGGAACCGGGCGGGCAGGCCGGGGACGTCCAGCTGAAAGAGCCGTTCCCGGCGATCCAGGCCCGGTAGCTCGTGCTCGCCGAGGTCCTGGAGCTCGTGTTCGGAGTCGAGTGCATCGCGGGTCCGCTCGGACAGGAGAACCTGTCCTCCGCTCCCCGCCTGGGCGATCCGGGCAGCGCGATGAACGTCCAACCCGAAGTAGGCGTCGTCGCGGATGTCCGGCTCGCCGGTGTGCATCCCCATGCGTACGCGGACATCGACGCCTTCCGGCCAGCTGTTACCGGCGAAGGCCTGCTGCGCGGCGATTGCGGCCGCCGCTGCCGCGCGAGCGTCCTCGAAGACGACGAAGAACTCGTCGCCCCGGTGATCGATGACGTGTCCGCCTCTTTCCTCCACGGCTCGGCGGAGAAGCTGGCGGTGGTCGGCCAGAACCTGGGCGTACCGATCCCCCAGACGTTGAAGGAGCTGCGTCGATCCTTCGACGTCGGTGAAGAAGAGGGTGACGGTTCCATTTGGAAGGGCAGACATCTCAGACTACTTCAGTGGAATCTCGGCGCGAACTCGGGTTCCCGCTCCGGGCGGGCTCTCGACTGCAAGCTTGCCATCCAGTGAGGCGAGGCGGTCCGCGAGCCCCCGCAGGCCGGACCCGCGCTCCCGGTCGGCGCCTCCGACGCCGTCGTCGGCCACCACGACGACGGCGTTCCCGTTGCTGCAGTCGACGGTCACCGTCACAGCGGAAGCCTGCGCGTACTTGGTGACGTTTGCAAGCGCCTCCGAAACGACGTAGTAGGCCGCGGCCTGGATCTGCGACGGGAGCTCGCAACCGGGCCCGACGACCTCGACCGGCAGAGGCGCACGCCCCGCCAGAGACTCGAGTGCCGCGTCGAGGCCCCGGTCGGTAAGCACGGCCGGGTGAATCCCACGCGCGAGCTCGCGCAGCTCCTCGAGCGCCTGTGCCAGCTCCTCGCGCGAGGCATCGAGCAGCTTCTCGGCCTCGGCGGGATCCCGCCGCAGGCTGTTCTGGGCGAGACGGAGCGAGAGCGACAGCGACACGAGCCGTTGCTGGGCGCCGTCGTGGAGGTTCCGCTCGAGCTTTCGGCGCGCCTCGTCACCGGCCGCGACGATCCTGGAGCGGGACGCCTCGACCTCCTCCTGCTGACGCTTTCGCTCCGTGATGTCGCGGACGATCATCAGGAACTCGTCGTCCCCGCTCGGGGCGAACCGGCCCTCGTAGTGGCGGATCTCGCCGGCGAAGTCGAGTTGATACTCGATCACCTGCGGTATGCCCTGGTCGATCGCCGTCCGACCGGCGTCGAGGATTCGGTCGGCGAGATCGTGCGGAAGCCGGTCCCAGACAGTGAGCCCCACGACCTGTTCCGTGAAGAGGTCCCTGGTGCTCGCCGCGTTGTAGGACAGGTAGCTGCCGTTCCGGCCGATCCGAAACATGAGGTCCGGCATCGCCTGGAGCAGGGCGCGGTAGCGCTCCGCGCGCGCCCGCACCTCGACGAGGAGCTTGTCGCGTTCGAGTGCGATCCGGGCGGCGCCCGTGATCGTCTCGAGCAATTCCGGCTCCTCCCTGAGTGCTGCGTCATGAACGATCGCGGCGACCGGAGTGTCGGCGTAGTCGAGGCGGGTCACGACGCGGCGCCTCGTGTCGGTCGGCAGCTCGAAGCGGTTGCCTTCGACGTCGACGTAGTGGCCACCCTCGTCGTACCAGTACGCGACCTCCGCGGTCGGGTCGCGCAGCGCCTCTCTGATGCCCTGCTCCACCTCGCCGGCCGAGGCGCGCTCCGGAATCGCACGGAAGATCGCACGGACGCCGGTGCTGCGCGCGAGGGTCGTCCCGAGGAGCCCTGCCAAGAAGAGGAACGGCACCGCCGTGAACGTCGCGATCAGCGCGACCTCGACAAGTGTGTTGCCGAACCCCGAGAAGGGCGTGACGACGAAGCCCACGCTGAGGAGTAGGAGGCTGAGCGCGCCTGCGAGGTAGACCGGGCGGAGGATGCGCCGGAGCGCGGGTGTCGCCCGTCGCCAGCGGCCGACGAGGAGCATGAACGCCGCGAGGAAGAGGAGGACGGCGACCGCCGTCCAGACGGTGGTCTCGGCCACGTGGGCGCCGTGATTCCGGGAGACGAGCAGGAGGTTGTCGGGACACTCGTTCGGCTTGCACGTCTTGTGCGAGGTGAACATCAGGTCGAACAGCGGGGCGAGGACCGAGGTCGCGTACCCGGCGACGACCAGCCGGCGCGCGTAGCGGGTGATCAGGTCTCCGCCCGGGTAGACCAGGATCAGGTGGACGAATGCGGCGATGAACACGCTCCCGAACAGCGCGCCGAGCGTGTATGGCAACGAGCTGTTCGCCTCGGTCAGCCCGTCGACGAGGACGCCGAACCCGACCGCCACCATGAGCATCCCGGTCTTGTTTCGCGGCCGCCGCGACCAGCCGATGAGGCCCGCGACGACGAATGACCAGCTGACGAAGAGGGCGAGCGAGGTGGCGAGGGCGGGATTCTCCTCGTGGTCGCTCGCAAGCGTCAATGCGACGACGAGACCGCCGGCGAGGAGGGCGGCAGGCCCGAAGTAGAGCCAGGGGCGCCGGATCGAGGTCACGCGACGAGCAGAGCCGCGATCGCGGCTCCGGACAGATCCGCCTTCGGCACGAAACCGCGGGCGCCGCTCTCCTCGATGCAGCGGCCGTAATCGGCTCCGTCGCGGCTCGACGTCAGGACGATCGCCGGGGGATCGGCGAGCCTGCCCAGCCGCTCGGCGACCTGAAATCCGTCGAGATCGGGAAGCTGGACGTCGAGCAGAACGAGGTCAGGATGAAGGCGTGTTGCCGCCTCCACCGCGCCGATCCCGTTCTCGGCCTCGCCAACGACCTCGTATCCCTCCGCCTCGAGCAGCGTTCTCGCGCTCGCCCTGAAGCTCGGGTGGTCGTCGACGATGAGGACTGTCATGCCCATAGTCTCGTCCCCCGATCCGGAACCCCGAATACGGTTTTCCACACTCTTTTCGGGCGCCCGCTCTAGCCGTCCTGCGGGGTTTCCTCCCCTCCGAGGGATCGGGCGAGATCCGCCCACAGCTCTTCGACGGGCTCGAGGCCGACGCTGAGGCGCAGCAAGCCCGGCGGGACGCGGTCGCCTTCCCAGCGGTGCCGCGACTCGAGGACGGAGCTCACCCCGCCGAGGCTCGTCGCGTT
>DASUXI010000057.1:0-3177 GCA_036377995.1 Gaiellaceae bacterium
TTCATCAGGCCCGCGAGCTGCGCGAGAAGCTCCCGCGCAGGCGGCAGCTCCGACGGCGAGGAGGCGATCCGCGCGACGGCGCGCACGCGCGCCGGGTCGGCGCCGGTGAGCCGCGCGACGAGAGTCGGGTTCGCGGAGAGCGACAGCTCGTCCGCCCTGCTCAGCTCGCCGTAGTAGGTGGGGACCGAGAGGTACTCGTCGACCATCCGGCCTCGCTCGAAGAGCAGGAACCGGACGACCTCTTCCTCCTCGACCGCGAACGCGATCGCCGGGACGCCGAGGCGCTCCGACAACTCGGTCGCGAGCCGCCGCTGCGCGCTACGGTCACGATCGCAGAGCTCGTCGACCACTGTGACCCAGCCGTCTTCCGGCGGCGTCACCTCCGTCCAGGCCGATCGGCCGAGACGCGGGAGAAATTGCTTCACCGCACGCTCGACCGCCGTCTCGTCGTCCGTCTGCACGTGCGTCGAGCCGACGGACGCGGGGAGCTCGTCCGTCGACAGCCGCTCGGCGAACGCGGCGATCGGAGCGACCATGAACATGTCGACCGCGACGAAGCCGAGACGGTCGTACAGACGCCGCGCGGCGTGGTTCGCGAGCAGGACTTCGAGGCTGACGTGGTCGAGCCCCGCCTCGCGCCCCGGGGTCACCACTCCGGCCAGCAGCTGCCGCCCCACTCCCTCGCCCCGCGTCTCGGGCCGCACGTACATATCGGTGACATGAGCCGTCATCCGCCCCTGGTCGCCGAGGACGCAGAAGAGGAAGCCGAGCGGGCGGCCGTCCTCCTCCGCGATGAGCGCGACGCCGGATCGAACGGTCTCCGAGAGGTCGGCCCAGGCCTCGTCCCAGCCCTCGCGGAGGTAGTCGGGCTGGTCGAGCTCCGCCTCGAACTCCTCCCACAGCTCTCGCAGGAGGTCGCGGTCGTCCTCGGTGGCGCGGCGGATGGTCACTGGTAGCGCAGGGCGGCGAGGAGGTAGTGGGCGCTCAGGTTCTGGAACGGGTGAAAGCGGGCGCCCGCGGCGCGGACGTCCGTGACGTCAGGGTAGAACGCCGCCACCGCCTTGCGCAGTCCCAGGTCGCCCGCGGGCCACGCCTGAGGGCGCGCGAGATGGCGGGCGAGGAACCAGTCGGCGCTCCACTCGCCCAGCCCTCGCAACGCCGTGAGGCTGGCCTTCACCTCCTCGTCCGGGAGACGGGCGAGCTCCTCGAAGTCAAGTTCCGCGCGCGCGATCCCGAGGACGTACTCCGCCTTGCGGCGAGAGAAGCCGACCGTGGTCAGGTCCTCCTCACGCGCCGCGGCGATCCGCTCGCGCGTCGGGAACGCGGCTGCGTGCTCCGCCGGCGCGCCGAACCGGTCGACGAACCGGCCGCGGACGGCAAACGCCGACTGGAGGGAGACCTGCTGGGCGGTGATGGACGTCACAAGGGCCTCGAATGGATCCGGCGCGAGCGGCGGCCGGAAACCCTGCAGCGCACGGACCGCCCCCGCGAGCACGGGATCGCGTGCGGCGAAGGAGTAGAACGGCTCCAGATCGACGTCGAGGCCGAGCAGCACGCGGACGACCGGCTCCGTGGCGTCGTCCAACGGCTCGACCTCCACACCGCCGTCCGACCCCGTGATGCGCACCTCCCGGCCCGCGACGACGCGGTAGAGGGCACCCTCGTGCCAGAGGTTGGCGCGGTCGGCTCCCCAGAACGTGAAGCGGTCGAGCGAGCGGACGAAATCGTACGGCTGCGCCACCCGGAGGAAGCCCACGCCGCCAGGCTAGCGGCGTGTCAACGCCGGCCAGCCCCGTGTGCGGTCGCCTGCGCGAGCACGTCTTCCTGGTCCACGATCTGTTGTGCGATCTCCACGAGGCGAAGATTTCGCTGTCGCGCGGCAAGCTGGATGCGGCGGAAAGCGTCCGGCTCGGAGAGATGGAGCGCCGACATGAGCAACCCCTTCGCGCGCTCGACGACCTTTCGATCCTCGAGCGCCTGCCGCCCGAGCTCCACCTGTGACTCGAGCGCGAGCAGCTCGGCGTGCCGCGCTGCGGCGAGCTCGATCGCGGCTTCGAGCTCGCGCAAGTCGACGGGCTTCGTCAGGTACGCGCCGACGCCGCTCGAGATCGAGCGCTCGATCAGGCTTCGATCGTCCTCGCCGGTGACGATCACGACGGGGCGAGAGAAGCCGAGCTGCGCGAGCTGGGCTAACGCGTCGAGGCCGTCGAGGCCCGGCAACCCGATGTCGAACAGGTAGAGGTCGGGATCCGTCTTCTGCGCAGCGAGCACGGCATCCCGCCCGTCGCCGACGGGCCCGATCGGCTCGTGCCCGAGCGAGCGAACGCGCCGTTCGAGGCCGAGGGCGACGACCGGATCGTCCTCGGCGATCAGAACTCTCATCGAGTCGCCGCCGGAATGACGACCTCGGCGCGCGTGCGACCGCCTCGACGGCGACTCAACTCGAACCTGCCGCCGAGCCCTTGCTCCACCAGCCGGCGCACGAGCTCGAGGCCGAGCCCGGCCCGATCGACGGCTGCGGCGCTCCCGCTGTCCTCGACCGTGAGCCGAAGTTCCGGCGCACGACTGAGACGAACGGCGATGGGAGCGGTCCCATGTTGGAGCGCATTTGCGATCAGCTCGTTCGCGACCATGCCGAGCCTCTGCGCGGACTCGGGCTCGAGCACGACCCGGTCGGCCTGGACGGTGATCTCGTAGGGTGTCCCGCTGGCGATCGACTCGAGCAGTGACTCCGCAAGCACGGGAGCGCCGTCGTGCTCGGAGAGCAACCGGTGCACGGCCGCAATCGAGCGAATGCGCATCGCGCTCTCGTCGAACACCTGACGTTCTTCTCCGTCGGGGCGGGCCAACAACAAGAGGTCGGCCACCGCCTGCAGGCTGTTCTTGATCCGGTGATGCGCCTCGGACACGAGTGTCCTGTCGAGCTCTGCACGGGCCGCCGCTTGCCCCATCGTCCCGACGAGGAGAACTGCGAAAGCGACGACCGCCGCGACGAGGCTCAACCTCATTACTGTCGCCGCGACGGGCAGCGAGAGGGACGTCGCGACCAGCACACACGTGACGAGACTCGCCGCCAGCCAGAAGGCGCGCCGGCGTCCGGAGTGAGCGACCGCGACGAACGGGAGTGCAAGGAACAGGAGCAAGCTGAAGCTCGAGCCGTCCAGGAGAACGAGCGCG
>DASUXI010000058.1:0-12743 GCA_036377995.1 Gaiellaceae bacterium
TCCGTCGTGCGGAAGTAGAACTGCGGGCGGTAGTTGTTGAAGAACGGCGTGTGGCGGCCGCCCTCGTCCTTCGAGAGGACGTACACCTCGGCCTTGAAGTGCGTGTGCGGCGTGATCGAGCCCGGCTTCGCCAGCACCTGGCCGCGCTCGATCTCCTCGCGCTTGATGCCGCGCAGGAGCGCGCCCGCGTTGTCGCCCGCCTGGGCGTAGTCGAGCGTCTTCTGGAACATCTCGAGCCCGGTGACGACCGTCTTCGCGACCTCCGGATGGATGCCGACGATCTCGACCTCGTTGCCCGACTCGATCTTGCCCTGCTCGATGCGGCCGGTCACGACCGTGCCGCGGCCGGTGATCGTGAAGACGTCCTCGATCGGCATCAGGAACGGCTTGTCGACGTCGCGCTCCGGCTCCGGGATGTACGAGTCGACGGCGTTCATCAGCTCGAGGATCTTCGGCACCCACTCGCCGTCGCCCTCGAGAGCCTTCAGCGCCGAGACCTGGATAACCGGGATGTCGTCGCCCGGGAATTCGTACTTCGAGAGCAGCTCACGCACTTCCATCTCGACGAGCTCGAGCAGCTCGGGGTCGTCGACCATGTCGGCCTTGTTGAGGGCGACCACGATCGAGGGCACCTCGACCTGCCGGGCGAGCAGGATGTGCTCGCGCGTCTGCGGCATCGGGCCGTCAGCCGCCGAGACGACGAGGATCGCGCCGTCCATCTGCGCGGCGCCCGTGATCATGTTCTTGATGTAGTCGGCGTGCCCGGGGCAGTCGACGTGTGCGTAGTGGCGCTTCTCGGTCTCGTACTCGACGTGCGACGTGTTGATCGTGATGCCGCGCGCCTTCTCCTCGGGAGCGTTGTCGATCTCCTCGAAGCTCTTGACGCCGGTCGTCGACGTCCCCTGCTCTGCGAGCACCTTGGTGATCGCCGCGGTGAGCGTCGTCTTGCCATGGTCGATGTGACCGATGGTCCCGACGTTCAGATGCGGCTTCGTGCGCTCGAACTTCTGCTTTGCCATGCCTCTCCTTCCTTGACTTACGCTTCGCTCGAGACCAACTCGGTCGCGATCGACTGCGGGACTTCCTCGTAACGTTCGAACTGCATCGTGAACTCGGCCCGGCCCTGCGTCATCGAGCGCAGGTCGGTCGCGTAGCCGAACATCTCCGCGAGCGGGACGACGGCCTTGATCACCTGGGCATTGCCCACGGGCTCGAGGTGCTCGACACGCCCTCGGCGCGAGTTGAGGTTTCCCATCACGTCGCCGAGGTAGTCCTCGGGCGTGATCACCTCGACCGCCATCACGGGCTCGAGCAACTTCGGCTTCCCGCGCTTCATCGCCTCCTTGAAGGCCATCGAGCCGGCGACCTTGAAGGCCATCTCGCTGGAGTCGACGTCGTGGTACGAGCCGTCGACGAGCTCGATCCGGATGTCGACGACGGGATACCCGGCGAGCACTCCCGACTCCATCGCCTCCTGGATGCCGAGGTCGATCGCGGGGATGTACTCCTTGGGGATCTTGCCGCCGACGATCTTGTCGACGAACTCGTAGCCGTCGCCCGGGCTCATCGGCTCGGCGTTGATGACGGCATGGCCGTACTGGCCCCGGCCCCCGGTCTGGCGGACGAAACGGCCCTGGATCTTCTCGGCAGGCTTCCCGATCGTCTCGCGGTACGCGACCTGCGGCCGGCCCACGTTGGCGTCGACGTTGAACTCGCGCTTCAGACGGTCGACGATGATCTCGAGGTGGAGCTCGCCCATGCCGGCGATCAGCGTCTGGCCGGTCTCGTCGTCGGTGCGGACGCGGAAGGTCGGATCCTCCTCGGCGAGCCGCTGCAGGCCGGTGCCCAGCTTGTCCTGGTCGGCCTTCGACTTCGGCTCCACGGCGACCGAGATCACCGGGTCCGGGAAGGTCATCGACTCCAGCTTGATCGGAGCCGTGTCGGTCGCGAGGGTGTCGCCCGTGGTCGTGTCCTTCAGGCCGACCGCCGCCGCGATCTCGCCGGCGCCGATCGCGTCGCGCTCCTCACGATGGTTCGCGTGCATCTGCAGGATGCGGCCGATCCGCTCGGTGCGCCCGGTCGACGTGTTGACAACGCGGCCGCCCGCCTGGACCTGTCCCGAGTAGACCCGGAAGTAGGTCAGCTTGCCGACGTAGGGATCGGACATGACCTTGAAGGCGAGCGCGGAGAACGGCTCGTCGAGCGCCGCGCGGCGCGAGAGCTCGTGGTCCGTCCGCGGGTCGACGCCGTGGACCGGCGGCACGTCGAGCGGGCTCGGGAGGTAGTCGATGACCCCGTCGAGCAGCGGCTGGACGCCCTTGTTCTTGAACGCGGAACCGAGCAGGACCGGCGTGATCTTGTTCGCGAGCGTCCCCTTGCGGAGGGCGTTGCGGATCAGGTCGGGGGTGACGGACTCCTCGTCGAGGAGATAGGTCTCCGTCAGTTCGTCGTCGAACTCCGCGACCGAATCGATCAACTGGTGGTGGTACTCGTTCGCCTGCTCGACCAGCTCGGCGGGGATCTCCCCCGTCTCCATCTTGGTGCCCAGGTCGTCCGCCCAGGTGACTGCCTTCATCTCGACGAGGTCGACCACGCCGCGATGATGCTCCTCCTGGCCGATCGGCAGCTGCACCGGCACCGGGTGGGCGCCGAGGCGGTCGACCATCGACTGGACAGAGGCGAAGAAGTCCGCGCCGGTGCGGTCCATCTTGTTGATGAAGGCGATCCGTGGGACGCCGTAGCGCTCGGCCTGCCGCCAGACCGTCTCGGACTGCGGCTGGACGCCGGCGACGGCGTCGAACACGGCGATGGCGCCGTCCAGGACGCGGAGGCTCCGCTCCACCTCGACCGTAAAGTCCACGTGCCCGGGCGTATCGATAATGTTGATGCGAAAGTCCCGCCAGAACGCCGTCGTTGCCGCAGACGTGATCGTGATGCCACGCTCCTGCTCCTGCGCCATCCAGTCCATCGTCGCGGCACCCTCGTGGACCTCGCCCATCTTGTGGGTCCGGCCGGTGTAGTAGAGGATCCGCTCGGTCGTCGTCGTCTTGCCCGCGTCGATGTGGGCCATGATCCCGATGTTGCGGACGCGGTCGAGCGCGACGCTGCTCTTCGTATCGACTGCCATGGCGGTTACCAGCGGTAGTGCGCGAAGGCCTTGTTGGCCTGCGCCATCCGGTAGACGTCGTCCTTGCGCTTGAAGGCGCCCCCCTGCTGGTTGAGGGCGTCCAGAATCTCGTTGGAGAGCTTGTCGACCATGCCCTTCTCGCGACGGTCCCGCGCGAAATCGACCAGCCAGCGGACGGCCAGCGTGCGCGCGCGGCGCTGCGGCACCTCGACGGGCACCTGGTAGTTCGCTCCCCCGACGCGGCGGCTCTTGACCTCGAGCACGGGCGTGACCGTCTTGACTGCCTGCTCGAGAATCTCGACCGGCGGCTTCCCGGTCTTCTCGCCGATCCGCTCGAGTGCGCTGTACACGATCTGCTCTGCGGTCGACTTCTTCCCGCGCGTCATCACCTTGTTGATCACCTGAGTGACGAGCGGCGAGTTGTAGACGGGATCCGGCTCGATCGGCCGGGCCTGGACTTCGGCACGGCGGGGCATCAAGAGCCTCTCTTGGCGCCGTACTTCGACCGCGCCTGCTTGCGGTCTGAGACGCCGGCGGCGTCGAGCGCCGCCCTGATCACCTTGTAGCGGACACCCGGCAAATCCTTGACGCGGCCGCCGCGGACGAGCACGACCGAGTGCTCCTGCAGGTTGTGGCCCTCGCCCGGGATGTAGGTCGTGACCTCCATCTGGTTCGTCAGGCGGACGCGTGCGACCTTCCGAAGAGCCGAGTTCGGCTTCTTCGGCGTGTGCGTGAACACGCGCGTGCAGACGCCGCGCCGCTGTGGCGCCCCGCCCAGAGCAGGGGTCTTCGTCTTGCCCTTCTGGAGGGCCCGACCCTTGCGCACGAGTTGGTTGACAGTTGGCAATCTACCTCCGGGAAAGTCCCTTTTCACACAACAACGGTCGGCCGGGCCGCAGGCCCTGCCAACCGGACGAGGCATGGTACCCAATGGAGGGAGGCCCCGCAAACGCCGTGATCGCCGTGGGGAGCGGGCTCGAGCGCGGTTACGCACGCACTGTCGGCTCCTTTCGACAGTCGCTCGTGTCAAGGCGCGCTCGCGCCGCCCGATCCAGGCCCGTCCAGCGGCCCGGCGCGCCGCACGGGCCGGGTCGGCGCGCCGGCGCGGCCGACCAGACATGGCCGGAAAACCAGGGTCAGACCCAGGTTGAACGGGCCCGGGCCCGCGGAGCCACGGCGATAGGGTCGAAAGCGTGACCATGTCTCCCCAGGCGGCCGAAACGGGCGGCCACGACGCTCCTCCTGAAGGCGGTCGCCCGCGTCTCCTCCTGAGCATCGACTTCGAGGACTGGCACCAGCTCGTACACCGGCGCCTCGGCTTGCCCGACTGGGACCGGCCGCACGCGGCCCTCGAGCGCCAGACGGTGATCGTCCTCGACCTCCTGGACGAGCTGAAGGCCCGCGGGACGTTCTTCCTGCTCGGGATGACGGTTGCCCGCTACCCCGACCTCGTCGCGGAGATCGTCCGGCGCGGGCATGAGCCGGCATCCCACGGCTACGCCCACCGCGCGGTCTACGGACAGACGCGCGCCGCCTTCCGAGAAGACGTCGTCCGCGCCCTGGAGGTGATCGCCAGCGCGGCCGGAAAGACCCCGGTTGCCTACCGCGCCCCGGCCTTTTCGATCACCCGCGAGACGCCCTGGGCCTACGACGTCCTGGCCGAGGCCGGCATGGCCTACGACTCGAGCCAGTACGACTCGCCGCGGATCCGCGACCGCATCGCCGGGATCCCGGCCTCGCCGTACCGGCTCCACGCGCCGGGCGGCCGCGAGCTCTGGGAGCTGCCGGTCGCGGCGCGCGGCGCGCTGCCCGTCGGAGGCGGGGCCTACTGGCGCGTCCTTCCGCCGCGCCTACTGGAGCGGGCCCTCGCGGACGTGCGCCGACAGAACGCCTACCCGGTTCTGTATTTTCATCCCTACGAATTCGACGAAGAGCCGCTCAAGGCGGCGCTTCCATCTCCAGCATCCGCCCGCCAGCGCCTCACCGCGACGTCGAGGAGCCTCTGGCGGAACACGGGACGGCAGCTCGTCGCCCGGCGGCTGCGGGAGGTGGCCCGGCGCTACGAGCTGCTGAGCTACGAACAGGCATATGACGACATCCACCGACTCTACGGGACGCGTACGCGAGCACTTTCGCAAGAAGGCGTTCTCGTTTGACCACCTCTACGACGAGGACCACGCGCTGCAGCGCGCCCTCCGTCCCGGCCTGTTCAACCGTCGCGAGTTCGCCCTCGAGGTCGCGCGCGAATACGACGCACCCCACGTCCTCGACGTCGGCGGAGGGTCCGCGCGCATCGGCGAGCCGTTCCTGGAGCAGGGAGCCTCGAGCTACGTGGACGTCGACCTCTCCGATTCGATGCTCGAACTGGCCCGGGCGCGCCTCGAACGCTTCGGCGACAAGGTGACGCTGATCCAGGGTGACTTTCTCGCGGCCGACATCCGGGGCTCCTTCGACGTCGTCCTCGCCCTCGGCTACTTCGACTACATCGAGGATGCTCCGGCCCACGTTCGCCGGATCTCCGGGCTCCTCGCCCCGGGCGGGTCAGTGGTCGCGAGCTTCCCGCGTTGGACGTGGACGAAAGGACCAGTGCGGAAAATCCGCTACGAGGTCATCAACAACTGCCCGATCTTCGACTACACCCGCGACGGGCTGATGGAGCTCTTCGCCGGCTACTCCGCCATCGACGTCCGGCCCGGCAAGAGCGGCTTCCTCCTGAGGGCCAAGAAGTAATCCGCCGGGTCGCCGCCCTACGAGGTGAGGGCGGTGAAGGGCAGGTAGTTCGTCAGGTCGACGTAGCCCAACTCGGGCAGCTGGTCGCGCCAGCAGATCGCCTCGGGAAACGCGCTCTTCTGCGCGGACGCCAGCCAGGCCGGGAAGCGCGCTTCCTGCGCCTGCGTCGTCAGCGCCGCGCGAATCGCCTGCGACACGGTCGCGACCGGCAGAGAGCCGAGCGGGAGCGGCGGCCCGAGTGGCCGCACCTGCAGCGTTCCCAGCGGCGACCACAGGGAGGCCCAGCGGCCGGAAGCGAGGTTCATGAGGCGCAGCGGCGCTGCTGAGGCGACCGCATAGCCCGTCTCGCGCCCCCCGAGCCACGGCGCCCGCGACTTCGCCTCGACGAGGCGGACCTGCAACTCGCCGTAGGTGTCGTGGAAGCCGGCGATTTGGGCGGCGCTCGGCCCCGAGACCCTGAACCTGCTCTCGATCCGTGCCCGTCGGAGCTCGTCCCCGATCACAGAGCGCGCGACGGGGAGGCTCGTCCGGGCCTCGGCGATCGCGGACAGATAGGCGCCGCGGGAGCCGCCGAATCGGGAGGAGACGATCGAGCGCTCTGCGGCGAGGATCTCGGCCGTGCTCACCGGCGCCGCCCGTTGCTGGACAGCCCGCGCGAACGCGTTCGAAAACGCGAGCTCGGGGTCGCCTGTCAGCTTGAGAAGCGGCTCGATGGCCGACCACCGAACCGCAGCGGTGCCGAGCCGGCAACGGAGGCTCGACGGAAGGATCAGCTGGCCTTCGGTCTTCGATTTGTCGAAGCCGCGGCCGGCAGCGTGCGGGCCGTTGCACAGCTTCGGGTCGCGGGTCCACAGGTACACGCAGGCGGCACGCCACTTCGCGGGATCCATCTCGCCCGGCAGCGACTTCCACTCTGCCCAGCCCCACGACCAGATCGAGTTGAACTTCATCTCGCGGGCGACGTAACGCGCCGCGAGCACCTGCCACTTGACGGTCCGGAACCAGGGCCCGGCCGCGAGGCCCTCACGCCCGCCCGTTCCCTTGGTCGTCTGGAAGCCGACGAAGATGCCGAGCTTCGAGGGCGGTATCCCCATCTTCGTGAAGTCGAGAATGCCCGAGCGAAACGCCGTCCGAAGCGTGCGGTTGCCGAGGATCGGCCCCTGCTTGTAGATCAGCGGCGCCGGGAAGTAGACCTCGCGCACGATGCCTGCGACGTCCGCGACCTGGCGCCACCAGTCGAGAGCCGGCCCCGGAGCCGTGTACGGCGCGCTGTTGACGAGCAGCCACGGCTGCGCCCCCCGGGCGCGCAGGGTCTGCAGGAAGAGCAGGACGTTGGCGCGATACTGGGCGTTCGTCGGCGACCAAGGCGTGGCGAGCCACGCGCCGAACAGCTCGTTCTCGGCGATCACGGGGTTCGAGCAGTCCATCGAGCCTGCCGCGTACTCGTAGAACTTGTTCGCCTTGGCTACGATCGTCGCGGGATCGGCCGGCGCACTCGGTGTTCCCACGCGCCGGTTCAGGTAGAGGTCGAAGTAGGCCGTCTGGGCGCCTGCGGCACGGAGCTTCGGCGGGAAGATGTAGTTCGACGCCAACGCGACCACACCGGGCTTCGCGAAGATGTTCCAGAACGGGACGGAGCCGTCGGCGAAGTCGAGCCACACAGGCGTCTGCGTCGGAAGCACGCAGTTCGCCTGCAGCCGCGCCGCGCCGCCCGGCGATGGCCCGATCGTGAGCGCGACGGCCACCGCGGCGACGAGGACCCCGAGTCTCCTCACGGGCCCAAGAGTAGCCGCGGGGCCGGGCAACGCCCGGCCCCGCTTACGAACGCTTAACTACTCGGCGTCCTTGTCGAGCGGAGAGTCCACCTCGGGGACCTCCTCCGCCTCGAGATCGCTCCGGGGGGAACTCCCTCCGTCCTCGACACCCGGCTGGCCGCCGAAGTCGAGGCCGAGCGACTCGAGATCGAGACCGTTGCCGCCGTCGGAGTCGATCTCCTCGAGCGCGGCGAGCAGCTGCTCCTCGGTCGCCGGCCGCATGATCGCGGACGCAGGGACCTTGTCCGAGGGGCCGATCTCGATCGTCCGGTACTGCTTGAGCCCGGTCGCCGCCGGGATCAGCTTCCCGATGATGACGTTCTCCTTGAGGCCGACCAGGCGGTCGATCTTGCCCTCGATCGACGCATCGGTGAGGACCTTCGTCGTCTCCTGGAACGACGCGGCGGAGAGGAAGGACTCCGTGGCCAGAGAGGCCTTCGTGATCCCGAGGATCAGCGGCTCGAACGTCGCCTGCTCCTTCTTCTCCTTCTTCACGCGCAGGTTCTCGCGCTCGAGTGCCGCCTTGTCCACGAGCTGGCCCGGAAGCAGGTCGGTCTCGCCGGCGTTGTCGACGCGGACCTTCTTCAGCATCTGCCGCACGATCAGCTCGATGTGCTTGTCGTGGATCTCGACGCCCTGCGACTTGTAGACCTTCTGCACCTCGCCGACGAGGTACAGCTCGGTCTCGGTGTAGCCCTTGAGCCGGAGTAGGTCGGACGGGTTCAAGGAGCCCTCGTGCAGCGCATCTCCGGGCTCGACGTCCTGGCCCTTGGTCACGAGCATCCTCGTTCGCCGCGGCAGCTGGAGCGGCTTGGGCTCGTCATCGGCCTTGGAATCGATGGGGATGATCATCACCTTCGGCCCACGCTCGGTGTCCTCGATGTCGACCTTGCCGCCGACCTCCGCGAGCGTGGCGGCACCCTTCGGGTTGCGCGCCTCGAAGATCTCGACGACACGCGGGAGGCCGTGCGTGATGTCCGCGCCGGCGACACCGCCGGTGTGGAACGTCCGCATCGTCAGCTGGGTCCCGGGCTCGCCGATCGACTGCGCCGCGATGATCCCGACCGCGTCGCCGATCTCGGCGATCGAACCAGTGGCCAGGAACGTCCCGTAGCAGGCGCGGCACACACCGAACTCACTGCGGCACTTCAGCACCGAGCGAACGGGCAGCTTCACCTCGTGGGCCCCGTCGCCGAGCTCCTCGATGATCTCCTCGACGAGGGGCAGCGTGAGCTCCTCGCCCTTCTCGGCCAGCACCGTCTTGCCGGGCTTTCCGCTCGCGAGGGGCTTGTTGTAGTCCTGGGCCAGCGTGCGGCCGAGAACGCTCTTGTTGATCCCCTCGGGCGCGAAGATCGGGAGCTCGATGAACTCCTTCGTCTTGCAGTCGTCCTCGCGGATGATCACGTCCTGCGACACGTCGACGAGACGCCGCGTGAGGTAGCCCGAGTCGGCCGTGCGCAGCGCCGTGTCGGCGAGGCCCTTGCGTGCACCGTGCGTCGAGATGAAGTACTCGAGCACCGAGAGGCCTTCCATGAAGTTCGCCTTGATCGGCCGCTCGATGATCTCGCCCTTCGGATTCGCCATCAGCCCGCGCATGCCGGCGAGCTGGCGGATCTGCTTGGAGGATCCGCGGGCGCCCGAGTTGGCCATCATGTAGATCGGGTTGAGCTCGTAGAAGGTCTTCTCCATCGCAGCGGCGACGGCATCGGTGGCCTCGGTCCAGATGCTGACGATCGACTCGTGACGCTCCTCGTCGGTGATCAGCCCGCGCTCGTACTGCGCCTCCACGAGCGAGACACGGTCCTCGTACTCGGCGAGGATCTCCTCCTTCTCGGGTGGGATGACGATGTCGTTCTTCGAGATCGTCACGCCCGCCTGAGTGGCGTAGTTGAAGCCGAGGCTCTTGATCATGTCGAGCACGGCTGCGATCGAATGAGCGCCGTAGTTGTCGACGAGCACGGCGATGAACGCGTCGAGCTCGCGCTTCGGCAGGGTGCGGTTGATGTAGTCGTGCAGCGGATCGGAGCCGTCGTAGTCCTCGACGGCCTCCTCGAGCACCCGCTCGACTTCCGAGTTGAAGATCACGCGGCCCGCAGTCGTCAGGATCAGATCGCCGTTCCAGCGGAACTCGATCGGCCCCTGAAGCTTGATCTGACCGGCCTCGAGCGCATGCTCGACCTCCTCCTCGGACGCAAAGCGCGGCGGCCGCGGCTTGAGCTTGTCGACGGTCGTGGACTCGAGATCGGTTTCACAGTACGTGAGGTAGTAGGTCCCGAGGACCATGTCCTTCGTCGGGGTGGCCAGAGGTCGGCCGCTCGCGGGCGAGAGGATGTTGTTCGACGAGAGCATCAGGATCCGCGCCTCGGCCTGCGCCTCCGCCGAGAGCGGGAGGTGCACCGCCATCTGGTCGCCGTCGAAGTCGGCGTTGAACGCGTGGCAGACGAGGGGATGCACCTGGATCGCCTTGCCCTCGACCAGCACCGGCTCGAACGCCTGGATTCCGAGGCGGTGCAGCGTCGGCGCCCGGTTCAGCAGCACCGGATGCTCGGCGATCACCTCCTCGAGGACGTCCCAGACCTCCTCGGTCATCGAGTCGACGTACTTCTTCGCCGCCTTGATGTTCTGGACCGACTTCCGCTCGACGAGCCGGCTCATGATGAACGGCTTGAAGAGCTCGAGCGCCATCAGCTTCGGCAGCCCGCACTGATGCAGCTTCATGTTCGGGCCGGACACGATCACGGACCGCCCCGAGTAGTCGACGCGCTTCCCGAGCAGGTTCTGGCGGAACCGGCCCTGCTTGCCCTTCAGCATGTCGGACAGCGACTTGAGCGGCCGGTTGCCCGGGCCTGTCACCGACCGGCCGCGGCGACCGTTGTCGAACAGCGCGTCCACGGCCTCCTGGAGCATCCGCTTCTCGTTGTTGACGATGATCTCGGGAGCCCCGAGGTCGAGCAGCCTCTTCAGCCGGTTGTTTCGGTTGATGACGCGGCGGTAGAGGTCGTTGAGGTCGCTCGTGGCGAAGCGGCCGCCGTCGAGCTGCACCATCGGGCGGAGCTCCGGCGGGATGACCGGAATCGCCTCGAGGACCATCCACTCGGGACGGTTCTCCGAGGTGATGAACGCATTCACGACCTTCAGCCGCTTGATCGCGCGCTGCTGCTTCTGCCCCTTGGAGGTCCGGATCGTCTCGCGAAGCGAGGCCGCCTCGGCCTTGAGGTCCAGGTCCTTGAGCAGGTCGCGGATCGCCTCCGCTCCCATGCCGCCCCGGAAGTAGACGCCGAAGCCGTACGGTGAGCCGAAGCGGTCCTTGAGCTCGCGGAAGAGCTGCTCGTCGTTGACGATCAGCTTCGGCTCGAGGTCCTTGAACAGGAGCCACGTCTGCTCGAGCCGGTTGACCGAGTCGACGGCCGCTTCGCGGGCGTCGCCCCGGCGAGACTCGATGTCGAGGTACATCTCGCGCACCTTCAGCGCCCACTGGATGATGGCGTCGAGATCCTCCTTCTGGATCTTGCCGTCGGTCCGGAGGCACAGGTCGTTCGTCAGCTCGCGGATGTCCTGCTCGCCGTCCCATGTGTCGACGACGTCCGCGAGAAGCCCGTTCCCGAGCTCGCGCGACCGGTCGAGGTTCTTCATGTCGACGCCCTCGACGAACTTCGCGTCGTCCTCCCCGATCTCGTCGCCGTCGAGAAGCGCGTCGAGGATGCGGTTGATGTGCTTGGAGATCGCGCCCTTCTTCGAGCCCGTCGCCTTGTTCTGCTGCTTGAACAGCGGCTCGAGGCCGGCCATGATCTGCTCGCCCGCCGCAGCGACGTTCTCGAGCTCGCGCGGGGTCAGCTTGCGATCGTCGCGGATCGCCGCATTACGGACGAGCTCGCGAATCTTCTTGGAGTCCTCGGTCGTGATCTGGCCGACCAGGTCCGTGAACATGCCGCCGGCGAGCCCGCGCGCCTCCTCGAGGGTCGGCACGGCCTGTTCCTCGGCCCAGTTCGAGAGCCCACGCGACCAGAAGTCGTCGTCCTCGTCGAACTTCGTCTCCTTGCCCTTGGCGAAGTAGTCGCGGCGCCGCTTGAGCCGATCCTCGAGCGCGGCAAGGGCCTCCTCGCGGTCGACCTCGATCCGCTCGGCCTCGCCCTTGACCTTGTCCTCGAGGTCGTTCAGATCCTTCTTCCGCGCGGCGACGTCGACCGCGGTCACGATCGACGCGGCGAAGTACAGCACCTTCTCGAGCTCGCGCGGAGCGATGTCGAGGAGATAGCCGATCCGGCTCGGCACACCCTTGAAGAACCAGATGTGCGAGACCGGTGCCGCCAGGTCGATGTGGCCCATGCGCTCGCGCCGGACCTTCTGCCGCGTCACCTCGACGCCGCAGCGCTCGCAGATGATGCCCTTGTAGCGGACGCGCTTGTACTTGCCGCAGTAGCACTCCCAGTCCTTCGTCGGACCGAAGATGCGCTCGCAGAAGAGGCCGTCGCGCTCGGGCTTGAGCGTTCGGTAGTTGATCGTCTCCGGCTTCGTTACCTCGCCGGAGGACCAGTCGCGAATCTGCTTGCTGGATGCAAGCCCGATGCGAATGGCGTCGAAATCGTTGATGTCGATCAAAGCGCTCCTTTACTCCCTAGTCCTCTAGTTCCAATTCGCCCTCGGCCAAAGCCGGCGCGCCCTCCGCCGGCTTCTCGTCGGCGTCGTCCGACACCTCGACGTCGCTGAGATCGCCGAGCTCCTCGTCGTTCGGAAGCGCCATCTCGCCGTCCTGGTCGACGCGCTCCTGGCCTTCCTCCACCTCTTCGGCGGTCGGCGGGCGAGCGGCGGCCCGCAGCGAGCCGGGCGACAGGTCGATGCCCAGTTCCTCGGCCGCCCGCAGGAGCTCGTCGTCCTCCTCGCGAACCTCGACCGTGGTGCCCTCGTCGGACAGGACGTTGACGTCGAGCGCAAGCGACTGCATCTCCTTGAGCAGCACCTTGAAGCTCTCGGGGATCGACGGTTCCGCGATGTTCTCGCCCTTGACGATCGCCTCGTAGGCCTTCACGCGGCCGACCGTGTCGTCGGACTTGATCGTGAGCATCTCCTGCAGC
>DASUXI010000059.1:0-3749 GCA_036377995.1 Gaiellaceae bacterium
GCGCTCGCCGCGCCGGTCGTCGCCCCGCTGCTCGGCCTCGCGCTCGCAGCGGCCGCGGTCATGCCGCTGTCGCCGGGCGCCGGCCAGGCGCTGGTATGGCTGAACGGCTGGTGTGCGGCGTATCTCGTAGCGGTCGCGCGCTTCGTCGGCGGCCTGCCGCTCGCCCAGGTCCGCTCAACCCGGGCCCTCCTCGTCCTGCTCGCCGGTGCTCTCCTCGCCGCTGCTTATGCTTGGCCGACGTGGCGGACCTCGAAGCTGTCTACCTGATCATCGGGGGTGACCGCCCGAAGATCCTGCGCGCGCTGAAGCGTCTGCGCACCCGGATGGGCGAGGAGGCGGTCGAGCATCTGTCCGCGAGCGAGGCGGGCGGCGACGATGCCGTTGCGGCCTGCAACGCCCTCGGCCTGCTCGGAGACGGAGGACGGCTCGTGATCGTCGAGGAGGTCGAGCGCTGGAAGGCGGCCGACGTGAAGGCGGTGGCGGGATATCTGGCGAGCCCTGCGCCCGGCACCGTGCTCGCCCTCGTCTCCGAGGACCTGAAAAAGGATTCCGCTCTCGGGAAAGCGTGCGCGAAAGCCGGAACTGTGCTCGTGTTCGACGTCGTGAAGCGCCGCCTCCCGGAGTGGGTCGCAAAGCAGTTCGCCGATCGGCGCGTCGCCGCGGACGCCGACGCGGCGCGGCTCCTCGTGGAGATCGTCGGCGAAAGCCCCGAGGAGCTCGCGAGCGAGATCGACAAGATCGCCACCTGGTCGGGCGGAGAACCGGTCACGACGACCGAGATCGAGCTGCTCGCGGCCGGCTGTGCGGAGGTTCCCGGCTATGAGCTCACCGATGCGTGGGGGCGCCGCGACCTACCCGCTGTGCTCGCCTCGTGCCAGTTGCTGCTCGAGCGTTCGGGAGATCCGGTGTCGCGGACGGTTCCCGGTCTGATCGGGATGCTCGTAGGTCACGTCGGGCGCGTCCGCGACTGTCAGCTCCTGGCCGAAGAGGGGCTGACCGCGAAGGAGGCAGCCTCGAGGTTGAAGCGGCATCCCTTCTACGTCGAGAAGCTGTTCGCGCAGTCCAGGAGCTACGACCGCGACGAGCTGCTGCGCGCGGTCGTGCGCCTGGCGGAGCTCGACCACGCGGTGAAGGGCGGCTCCCGCCTCGCCGTCGAGCTCGAGCTCGAGCGTGCGCTGATCGACATCACCCGGCCTCGCCAGCCGGCTGCCGCCGCCTAGCTGCGCCCTGAGACGAGCTTCGCGGCCTGGGCCTTGCGGCGTGCCGCGGTATTGCGGTGCAGCGCACCCCTCGCCGCCGCGCGGTCGAGCCAACGGACGAGCTCGCGGTGCTCCGTGTCGACACGGCCCGAGTCACCCGACTGGACGGCAGCCTCGAGGCGCTTCGACAGCGTCTTCACCGTCGAGCGGTAGCGAAGGTTCTCGAGGCGCTCCTGCGCCGCGGTACGGACACGCTTCTTCTGCTGCTTGATGTTCGGCATCTCGTGAAAAGGCCCGCGGTCGGCGGGCGCGGCGCATGGTACCAAAGCGCCTCGCGGGCGAGCCAGCGCCGTTCAGCGCCCTCCCTATACTCGCCGCGTGGACGAGCGTTCCGGCCGCCGGCTCGCAAGGTCGACGGCGATCTTCTCGCTCGCCACCGGGGTTTCGCGCGTGCTCGGCCTCGTCCGCGAGATCGTCGCCTCCTATTACTTCGGAGCCGCCGGCAAGGTCAATGCGTTCACGGTCGCATTCCAGGTGCCGAACCTGTTTCGGGCGCTCGTCGCGGATTTCGCGCTTTCTCCGGCGTTCGTTCCCGTCTTCACCGAGTTGCTCGAGAAGGGAGAGCGCAAGCGTGCGTGGCGAGTCGCCTCGAGCCTCTTCTGGCTCGTGCTCCTCATCCTCGGCGGGCTGACGGCGCTGTTCATCCTGCTCGCCCCGTGGATCATCCGTCCGTTCGGAGATCCCGGCGGCGACCAGGCACTCGCGGTCGGGTTGTCGCGGGTCTTGTTCCCGATCGTCGCCCTGCTCGGCGTATCCGGGATCGTCGTCGGGATCCTGAACAGCTACGACGAGTTCACCATCCCCGCGCTGACGCCGATCTTCTGGAACCTGGCGATCATCGCCGGACTGGTGATCGGCGTGCCCCGAGCGGACACCGTCGACGCGAAGCTCTACGTCTACGCGGGCTCGATCGTCGTCGGGACCGTGATCCAGGTGCTGTTGCCGATGCCGTGGCTGCGCGGACGGGACGACAGGCTTCGCTTGCTCATCGACTGGCACGACCCGGCGGTGTGGCGCGTGTTGAGGCTGATGCTGCCGGTGATGCTGGGGCTCGGCCTCATCAACTTCAACGTCGTGATCGACTCCGCCTTCGCCTCGAGGCTGATCGACCCCAACCTGGCGCCGACCGCGATCGACAAGGCATTTCGCCTCTACATGCTCCCCCAGGGGATGTTCTCGGTGGCGATCGCGACCGTGCTGTTCCCGTCACTCGCGCGCTTCGCCGCTCGCGGCGACGACGACGGGTTCAGGAGGACGGTAGGTCTGGGCGTCCGCCAGATCGCCTTCATGCTCGTCCCCGCGAGCGCCGTCAGCGCGGTTCTCGCGGAGCCGATCACGCGACTCGTGTTCCAACGCGGCGAGTTCGCGCCGGCGCAGACGCCCGTTGTGGCCGGTGCGCTGGCCGCATTCTCCGCGGGCCTCTTCTTCAACGGGACGATGCTCCTGCTCAACCGGGCGTTCTTCAGCCTCCAGTCGAACTGGATCCCGACCTGGGTGGCTCTCGGCAACCTCGCGCTCAACGCCGCCCTCGACGCCGCCTTCTACCGGTTCGGAACCTGGGGCATCCCGCTCGCGACCTCCGTCGTCAACGTCGCGGGGACGGTCGCGCTCTTCCTCTTGCTCCGCCGCCGGCTCGGACGGCTCGAGCTCCGTGAGACCGGCGACTCGGTGCTGCGGATTGTCGTGGCGTCCGCGGCCGTGGCCGGCGCGTCGTACGGGATCTGGTACGTGATCGACCGGGCGGTCGGGAGATCGTTCGCGGGCCAGCTCGCCTCGGTCGGAACGGCGCTGCTCGTCGGCGTCGCCGTCTACCTGGCGGCGTGCCGCGCGCTGCGCGTTCGCGAGTTGGGGGCGTTGCTAGCTTTGCGAGGCCGCCTCGGGCGGCCGTCGTCATGACTCAGGACCGCATCAGGAACTTCTCGATCATCGCCCACATCGATCACGGGAAGTCGACGCTGGCCGACCGCATCCTCGAGCTGACACATGCGGTCTCGAGCCGTGACATGCGCGAGCAGGTGCTGGACTCGATGGAGCTCGAGCGCGAGCGCGGCATAACGATCAAGGCCCAGGCCGTGCGCGTCGAGTGGAAGGGGACGCAGCTCAACCTGATCGACACGCCCGGTCACGTCGACTTCACCTACGAGGTGTCGCGCTCGCTCCAGGCGTGCGAAGGAGCGCTGCTCGTCGTGGACGCGGCGCAGGGCATCGAGGCGCAGACGCTCGCCAACGCGTACCTCGCGATCGAGAACGAGCTCGAGATCGTGCCGGTCGTGAACAAGATCGACCTGCCGCAGGCCGACCCGGTCGGCGCGGCCGCCGAGATCGCCGAGCTCGTAGGCGAGGACCCGGAGCGCGTGCTGCGCATCTCGGCCAAGACCGGCGACGGGATCGCGGAGGTGCTCGACGCGCTCGTCGAGCGGATCCCGCCGCCGACGGGCGACCCCGGCGCGCCGGCGCGGGCGCTGATCTTCGACTCCTCGTACGACCAGT
>DASUXI010000060.1:0-7884 GCA_036377995.1 Gaiellaceae bacterium
GAGATCTGCCCCACATCGAACCTGCTCACGAAGGCCCTGCCGAGCGAGGCCGCGGTCCGGGAGACATTCCGCTCGTTCGTGGATGCGGGCGTGGCATTCACGATCGCGACGGACGGCCCGGAGATGATGCGCACGCACCTCCGCGACGAGTTCGAGCTCCTACGTCGCATCGGCGCGCTCGAGGAAGACGAGCTCGACGAGGCGAACCGCCGAGGGCATGAGGTGAGCTTCGTCCGCGGCAGGCGGGTCGAGGCGGCGCCGCTCTAGTGGTGTCTCACCACTAGCCCGGCGACTTCTGGGCGTACAGGAGAAAAGTGCCAGGGATCCGGGCGTCGTGCCGGCGGAACTCGTCGCTGCGTGACGGATACTCCTCGAGCGCGCGCACCGTGAACCCTGTCGCCGAGGTGGCGGTGACCAGCCGGCCGAGGCGGTACGACCCCTCGTCGAAGTAGCTCATCCGCCAGTGCATCAGCCCGTCGACGCAGAGCGCCACCGGATGCTCCTCGAAGAGAAGGAAGTCTCCGCCCCGCCGGAGCGTCGACGCGACTTCCCGCAGCCAGCCGTCGAGGTCGCCGACGTCCGTAAGTGATCCGGGCCCGGAGTAGGCAAGGTCGAAGCGAGCACGGCGGAGCTCCGCCGGCAGGGTCTCGACATCGGCCTGCACCCAGAGGATCGAGGGCCACCGCTCGCGTGCCGCCTCGAGCGCCTGACCCGACGAGTCGACTCCCGTGACGACGGCGCCGAGCTCGGCGAGCTCGGCCGTTGCCTCGCCGGTCCGGCAGTGGAGATGGAGGACGCGCTTGCCGGACAGGTCCGCGAGCGCGTGACGCACCTGCGCAGGCAGGCCGCGGTCGCCGGCGAGAGCTTCCGCCCGCCGGCGGTGGAGCTCGTCCCAGGCGCGGCGATTGTGCTCGGTCGGCTCCATCAGGCGAGCAGGGAGTAGCCGCCATCGACCACGAGGGTGTGACCGCGCACCATGTCCGCGTCGGGCGAGCAGAGGTAGGAAACGGCGCCGGCGACGTCCTCGGGCTCGACCATGCGTCCCGCGGGCGTTCGCGTCCGTCCCGCCTCCAGCATCTGCTCGCGATTCGGAAAGTGGTCGAGCGCTGCGGTCTCGACGAGCCCCGCCGACACCGCGTTGACACGAATGCCGCGTGGGGACAGCTCGACTGCGAGATAGCGCACGACCGACTCCAGCGCCGCCTTCGATGTCCCCACGAGGACGTAGTTCTCGAGCACGCGGGTCGATCCGAGGGACGAGACCGCCACGATCGACGATCCGGCCTTCATGTCGGGGGCGCACGCCCGGGCGAGCGCGAGCAGCGCGCGGGCGTTCGCGTTCAACGTCCAGTCCCAGTGCTTGTCCTCGGTCTCGAGGGCGGGCTTGATCACGCCGGTGGCGGCGTTGTGGACGACGGCCACGTGCGGGCCGTGCGACGCGAGCTCCGAGACCACGCGGTGGGAGGCGACGTTGCCGCGCACGAGCACCGCCTCGGCGCCGGCCGCCTGCACCTCGGCCGCGGCCTCCTCGGCGGCGCTGTCGTTGCGCATGTAGCCGAGGACGACGCGCGCGGCACCCTGCATCGCGAACCGAAGCGCGATCGCCTTCCCGATCCCGCGAGTCCCACCCGTGACGACGACCGAGCCGGCGCCTTCGAGGGGTGTCACTGCGAGCGGGGGAGCGGATCGTAGGCGGGAGCAGAGCTGGGTATCTGCTCCCAGCCCGGACGCGCCTTCGACTCGCGCTCGCCCTCCTCCGCCTTCGAAGATGCGTGCCCGAGCCGGTCGAGCACCTCCATCTTCTCGAGGGCGTACTGCTTCACCGGATGTCCTTCGGGAAGGCCGAGGGCGAGCTCTTCGAGCCGGGCGCGCAGCTGGTAGGCGAAGTGGGGCGTCGCCGGCCCGACGAGCGCGTCGACGTCTTCGATCGTCGGCTCCCGCATCGGTCGAAGCCTAACTTGGCCGGGTTTCGACCGCTTTACTACACGGCTCTCGTGCGCCGCCCGACCGCCGAAATGATGCTGCTCGCGACGGTCTCGCTGTGGGCGCTCAACTTCACCGTCTCCAAGTACATCCTCGACCAAGGCTTCCACCCGCTGGCCTACGCCTCGGTGCGCTACGCGTGCGCGGCAGTGATCTTCGCCGCCATCACCCTGGCCTGGGAGGGCTCGCTCAGGATGGAGCGCCGCGACCTCGGCCTGATCGTGCTCTGCACGATCGTGCTCTTCGCGAACCAGCTGAGCTTCGTCTACGCCCTCCGCTTCACGACTGCGACCACCGTGGCGCTCCTCTTCGGAACCCTGCCGATCTTCACGGCGATCTTCGCCCGAGGGAGCGGGGTGGAACGCCTGAGCGCGAGCTTCTGGGTTGCCGCAGGCCTGTCCTTCGCCGGCGTCGCGCTCGTCGCGATCGGCTCGGGCGGAAGCCTCTCCGCCAACCTGAAGGGCGACGGCCTCGCCGTTCTCGGCTCGGCGACCTGGGCCGCGTACTCGGTCGCCATCTCCCCGCTCATGCGGCGGTACACGCCCTTCCGGTTGAGCGCGGTCTTCCTGCTGGCGGTGACGATCCCGCTCATGCTCGTCGGCGCGCCTCAGCTCGGGCATCAGAGTTTCGACTTCGGCCCGCTCGTCTGGGTGGGCTTCGCCTTCGCCGTGCTAGGCCCGCTCGTGACCACCAACCTCCTCTGGTTCACGGCGATCGACCGGGTCGGGCCGTCGCGCGCCTCGCTCTTCGCCAATCTGCAGCCGTTTCTGGCCGCGATCGTCGCCCTGGTGCTCCTGTCGGAGAGCGTCAGCGGGGTGCAGATCGCCGGCGGCATCGCCATCGCCGGGGGCATCGCCCTCGCCCGTGGCGGCGGTCCCCCTCCTCGCCCGCCGGCGGATTAACGTCCGCTGGCGGACTAAGCTACGCGCGTGGGTCAGAACGCCGACTTCATGCCGATCGACGGGTGGGATCACCTCGAGTTGTACGTCGGCAATGCGAAGCAGGCGGCGTTCTTCTACGAGCAGGCGTTCGGCTTCATGCGGACTGCCTATGCAGGCCCGGAAACCGGTGTCCGGGACCGTGCGTCCTATGTCATCGAGCAGGCCGACATCAGGCTCGTCCTGACGAGCGGGCTGCGAGGAGACAGCGAGATCACGCGGTTCGCCTGCGCTCATGGCGACGGCGTGAAGGACACGGCGCTGACCGTTCCCGACGCGACGGAGGCGTATCGCCAGGCGGTCCAGCGCGGCGCACGAGGCGTCGTCGAGCCCCGTTGGGTCGAGGACGAGTACGGGCGCGTCGAGCTGGCGACGATCGCAACCTACGGAGAGAACGTGCACACGTTCGTCAACCGCAGCGAGTACACCGGCCCGTTCCTGCCCGGTTACCAGGCGATCGCGATCACCAACGGACATCCTGCGACGGGCGTTGGCCTGAGGGCGATCGACCACGTCGTCGGGAACGTGGAGCTCGGGCGGATGGACTACTGGGTCGAGTTCTACGAACGGACGATGGGTTTCACGAACATCATCCACTTCGGCGACGAGCAGATCCACACGGAGTACTCGGCCCTGATGTCGAAGGTGATGGCGGACGGCCAGGGGAAGATCAAGTTCCCCATCAACGAGCCGGCTGAAGGCAAGCGCAAGAGTCAGATCGAGGAGTACCTGGAGTACTTCGGCGGTCCCGGCGTCCAGCACATCGCCCTGCAGTCCGAGGACATCGTCGGGACGGTCGAGGCGCTGCAGGAACGCGGCATCGTCTTCCTCTCGACGCCCGAGGCGTACTACCGGGATGCCGCAGAGCGCGTCGGCGAGATCGGTGAGGACTGGGACGACCTGCAGCGCCTGCGCATCCTCGTCGACCGTGACGAGGACGGCTATCTCCTCCAGATCTTCACGAAGACCGCGCAGGACCGACCCACGCTCTTCTTCGAGGTGATCGAGCGTCACGGGGCGCGTGGTTTCGGCGAGGGGAACTTCAAGGCCCTCTTCGAGGCGATCGAGCGCGAGCAGGCGCTCCGCGGCAACCTCTAGCTTTCCCGCCGCGTGAGTCCTCAGCGGCGAACAGCACTCGTCTCGGTCGTCGCTGCGGTCGTCCTGATCGCCGTGAAGCTCGCCGCCGGCCTGGCCGCAAACAGCCTGGGCCTCGTCTCCGAGGCCGCCCACTCCGGCACCGATCTGATCGCCGCGCTCCTGACCTTCTTCGCCGTCGGAGTCGCCGCCAGGCCGGCCGACGTCGGGCACCAGTACGGCCACGGGAAGGCCGAGCACCTCTCCGCACTCGGCGAGGCGGCGATTCTCTCCGCGGCCAGCCTCTTCATCGCCTGGCGGGCGATCACGCACCTGGCCGGGACCAGCCCGATCAGGGTTGAGGCGACCTGGTACGCCTTCGCCGTGATCGGCCTCGTGATCGTCGTCGACGTGAGCCGCACGGTGGTGTCGTGGCGGGCATCCCGGCGCTACCGGAGCGCAGCCCTCGCCGCGAACGCGCTTCACTTCGGCAGCGACCTCGCAGGCTCCGGCGCGGTCCTTCTCGGGCTCCTTCTCGTCCACGCCGGCTACCGGCGTGCGGACTCGGCGGCCGCGTTGTTCGTCGCGGTGCTCGTCATGATCGCCGCCGCGCGGCTGATGAAGCGGAACGTCGACGTGCTCATGGACCGGTCGCCTGCCGATGCCGAGGCGGCGGCCCGGGCGGCGATCGCAGGGATCGAGCCCGCGGTCGACCTGCGTCGGCTGCGGATGCGCCAGGCCGCCGGCCGGCAGTTCGCCGACGTGGTCATCGGCGTGCCGACAGGAGCGGCGGTGGGACAGGGGCATGCAGCCGCCGATCGCGTCGAGGCCGCGCTCGAGTCAGTGCTGCCGGGGAGCGACGTCGTCGTCCATGTCGAGCCGCAGGAAGACGAAGCGGCGATCCGCGAGCGGGCCCACAACGCCGCGCTCGGTGTTCCGAGCGTCCGCGAGGTGCACAACGTCACCGTCCTGCGCATCGGCGGCCGCACCGAGGTCTCGCTGCATCTCAAGCTGCCGGGCGAGCTGAGCCTGGAGGACGCGCATGCTCTGGCAACCCAGGTCGAGCGCGCGATCGCGGTCGCCGTTCCCGAGGTCGACACCGTGCAGACCCATCTCGAGCCGCTGGCCGAGACCGCCGAGGGGCGGTCGATGCCCGACGACAGCGCCGAGCGCGACGTCGTCCTGGCGATCGTCCGCGACCTGACGGGTCACGAGCCGCGCGAGCTGCGGTTCCTGCACACCGACGAAGGGCTGCTCGCGTATCTCACCCTCGGGCTCGACGCCGCCAGCCCTCTGGCCGCCGCGCACGCGCGTGCGAGCGAGATCGAGGAACGTATTCGCCACGCGAGACCCGACATCGCGGACGTCATCGTCCACACGGAACCGTGAAGCTCTGCATGTTCACCCCGCGGGACCTGCAGCTCGAGCGCGGCTGGCCGGGGATCATCGAAGGCGACACCGTCGTGCAGCTCGCGGCGCAGACGCTGCAGGCGTACTTCACAGGCGGAGGCAGCGCGCGCCGCCACGCCGAGTATGCGCTCGCGGAGGTCGAGTTCCGCCCGCCGGTGCTCCACCCGCCGAGCGTGCGCGACTTCTACGCGTTCGAGCAGCACGTGAAGACTGCCCGCGCGAGCCGCGGCCTCGAGGTCCCGTCCGAGTGGTACGAGCTGCCGGTTTTCTACTTCTCGAACCCCGCGGCGATCTACGGTCCGGAGGACGAGATCCCGATGCCGCCCGACACGAACGAGCTCGACTACGAGCTCGAGGTCGCGGCCGTCATCGGTGCCGCCGGCGCGATCGGCGGCTTCACGATCATGAACGACTGGTCGGCGCGAGACCTGCAGCGGGCCGAGATGAGAGTCGGGCTCGGCCCCTCGAAGGGCAAAGACTTCGCCACGAGCCTCGGGCCGATCGTAGTCACTCCCGACGAGCTCGACGGGACCGAGGCGACGATGATCGCGCGCGTGAACGGGGAGGAGAGGTCGCGGGGAAACCTCACCGACATGCACCACTCGTGGGACGCGATCGTCTCGCACGCAGCCCGGAACACGCACCTCAGACCCGGTGACATCCTCGGCTCGGGGACGGTGGGTACCGGCTGCATCCTCGAGCACGGAGACGGACGGTGGCTGCAGCGCGGCGACGTGGTGGAGCTCGAGGTCGACGGGATCGGCGTGCTCCGGAACCGCGTCGCATGAAGGCGGAGGTCGTCGTCGTCGGTGCGGGAATCATGGGGGCGGCGACTGCGCGCGCTCTCGCGCTGAGAGGTCGCGACGTGTTGCTCGTGGAGCAGTTCGAGGTCGGGCATGAACACGGATCGAGCCACGGACGCTCGCGCATCGTTCGTCTCGCGTACCCGGAGGTCGAATTCGTCGAGCTCGCCCGTGAGGGTTTCGCAGGCTGGCGTGGGCTCGAGCACGAGTCCGGTCGCGCGCTGCTCGAGCTGAGCGGCTTGCTCGAGCTCGTCGAAGATCGGGCCGCGGGCTCGCAGGACGCGCTCGCAGCCGCCGGGGCCGAGTTCGAGCTGGTCGATCCGGCGGCGGCGAGAGCGCGCTGGTCGATCCGCGTCCCCGGTGGCTGGACGGTCCTCTTCCAGCCCGAAGCGGGGATCATCCGTTCAGACATCGCGCTCCGCGCGCTCGTCGACAGCGCGGTCGCGCACGGCGCGCGCCTCGAGGAGAACCGGCGGGTCGACTCGCTCGACGACGTCGACGCCGAGGCGGTCGTGATCACTGCCGGCCCGTGGGTCACCCGGTTCGCGCCCGACCTGCCCGTGCGCATCACCCGCGAGACTGTCGTCTACTTCCGCCGCTCCGGCAAGCCGCTGCCGTCCATCGTCCAGCTCGACGCGAAGACGCGCGGACACGCGCTCTACTCCCTGCACGATCCGGAGCACGGGCTGAAGGCCGGCGCTCATCACGCAGGCGCCGTCGCCAAGCCGGACACTCCTGGGGAACCGGACCCGGCGATCGTCACCCGGGTCGCCGAGTGGGTCGCCCGCACCTACCCGGACGTCGACCCCGAGCCGGCCGCGGCGGAGACCTGCATCTACACGACGACGCCCGACGAGCGCTTCGTTCTCGAACGGCGAGGGCGGGTGGTGATCGGCTCGGCCTGCAGTGGCCACGGCTTCAAGTTCGCGCCCGCGATAGGGGAGCGGCTCGCTGCGATCGCGCTGGATATCCTCTAGCGATGCCGTTCTATCAGCGTGTCGGCTCGGTGCCCCCGAAGCGGAAGAAAGGTGCGCCCGAGCCAGACTGAAGTCTGGCACGGGACTAGGTTTCTGCGTATGCCGTTCTATCAGCGTGTGGGCTCGGTGCCTCCGAAGCGGCATACGCAGGTTCGCGACAACGGCACGCTCCTGACCGAGGAAGTGATGGGCATGGAGGGCTTCGTCGGGATGGAGTCGATCCTGTACCACCTCCAGTCGCCCTGCCGCGTGATGAAGGTCGGCGAGTTCGAGCCCATCGAGCGCGAGGAATGGGTGCCGGACGCTCACGCGCACCGCCACTTCAAGACGTACGGGGTTCCTGCAGGCGGCGATCCCGTCACCGGCCGGAAGCTCCTGATGTGGAACTCGGACGTCGAGATATCCCTCTGCCGCCCGGACGAGCAGATGGACTACTTCTTCCGGAACGGCGAGGGCGACGAGGTCGTGTTCGTGCACGAGGGCCAGGGGACGCTCGAGACGATCTTCGGCGACGTTCCCTACAAGGAGGGCGACTACGTCGTCATCCCGCGCGGCACAACGTACCGCTTCCGGCCCGAGGGTGAACAGCGCTACCTCGTCTTCGAGACGCCCGGGCTGATCGAGATTCCGAAGCGCTATCGCAACCAGTACGGACAGATGCTCGAGGGCGCACCGTACTACCACCGCGACATCCACCCT
>DASUXI010000061.1:0-13863 GCA_036377995.1 Gaiellaceae bacterium
GCTTGATCATGCGGACGACATGATTGAAGCGGTCTCCGACGTAGGCGTTGCCTGCCTCGTCGACCGAGAGTGAGATCGGCCCGTCGAAGGCCGCGGTGGGATCGCTGCCGAAGGTCGCACTTCGCGCATCGGCGCCGTCTCCGCTGTAGCCCGGCGCCCCGTTCCCTGCGAGCGTGCGAACGCTGCGGGACGCGATGTCGATGACGCGTAGTGCGTAGTTCTTGCTGTCAAGAACAAAGATGTTGCCATCAGGACCCCGGCGCAGGTCGTACACCCAGTTGAATCTCACCGCGTCAAAGCTCACGGGTTCGAGCTGGAATCCTGGGATACCGTCGCCCAGAATCTCGAGCGGTCGACCTGCCCGGTCAAAGCGCCAGACGCGGCACCCTTTGACTTCGTTCACCCAAACCGACCCCTCCTCGTCGACGACGCAGTTCCCCATATCGACCAACCCGAGCCCGTGACCGTCGAGTAGCAGGTGCGCACTCATCGTCTCCGTATCGACCCGATACAAATGGGCATTCCCGAAGTTCGACACGACAAGAGTTCCATCCGGAAACACGTCGACGAAGGTCGGGAACTCCAGCTGGGCAAGGATGTTCGGGACTCCCTTGAACACAGGCCGAGGCGCCACCGTCCACTCCACGCGACCTTCCGGGCCGACGAGGCCGAGATAGTGGTCCTGGTGCGCGATCGCGTAGTAACGGCCGCCTCGAACGTGAAAGCCAAAGTGTGCGAGGCCAGACTTGACGAACTCCGCTGGATCGAAATGCACGATCCGTTCGACCACCCAGCTCGCCACCGGGCGATCCTAATCGCGCCGATTCCGTCGCGGCTTTCTTTCCCGGACTGCTAGACCGCGACTGCCTCGAGGACGCGCTCGGGGATGTCGAAGTTCGCGTAGACCTCTTGCACGTCGTCGCTCTCCTCGAGCTGGTCGATCAGGCGGACGATCTTCTTGGCCGTCGACTCGTCCTCGACCTCGACGGTGGTCTTCGGCGCCAGGGCCAGCTCGGCGGACACCACCCCGAAGCCGGCGGCCTCGATCGCCTCGCGCACCGGGGTGAGCGCCTCCGGCGCCGCAACGATCTCGTAGGTCGAGCCGTCGAGAGACACGTCGTCGGCGCCGCCCTCGGCCGCTGCGAGCGTCAGCTCGTCCTCGTCGACACCCTCCGCCGCGACGAGCACGATCGCGCGCCGCTCGAAGAGCCACGCCACAGCACCGGTGGTCCCGAGATTGCCGTCGTTCTTGTCGAAGGCGTGCCTGACCTCCGATGCGGTCCTGTTCCGGTTGTCGGTCAGGGCCTCGACGATCACGGCCACCCCGCCCGGGCCGTAGCCCTCGTAGACGACGGTCTCGAAAGCCTGTGCGTCGGCATCCGTCCCGGATCCCCGCGCGACCGCCCGCTCGATGTTGTCCTTCGGCATGGAGTAGGAACGAGCCTTCTCGATCGCGTTCTGCAGCGCGAGGTTGCCGGCGGGGTCAGGCCCGCCCTCCTTCGCGGCCACGATGATCGCGCGCGACAGCTTCGAGAAGAGCTTCCCGCGCTTCGCGTCGGCCGCGCCTTTCTTGTGCTTGATCGAGGACCACTTGCTATGCCCGGACACTCATCGACTCCTTCACGCGATTGAGGAACAGCTCGTGCACGCGGAGATCATCCGTCAGCTCGGGGTGGAACGACGCGACGAGGATACGGCCGTCCCCCACGAGCACGGGCTCGCCGGCGAGCTCGCCCAGAACCGCGACCTCCGGGCCCCTCGCGCGTAGCCTGGGCGCGCGGATGAAGACGCCGCGGAGCGGCGCCTCCTCTCCCGCCAGCTCCACGTCGGCCTCGAAGCTCGCAACCTGGCGGCCGTACGCGTTGCGGTCGACGTCGATGTCGATCAGGCCGAGGTGCTCGTTGTCGAGGACGATCATCCCGGCGCACGTGCCCATGATCGGGCCCGAGAAACGCCTGATCGCCTCGTCGAGCCCGTAGAGCCGCATCAGCCGCATGAACGTGGTCGACTCGCCGCCGGGGACGATGAGCCCGTCGAGCCCTTCGAGCTCCTCCGGCTTGCGAACCTCGATCGCCTCGGCCCCGAGTTGCGCGAGCATCGCCGCGTGCTCGCGGAAGTTGCCCTGGACGGCGAGGACCCCGACGCGTGGGCGCATTACCAGCCTCTGGTCTCGAGCAGCTCTTCCTGGGCGAGCGAGGCAGCCGACAGTCCGCTCATCGCATCGCCGAGGCCGCGCGAGACGCGCGCGATGATCTCTGCGTCGGTCGAGTGCGTCGTCGCCTCGACGATCGCCTTCGCGCGCTCGCTCGGATTGTCCGACTTGAAGATGCCCGAGCCGACGAAGACCCCGTCGGCCCCGAGCTGCATGCAGAGCGCCGCGTCGGCGGGGGTCGCGATGCCGCCTGCCGTGAACGTCACCACGGGCAGCCGCCCGTTCTCCGCCACCCAGCGCACGAGCTCGATCGGCGCCTGGAGGTTCTTGGCTTCCGAGTACAGCTCGTCGGAGTCCATCGTCCCGAGTGTCCTGATCGCCCCGAACACCGAACGCATGTGGGTGACGGCGTTGACGATGTCACCTGTGCCGGCTTCTCCCTTGGTGCGGATCATCGCCGCGCCCTCCGAGATTCGCCGCAGCGCCTCGCCGATGTTCGTGCACCCGCAGACGAAGGGGACGGTGAACTTCCACTTGTCGATGTGGTTCGCCGTGTCCGCCGGGGTCAAGACCTCGGACTCGTCGATGTAGTCGACCTCGAGCGCCTCGAGGACCTGCGCCTCGACGAAGTGGCCGATCCTGGCCTTCGCCATCACCGGGATGGAGACGGCCTCCTGGATCTCGACGATCTTGTCGGGGTCGGCCATACGCGCCACGCCGCCTTCGGCCCGGATGTCGGCGGGAACTCGTTCGAGCGCCATGACGGCGCAAGCGCCGGCGTCCTCCGCGATTCGCGCCTGATCCGCGGTCGTGACGTCCATGATCACGCCGCCCTTCAGCATCTCGGCGAGGCCGCTCTTGACCCGCATCGTCCCGATCTCGACCATCGTCCCGATTCTAGCCGGAGCGATCAGCCCTTCAGGCAGCCGAAGACCTTGTTCATCTCGTCGGTCGGCGGCGTGACCGTCCAGAGCAGGACGGCGTTCTTCTGGGTCCGCATCACGTCGTCGATGTGACGCCGGAGCTTTCTGGGCGCGAAACGGCGAAAGGCACGCTGGATTCCGAGCGCGTCGTCGGAGCTCGCGCCGAACGCGATCGTCAGTGTGTTCCCCGGCTCCCTGGCCCGAAGGCCACCGTTCGGCGCGTTTGCGGCGATCACCCCGACCTGCGCGGGATCGGTCGTGACGCGGTAGCCCTGGCCCGCCAGGCATTTCGCGGTGCTCCCAGCCTTGTAGGCCGACGGCTCGCCGCTGCTGCAGCCCGCCGCGAGCAGCCCCAGAGCGAGCAGGAACGCCAGGCGTCTCCGCATCGCGCTGACTGTACAACGCGTCCGGGACGGGGCACAGCACCGGTTCGTCCCGCAGTGGAACATGAAAGCGCCGGGATTTCTTGCGAAGAACTACGGTCCCGTGGGGGCGTGAAGCTCGAGCGCCCGGACACCGCGGGCGTCGAGCCAGATGCGTGTGCCGTCGGTGACCACCTTCACCAGCACCGCGTCGCAGTGCGGGCAGCGAAGCACCATGCCCGCACCGGAGTAGAGGGAGACCGCGCCGACCGGCTCGACCGCACCGCAGCCCGCGCACATTCCGCGAGCGGTCGTGACCTCCGCGGTGAAGATCTCCTGGAGGAGCCCTGCCGCGGCGTTGCCGTCCAGCTTCAGCGCATCCATCTCAACCTCCCGTCGGACCGAAGCGCTCGGTCCTGATGCGTTGTGGGTCATGGCCGAGCCCTACGAGGCCCTCGGCCACAGCCTCGACAAAGGGCGTCGGCCCGCAGACATAGGCGAGCGCGAGCTCCGACGGGGTAGGAGCGACCTCGTCGAGCAGTGCGCGATCGACCCGCCGGCTGTACCCATCCCATCCCGTCGGCTGCGTTCGGGTGAGCGTGTGGACGACGTCCAGGCCGCCGCTTCCATCGGCGAGACGGCCGAGCTCGTCCCGGTAGATGACGTCGTCCCACCGGCGCGAGGAGTAGAGCAGGCGCGTCGGGATCGTGCTGCGCTCTGCCGCGCGCTGCCGCACCATCGCCATCAACGGGACGATGCCGGACCCACCTGCGACGAGGAACACGTGACCATCGGCTTGCGGGTCCCAGACGAAGTAGCCGCCCACCGGCCCACGCAGCTCGATCGCGTCACCGGGACGCAGCTCGTCGGTGAGGTACGGCGACACCTCGCCGTCGTCGAGACGCTCGACGGTCAGCTCGACCCTCGATTCGTCGGGCGACGACGCAATCGAGTAGCTCCGCTCGGCCTGGTAGCCGTCCTCTGCGGTCAGGCGAACGTCGACGTGCTGGCCGGCGCGATGGCCCGGCCAGCCTGGCACGTCGAACGTGATCGTCTTCGTCTGGCTCGTCTCCGGCCTGATCTCGACGACCTCGGCGAGATGCCAGGTCAGTCGCCCCAGTACCGCTGCTCCCGCCACGGATCGCCGTAGAGGTGGTACCCGTTCGACTCCCAAAAGCCGGGCTCGTCGGTCTCGGTGAGGCGAAGGCCCCGCACCCACTTCGCACTCTTCCAGAAGTAGAGGTGCGGAACGAGCAGGCGCGCCGGCCCGCCATGCTCGGGGTCGAGCGGCTCGCCACCGTAGCCGAAGGAAATCCAGGCCTTCCCGCCCGTGAGGTCCTCGAGCGGCAGGTTCGTCGTGTAGCCGCCGTCGCAAAACGCCGTCGCGTACTCGGCGGACGTGTCGATCCCGTCGAGAAGCGTGTCGACGGAGACCCCTTCCCACTCCGTATCCAGCTTGGACCACTTGGTGACGCAGTGGATGTCGACGGTGATCGACTCGCTCGGCAGCGCGCGGAGCTCGTCCCACGTCCAGCGCCGGAGCTCGTCGACCTCGCCGACGATCGTGAAGTCCCACTGGTCAAGCGGCGTGTGCGGGGTCGGGCCCGCGGAGAGCACGGGAAAGTCGTCGGTCGCGTACTGCCCGGGCGGCACCCGGTCGCTGGGGGCATCACCGCGCCGGCGGCCCCTGAAGCCTCGCGAGACGATCGGCGGCATCTCGTCCTCCTTTGGTCGACGAGGTTCAGACTGGCGAGTCCCGCGATCGTTACACGCCGCTGAGGCGAAAGGAGCCCGGGCGAACCGCCTTCTCTCCCACGGAGCTACCGCTCCAACGCAAGAGTCACCCGGGCTCGATTGAGTAGATGCCGCGCGCGCCTCAGGCTTGCGGCGAGCGAGGTGCCCAGGGGCGGCGCCTACGGCTCGCGCCGAGCTCGGCCATTCCCGGGGAGAGTGGGTCCGGCCGAACTGAGACCCCTGGGCGCTCCAGACTTCGACCCCGGAGGCCGAGGTCCTATGCCGTAGCTTGAGCGGCTCCCGTTTCGAATGGGCCCGTCTGGACTCGGACCAGGGAACAACGAGGGTGAGTTCTGACCCACTCGCTCTTCGGCACGTGGGCTTTCTTGCGTGCTGATGGATGCGCTTGCACGGATTGGTCTTCCGTGTTTCGGGACACGGTTCGGAACACAATTCGCCCTCGCTGTGTCAGACTCGGCTCGCTCGGCCCGCCGGGTCGAGCGCGAGAAAGGACGCTCCGATGGGATGCATCTTCGTGCTGATCGCAGCGCTCTCGCCGCGTCTGGCCGTGCTGCTGATGTGGATCTTCACCCCCTGGGTCGATCGCGCCTTCGGCCCGATCATCTGGCCGATTCTCGGCATCATCTTCCTACCGCTGACGATGCTCATGTACGTGATCCTCTGGAACACGGGCGGGCGCGGAGTCACCGGTTGGGAATGGATCCTCGTGATCTTCGCGGTATTCGCCGACCTGGCGTCCTATGGCGGAAGCGCGTATGGGCGGCGCCAAAGCGCGTACTGAGAACCGCCGCACCGCGGCGATCGCCGGGATCGGCGCCGTCGCGATCGTCCTCATCGTCGTGTACTCCGGCGGGGGCGGCTCGGGCGGCGGTGGCGGCTACTAGGAGAGAATCGTAAAGGCGGAGGCCCGCTCACGTGCGGGCCTTCGCTTCTCTAGGTTCACGCGGCCTCGAGCGGCTAGTCGGTCAACTAAGCGCCGTCCCGCCTTCGTCGCTTAGGTCTGCTCGGGCAGCAGCGTGTAGCTGCGGCCGGCCAACTCAAGACGCGCCGGGCCGTCAGCTCGCTGCGTCACGTACTTCTCAAGGGCATTGAGGACAGCAACGATCTCCCGGTTGCCCGAAAGCGGGATCTCTACCTGGTAGCGGCCATTCTCGGCCTCGACCAGAGTGGCCCCAAACTCTGCTAGGCCAGCACAGAAGCCGCGTGCGGACTCCAGGCTGACAGCGTGAAGAACAAGCGAGTCCATCTACGCATCCCTCTTCCTCGCACATTCACAAAACGTGGTCTCGGCGAGGAAGACAGTCGGCTCGCTGTGACGCTCATACTAGCTTCTTTGGGGGCTCTGCTCGTCTACCTGGGGTTCAAGACGCAACCGTGACCCACAGCTAGCAAGTAAAACCGACGACGCACCTTCGGCGGAAATCCCGGTTTCCAACACGTTCTCGATGGGCCCGCCTGGATTCGAACCAGGGACCAACGGATTATGAGTCCGCTGCTCTAACCAGCTGAGCTACGGGCCCCGCGAGAATCGAGCCTAGCCCACTCCTCGGAAAGTGCGAGGCGCAAGGCTCCGACGACTGGCCATGTCCAGTGCCTGGCACCGGACATGTCCTCGGCCTGCGAGCATCGAGGGCGGGCTGGCGCAGGGCACCGGATGACAGGCGCCATCGCGATGGGAAGTATCATCGGGTGCGGGGGAAACGCGCCGACCGGCGAAACGACCACGGCGACAGGCCCGGGCTGCCGAGACAGTTCCCCCATGACGGGGACGGCCGGAACCCTCAGAATACGGATCGGTCGTGGTACGTCGAACGAGGGAGGTTTGAGGGAGCCGTGAAGGTCTTCCACCGCGAGACGGAACTGAGGACGGCGGGCGGGCTCACCGTCCGGGACATCACAGGAGAAGTGAACGAGGCGGTTCGTGAGAGCGGAATCAGCACCGGCATCGCGTGCGTCTATTCCCCTCACACGACGTGCTGCGTCCGCGTGAACGAGTTCGAGGCCGGCTTCATCGACGACTTCGCCGAACTGCTGCGCCGGCTCGTGCCCTCCGAGACGTATTACGCCCACGACGACTGGGACAAGCGCACCGAGAACATTTGCCCCGAGGACATGGACTTCGGGAACGGGCACTCGCACTGCATGGCGATGCTGCTCGGCACCGCCGGCGAGTCGGTTCCGGTTCGCGAGGGCGAGCTCTTTCTCGGCACCTGGCAGCGCGTGCTCTTCATCGAGCTCGACCGCGAACGCGACCGTCGCTGGCTCGTCCAGGTCGTAGGGAACTAAGCCGCGCCTTCCGACCGGCGCGCACGCCGGTCGAATCCGACTTTCGGTGATCCCCCTTTCGAGGGTCGAGAGGCACTCGCTCGCGAGCGACAGAGTGAGTGGCGCACGCGCCGCGCCGACACCGATGACGAAGGCCTCCACACACGCCAAACGCCTGCTGCTGCTCGCCGTCACGACGGTCCTCGTCGTCGGCGCCTTCAGCGGCTCCGCCAGCGGGCGCGCGGCCGGGGTCCAGTTCGTCGCCGGCAACTCTCGCGTCGTCCAGGGGAACGAGATGACCCTCTCTGTTTCCGTGTCGCCCGGTGGCTCGCGCTGCTCTCTCGCCGTTCGCTACAAGAGCGGCGCCAAGCAGCGTGGGCTTCCGGTCGTCCCCGCCGCCAACGGCCATGCGACCTGGACGTGGAAGGTGCCGCGCCTCGTCCAGCCGGGTCGCGCTGTCGCCATCGCCTCATGCTCCGGTGCCGGGCGGGCGACCAAGGCGTTCACGGTGATCGGGCAGATCATCCCGCCGAAGATCACCGTCGTGAAATCGGGCTGGACTGTCCGCAACTACCCGTATGGCGGCAGCGGCGTCAGCTACGGGGTCATCCTCCACAACGAGTCGACGCAGTCCGATGCCGTCGACGTCGAGGTGCTCGTCAACTTCGTGATGGCCGACAACCGCCTGATCGGCTCGGCGACGTCTCGCATCACCGACATCTCGGCGGGCTCAGATCACGCGCTCGGTGGCGAGCTGAGCTTCCCCGGCGGCGCCCCGATCGCCAGGCTCGAGGTCGTGATCAAGATCGCCAAGCGCGGCCCTGCGACACATGCGAAGCCCGGCATCTCCGCGGTACGCGTCTTGCCGAGCGTGTTCGAGCCCGCCTGGTGCGGCTCGATCGAAGGTGAGCTCCAGAACGACCAGCAGAGCCTCACGTTGCAGTCCGCCCAGCTCAGTGCAGTCGTGCTCGACGCCGCCGGGAACGTCATCGGCGGAGGCTTCGGCGGAACGTTCGCCTCCCTCCCGCCTTCGGCCCGGATGTTCTTCAAGATCACGACAGGGATGCGCCCCATCCCCCTCGGCAAGGCGGCGACCGCACTGGTCTCGGTCGTCCCCGCGTACCAGAAGGGCTAGCGCAGCGCGGCGAGGCCGCCGGCCGCCTGCCATGCTCGCGAGGTGGCGTCCCCGGCCTACCCGTTGCCGAAGCAGATCCTCGACAAGACCGCCGCGCTGATCCTGCTCGCGGCCCTCCTGCCGCTCGTCGCGGTCGTCCTGGGGGTGACGGCGTGTGACCAACTCCTGGTGAGAAGCGACAGGGGACCGTTCCTCTACCGCGAGGACCGCATCTCGCGAGGTCGGGTGTTCGGGCTGATCAAGTTCCGAACCCTCCGGGCGAACGTCCTCGAGGAGATGCGGGCAGCGGGCGGCCATGCCAGGCTCTACGAGGCCGATCCGGCGAATCTCACCTGGGCGGGCCGGCGAGTCCTCAAGCCCTGGTACCTCGACGAAGTGCCGCAGCTCCTGAACGTTCTCAGAGGCGACATGAGCCTGGTCGGACCGCGGCCGTGGCCACCGGAGATGGTCGCCCGTCAGGTCCATGAAGGCCTGACCTACCGAAACGAGGTCGCCGCCGGCCTGACCGGCCCCGCGCAGGTGACGAAAGGCAGCGGACGCCGATTCGCCGATCTCGACCTCGAATATGTCTCGTCCTGCCGGCAGCTCGGCGGGTGGAAGCTCGTCCGGCTCGACCTCACCCTCCTCGCCGACACGGTCCGCGTGATGGCACGCGGTGAAGGACTGAACTACTAGCGCCTTCGTGCCGATAAGGAGGGGATGGAAGGAGCCGCCCCCCGATTCCTCTGGCGTGAGCTCGGCCAGGTCCTCCTCGAAGAGAACCTGATCACCGAGGACGAGCTGGAGCAGGCGCTGCGCGAACAGGCGAAGAGCGGTCGCCTGCTCGGCCAGATCATCGTCGCTAACGGATACCTGTCCGCTTTCACGCTCGCGCGCGTCCTGTCGGAGCAGCACGGCGTGCGTCTCAGCGCCGCGGCGGTCGAGACGAAGGCGGAAGCTGAGCCCGCCCCCGAACGGGACGATCCGCCGCTCGTGCTCGCCGATCCGCCCGAGCTCGGGGCCGATAGGCCGTGGCGTCCACTCGGCAAGGTGCTGCTGGATCAGGGTGTGCTGACGGAGGATCAGCTCGGCGAGGCGTTGACCCGGCAGGAGGAGAGCCGAGGCCGTCTCGGCGAGATCCTCGTCTCGGGCGGCCTCGTCTCGGGCACGCAGCTCGCAGGCGCTCTCGCGGAGCAGCACGGCGTCGGCCTCGAGCCGGAGCCCGAGCTCGAGGCGGCCGTGGTGCCCGTGTCCGCCGGGGAGCCCGTCTACAAGGTGTTCGAGGTTCATTTCGAGCCGGGGCGCGAACGTCGCACAGTCCTCTACGAGAACCCGAACTTCCTCGAGGCCGCCGACTTCGCGTTCGAGTACGTCGAGGGGCAGGAGCCGGACGCGCTCGAGATCCACCGCCTCGAGGGCGACCACCAGGAGACGGTCTGGAACTACAGCGCGACGCGCGCGGCAGCCGTCAACGCCGAGCGCAAGAACCTCGCCGAGACGTTCGGCTTCGACCCGACCCGCTGGGGCCGGGAGCTCTAGCCTCGCTCGAAGAGACGCTCCCGCTCGTAGTCGGTCACGACCTGGTCGAACAGGCGCTGCTCTGTCCGCCCGTAGTTCAGGTAGTGATCGACGACCTCGTCGCCGAGGGCGCCGCGCGCCATCGTGCCGTGCTCGAGCGCGTCGACCGCGTCGCGCAGCGTCGACGGGAAGCGTTCCGCATCTGATTCGTACGCGTTCCCCTCGAGTGCCGGCGGGAGTGGAAGGCCGTGCTCGATCCCGTGTAGCCCGGCCGCGATCAGCGCGGCGAAGGCGAGGTACGGGTTGACGTCTCCACCCGGGATGCGGGTCTCGATTCGCTGAGCCGCACCGTGCCCGACAATCCGGAAACCGCAGGTGCGGTTGTCGTGCCCCCAGGCGAGCGTCGTCGGCGCCCACGAGCCCGCCGTGTAGCGCTTGTACGAGTTGATCGTCGGCGCGACGAAGACCGCAAGCTCGCGCGCGCACGCGATCCATCCGGCGAGGAACTGCTCGAACAGCTGCGAATCGCCCGGGAACGCGTTCTCGCCGTCGCGCCAGAGACTTGCGTGGATGTGGCACGAGCTGCCGATCCACGCGTGGTCGGGCTTGGCCATGAACGTGATCGAGCAGCCGTTGAGATACGCGATCTCCTTCGCCCCGTTCTTGTAGACCGAGTGGTTGTCCGCCATCGAGACCGCGTCGGCGAAGCGAAAGTTGACCTCCTGCTGGCCCGGCCACGCCTCTCCCTTCGAGCTTTCGACCCGGATGCCGGCGCCGTGCATCCCGTTCCGGATCTGGCGCAGCAGCGGCTCGTCGTACGTGGTCGCGAGCACGTGATAGTCGAGGATGTACGGCACCGAGGGAGTGAGATCGAGGTAGTGCTTCGCGTGCGCCTCGGCAAAGGTCTCGCGCAGGAGGTAGAACTCGAGCTCCGACCCGATCATGGGCTCGAACCCCGCTTCCCGGGCGCGCTCGACCTGCGCCTTCAGCACCTGCCGCGGCGACGGGACGACGGGTGACCCGTCGTGCCACACGACGTCGCAGAGTACGAGCGCTGTCCCCTCGAGCCACGGGATGCGCCGCAGCGTCGCGAGGTCCGGCTTCATCCCGAAGTCGCCGTAGCCCTGGTCCCAGCTGGCGATCGAGTAACCCGGGATCGGGTCCATCTCTATGTCGAGCGCGAGCAGGTAGTTGCACCCCTCGACCCCATGGTCGGCGACGTTCTCTTCGAGGAAGTACTCGGCATGCACTCGCTTCCCCATCAACCGGCCCTGCATGTCGGTGAACGCGACGACGACCGTGTCGATCGACCCGTTCTCGACGTCCTGCCGGAGCTCGTCGAGGGTCAGCATTGGGGGAGAAGAGGGAGCCGCTGCGAGCGGCCCCCTCTGACTCGATCGGCCTTACGAAGCAGGAGTTGCCACCGGCGGAGTGGTCTCCCCGTACTCGGCCTCGATGCGCGCGAGCTCCTCCGCTGATCCCTGGGACACGGGACCCTTGAACCAGGTTCGAGCCGAGACGAACCACCAGCCGCCGACGAGCAGCATCGTGCCCACGACGGCGATCGGCGCATAGTTGAAGCTGATCCAGGTGAACCCGCTCTTGAAGGGAATCCCGGCCGGCGTGACCGGGAGGATGAACAGGATCGAGATGAAAGCCACCCAGATGCAGGCAATCGTCCCGATCAGCCGGTACCAGCGGCCGAGGGTCCACTCGCCGGGCTCCCAGGAGTCCCCCGCGCGTAGGCGGAGGTAGATCGGGATCGCGTAGGCGATGTAGAGGCCGATCGTGGCGATGGAAGTCACCGCGACGTAGGCGACGACCCCGTTCGTCCCGAAGTAGGCCGGGAACGCGCACAGGAACGCGAGGACCGCGATCGCCCAGACCGCGTACACAGGCACGCGCTGGTGGTTCAGACGGCGCCAGATCCGGTGGCCGGGGGTCGCGCCGTCGCGTGAGAAGGCGTACATCATCCGCGACGCCGAGGTGATCGACGACATCCCGCAGTAGAGCTGCGCGCCGACCGTGATGAACAGCATCACCTTGGCCGTCGTCAGCCCGAGTGAGTCCAGGTAGACCTGCTTCACCGCGAATGTGCCGGCCGCGGTCGTCTTGTCGAAGCTCTGGATCGCGAACGTGACCCCGAGCGCGAGGATGTAGCCGAACACGGCCGAGACGACGATCGACATGATCACTCCTCGGGCCGCCGAGCGCGACGCGTTCTGCGTCTCTTCGCTCATGTGCGCCGACGCGTCGTACCCCGTGTACGTGTACTGCGCCTGCAGCAGGCCGAGAAGCAGCACGAACCAGAGCCAGGCGTGGGAGAAACCGCTGTTGTTGATCGTGTGCCCGAAGACGGTCGAGAACGACTGGTGATGGGCAGGCTTGAAGATCAGGAAGCCGACGATCACGAGCACACCGATCACGTGCCACCACACCGAGATGTCATTCAACAAGGCGACGAGCTTGACGCTGAAAATATTCATCAACGCGTGGACGAAGAGGATGACCCCGTAGACCGCCACCACCTCGTGCTGCGTACCGTGGAAGGTGCTCGGCCAGAGCAGCTGAAGCAGCGCGTCGGTGAAGACCGCGGCGCCGTAATCGATGCCGGCCGTGATCGCGATCTGGCCGATGAGGTTGAACCAGCCGGTGAACCAACCCCAGGTCGGGCCTCCCATCTTCGACGCCCAGTAGTAGAGGCCGCCTGCGGTCGGGTACTTCGAGGCGATCTCCGCCATCCCGAGACCGACGATGATCACGAACACCGAGACGAGCGGCCAGCCCCAGGCCTCCTCGACCGGACCGCCGTAGTTGATCCCCGTGCCGTAGAGCGTCAGCGTCCCCGACAGGACGGAGATGATCGTGAACGAGATCGCGAAGTTGGAGAAGCCGCTCATCCCGCGTCGCAGCTCCTGGGCGTAACCGAGCGCGTGGAGGAGTCTCCGGTCCTTCTCGTGCGTCTCGTAGTGGGCCACAGTGGCGCCTCCTAGTAGGGAGGGACGATTCTGTCGGTTCGGACGGCCGGGTTCAATACCCCCGGCGTCGCGACTCTCAGTGGTTCCGGAAGTCGACGATCAGCCGTGGAGGCGACTCGGCACTCGTGACGCGGAAGTCGACCTGCTCCTCGAGCCCGATCGCCCAGTGCAAGACAGCCTCGAAGTCGCCGGTGCGCACGACCTCCTGGACGATCGAGGTGCCCGAGTCGGAGCCCTCCAGCCTCCTGGGCCCCTTGTAGACCAGCGTGCCCTCGTTCTTCGACAGGTCGAAGCCCGAAGCCGGCTCCATGCGCACGACGACGAACGCAGACCCCTTGACCGCCACGACCTTCCCCGAGCCGTCCTCCTCCAGCGGGGGCTGGACGTACTCGACCCGGTAACCGGGGACTCCGTTCGTGAACTGGAACACGACGCGGTCGTAGCCCTCGTGGCGCCCGATCGCCACTCGCTCGAGGAGTGCCGTCTGGGACATGCTCGATTTCTGCTCGACGGGCGTCGTCGCCGCTCCCTCGAGCGTGTCGATCCCGCCGGTGTTCGTCGTGCTCGTGGTCGCCGGAACGGTGACCGTGGTGGTGCTTCCCGGCGAGCTGCTCTTGCTGGAGCTGCCGCAGCCGGTCACCACGATGAGGAGCAGCGCTCCCAGCAAGCCGAAGACCGTCAGCGATCTGATTCTCGAAGCGTAATCCGAAGCTGTTAGGAATGCCTGAATGGGATCGCTCGAGGAGATCGCCGCCGGCCTGCGCCGCTGGACCGCGTGGCACGACCACTGGGAGGA
>DASUXI010000062.1:0-2663 GCA_036377995.1 Gaiellaceae bacterium
GTCCTCGACCTCGAGGACCGCGTACGCCGTGCCGTCGCCGTCGACGAGCGCGACCCGATCGCCCTTCGGGGCGACATCGACCGACAGGCCGACCGGGAGCGCCCAGGGAAGCCCGTTCGCGAGACGCATGGTCTCGAGCACAGACTCGTAGTCCTCGCGCCCCATGAACCCCTCGAGCGGAGACAGCGCCCCCGACGCGATCATGTCGAGGTCGGAGAGCTCCCGGGACGTGAGCGTGATCGTCTCGAGCGTGCCGAGATCGTCGGGATGGTCGCCGCTCCGGTCGACGAGCGTGCCACCGTGCGGCGAGATCAGCTTGGTCTCGGTGACGACGCTCATGCGACCACCCCGGCGGGAATCAGGCCGCGCTCCTCGAGGTGCTCGAGGATCAGGCGCGCACTCTCCTCGGGCTCGTGCTCTTCGGTGTCGATGCGGATGTCGGGATCGGCGGGATCGTCGTAGGGGTCGTCGACGCCGGTGAAGCCCTTGATCTCGCCTTTGAAAGCCTTCTCGTACAGGCCCTTGACGTCGCGCCGGGCGCACTCTTCCACCGACGTCGCCACGTGGACCTCGACGAACGTGCCCCACTCCTCGACGAGCTCCCGTGCCTTGCGGCGCGTCTCCTCGTACGGCGAGATCGCGGCCGCGATCACAGCGGCACCGTGGCGCGTGAGCCGTGCGGCCACCCAGCCGATGCGCTCGATGTTGGCGTCGCGGTCCTCCTTCGAGAAGCCGAGTCCCTTCGACAGGTGCGTGCGAACCGTGTCGCCGTCGAGGTACTCGACGATCGGGCCGCGTTCCTCGATCGCAGGGCCGACGAGATGCGCGATCGTGGTCTTGCCGGAGCCCGAGAGCCCGGTGAACCAGAGCGTGAAACCTCCGTCTCGCCTCCGCTCGGTCTCGGGATGCTCGTGCGCGTAGATGTGCTCGGTCATCAGTCGTTGCTCTCTTTCACGAGTCGTGTGTTGCCGTGGATGCCGCATTCGAGCTTGTCGGAGCCCGACCATCGGCCCGCGCGCTCGTCCTCGCCCGCCTGGACGGGACGCGTGCACGGGATGCAGCCGATCGATGGATAGCCCGCGTCGTGAAGCGGGTTGTAGGGAATCTCGTTGACATGGATGTAGGCCTGGATACGCTTGGCGTCCCAGTCGACCACGGGCTGGACCTTCCAGACGCCGTAGCGCTCGGACCACTCGACGCGCTTCGCGTCGGCGCGCGTCAACGCCTGTTCGCGCCGGATGCCGGTGATCCACGCGTCGTAGGGCGCGAGCGCGCGCTCGAGCGGCTCGACCTTGCGGATGTGGCAGCAGCGGTCGGGATCGCGCTCCCACAGGTTCGGCCCCTCCGCGACCGCCTGCTGCGCCACCGAGATCACGTCGGGCCGCTCGAGGCTGAGCCCGTACTGCTCGACGAGCCGGTCGCGCGTCTCGTATGTCTCCTTGAAGAAGAGCTGCGTGTCGAGCTCGACGACGGGCACGTTCAGCCCTAGCTCGCCGTAGACCATGTGCACGAGCACCGACGACTGGCGCTGCCAGGAGCACGTCAGGCACATGCGGTCGCCGAACTGCTCGTAGGCCCAGAGGAGCGCCTCCTCGGCGCTCATCGCCTCGACGTCAGGAAGTCGGAGCGCCGGCGTGGTCGCCAAGCAGCACCTCCCTCAGCGTGTCGCCGCGAAGCCCGAGCCGGAGGGTCTCCAGCGGAATCACCTCGTCGGGCGGGATGTTCCCGAGGTTGACGTTCGGGCCGAAGTGCTTGACGAACCATGCTTGCGACGACTTCGACGGCGCCTCGAAGATGAGCTGCGCGACGTCGATGGTGTGCGCGATCTCGTCGACGAGGCCCGTTCTCATCTCGCCGGTGGGCCGGTAGATGCCGGCCGTCCCGCCCTCACGTCCCTCCGTGATCACCTTCCAGGCGCCGGCCTGCAGCTCCTCCTGGATCCACTCCACCCAGAGGTACGGCGCGTAGTTGACCTCGGCATCCTTTGAGCCGACCTCGGACAGGACGGTGAAATCGGCGGCGAACTCGGCGATCAGCTCCAGCTTGCGTGCGCGCGGGATCTCGAGCGTGCCGTCGGAGATCTCGACGTGCGAGAACCGCTGCTCGACGAGCCAGCGCTTGAACTCGTCGATCTTCCCGCGGGCGTAGACGGCCTCGAAGAGCGTGCCGCCGCACACGACGGGCGTCTCGAAGGAGCGGTAGAGGGCGATCTTCTTCTCGAGGTTGTTGGTGACGTAGCTCGTGCCCCAGCCGAGCTTGACGATGTCGACGTACTGCCCCGCCGTGTCGAACATCCCCTCGATCTCGCGGAGGTTCAGCCCCTTGTCGATCACGTGGGTCAGGCCCTCCGTCCTCGGCTTGCCCGGCCGGGGCGGAAGGTCGAGAAATCCGTCAAAGCCGGTGCCAGTCATGTTGCTGCCCTCCTGGTAAGCGAAAAGCAAGCGGCAGCGCGCCGCTTTGCAGCCGGCAGGAGGCCAGCGGGCATGGCCGGTACCGGCGTATTACAGCCGCTCATACAGTTCCTCCAGCTTCTTGTGGGCTCTTTCCTGCACGTCGTGGAAGAGCGAGTTTCCGTGCGAGTCGATGCCGACCGTGAGGGGCCCGAAGTCCTTGACGCGGAACTTCCAGAGGCACTCGGGCATGAGCTCCTCCCAGTAGACCTC
>DASUXI010000063.1:0-5586 GCA_036377995.1 Gaiellaceae bacterium
CGCTGGGAACTCGTTCGCGGTCGCCGAGAGATCGATGTCCGTCGGGTCGACCACGGTCGCACCTTCGGCCTTGAGCGCGGCGATCGCGTTGCTGAGGATCGGCTCGACGACCGAGCCCACCAACGTCGGATCGTAGGTGCCAGCGCGCCAGACGCCGATCCGCTTGCCCTGGAGGGCGTGATCGTCGAGGAACTGGGTGTAGTCGGTGAAGGCGTGGCCGGCCTGAGCGGCGGTTGCGGCGTCGTTCGGGTCGACGCCGGTCGCCGCGCCGAGGAGAACCGCGGCGTCGGTGACGTTGCGGGCGATCGGGCCGGCCGTGTCCTGGTTGGCGCTGATCGGCACGACGCCCGCGCGGCTCCACAGCCCGAGTGTCGGCTTGATCCCGACGTCGCCGTTCGCTCCGGACGGGCAGACGACCGAGCCGTCCGTCTCCGTGCCGACGGCTGCGACCGCGAGATCAGCAGCCGCGGCGACGCCGGAGCCGGAGCTCGACCCGCACGGGTTGCGATCGAGGACGTAGGGCATGTTCGTCTGGCCGCCGATGCCGCTCCAGCCGCTCGACGACGGGCCGGACCGGAAGTTGGCCCACTCGGACAGGTTGGCCTTGCCGATGATGATCGCGCCGGCGGCCTTTAGCCTCTGCGCGATGAACGCGTCGCCGGGCATGCTCCCGGCGAGTGCCCAGGAGCCGGCTGTCGTCGGCATGCCGGCGGTGCCGATGTTGTCCTTGACGATGATCGGTATCCCGAGCAGCGGACGGTGGTCGCCGCTGCGTCGCGCTCCGTCGGCCGCAACTGCATCGGCGTGGGCCGTCGGGCTGACCGTGATCACCGCGTTCAGCGTCGGGTTGAGCTGGCGGATGCGCTGAAGATAGAAGTTCATCAGGTTGACGGCATTCAGCCGGTGCGAGTCCATCAGCTGCTCGAGCTGCGGGATCGTCGTCGCGTCGACGTCGATGCCGGAGACCTTGGTGTTCGGCGGGTTGGCCGCGAGGCCCGTCGGCGCCGCCGCGCCGGTCGGCGCCGCGGCGCCGGATACCGCGAGCACGAGGGTCAGCAGGGTCGTCAGAACAAGGAAACGCCGAAGTCGGCTGCTCATCACGTGACCTCCCCGGGGTCGGATGGCGTGGGCGGTGGATCGCAGGGCTGGGGCCGGGCGATCTCTGGCGGCTGAATCCTATAACCGTCGTGGGTGCGGAACCTTGGCGCGACCTGGCTGAAGCTAGTTCGCGCCGGCCTGAGCGAGGACAACATCCATCGTCCTCATGATCTCGACGCTCTCGTCGAGCGGCATCAAGGGACTTTCGAGGAGACCTTCCCGGAGGCAGCGGGCTACTTCCGCCGCCTGGTGCCAGAGACCACGGCCTTGACGCGGTGCTTCGAAACGGGTTCGCTCTCCGGCTCGTGAGATCAAGTCGAAGGAAGTCGGCGCGTAGAAGTCGCCGTCGACCTCGATGCGGGCATCCGTGCCGACGATTGCCGCGCGGGTCGGACTCTTGGCCGAGAGAGTGCAGGTCAGGACGGCGTGAGCACCACTCGGATACCCAAAGAGCATCGACGTCTGTCCGTCGACCCCTGTGAACGCCGGGTCGCTGAGTGTGACGATCCGGTCAGGCTTCCCCAGGACCATCGACGCGAACGAAACTGGATAGACGCCGAGGTCGAGCAAGGCGCCTCCGCCGAGCTCCGGGGCGAACAGTCGAAAGTCGGAGTCCCGCGCAAACCATTGGCCATGGTCGGCGGTGACCGCAACGATCTCGCCGAGGGCACCTCTTGCAAGCAGCCGGCGAATCTCGGCGATGTGCGGCAAGAACCGTGTCCACATCGCCTCCATCAGAAACAGGCACGCGGCGCGCGCGGTGGTCACCAATTCCTCGGCCTCCGTGGCGTTCATCGTGAACGCTTTCTCGACGAGCACCGGCTTGTCGGCACGCAGTGCGAGAAGCGCGTTGGCGTGATGCATTGGGTGCGGAGTCGCGACGTACACGACATCGACGTCAGGATCGGCCACCAGGGCCTCGTAGCTCGCATGCCGGTTGGGAATGTTGAACCGGTCGGCGAACCGGTTCGCCGAATCCATCCGGCGAGACCCGACCGCGACCGCTCGATCTGACTCGGTGAACATCAGGTCGGCAGCGAAGGTCGCGGCGATTCCGCCAGTGCCGATCAGTCCCCAGCGCAGCGGCTCTGTCATCGCTTGCGAATCCGGGATATGGGGCGGTACATGACTGCAAACGACGGCTGAGGGGAGAATGGAGGTGTGAACATCGCTCTCATAGTGGCCGTACTCCTGTTCCTGTTCGTTCCGGTCGTTATCGTCGGCGCGCTGTTTGTCTGGGGTGCGGTCAAGGACGGGCAGGAGGATCGGGCGATACAGCGGAGACTAGGCATCAGGCGCCGGACACGGCTTGGCCGCTGAAAGCATCGTGGTATTGCGCATGAAGGCCGGCAGTCTCGGGGCCACCTGGGACGCGTAACAAGGGAGACAAGATGAAGGCCTTCCGCTACGAGAGATACGGCTCACCCGACGTCCTCGAGCTCCGGGAGGTCGAGAAGCCGGCCGTCACCGACGACGGCGTCCTCGTCCGCGTCCATGCCTCATCCGTCAACCCCGTCGACTGGCACACGCTGACGGGCGATCCGTACCTCGTGCGTCTCCACGCCGGTTTGCTCGAGCCGAAGACCGGAATCCTGGGCGTCGACTTCGCCGGCACGGTCGAGGCCGTTGGCGGCAACGTTCAACGGTTGCGACCGGGGGACGAGGTCTTCGGCGGACGGACCGGTGCCTTCGCCGAGTACGTGTGCGTTCCCGAGGACCGCGGCGTAGTCTCGAAGCCGGCCGGGCTGACGTCCGAGGAGGCGGCGGCTCTGCCGGTTGCGGCGATCTCGGCCCTTCAAGCTTTGCGCGACAAGGGAGGGGTCCAGTCCGGGCAGCGGGTTCTGGTCAACGGTGCGTCGGGAGGCGTGGGCACGTTCGCCGTGCAGATCGCCAAGGCGCTCGGAGCAGAAGTGACCGGCGTTTGCAGCACGCGGAACGTCGAGCTCGTCCAGTCGATCGGCGCAGATCACGTTGTCGACTACACGCAGGAAGACTTCACTCTTCGTAGGGAGCGGTACCACCTGATGCTCGACATCGCGGGAAACCGCTCGTGGTCGGACTGCAGACGCGTGCTCGACGAGAGGGCGACCGTCGTCCTGGTCGGAGGGCCGAAGACCAATCGCTGGATCGGGCCGCTCGGTCACGTGGCCTGGTTGCGACTGGTGACACTCCGCGGGAGCCGGAAAGCCATTCCGTTCCTGGCCACGATCACCAGGGACAGTCTCGAGGGCCTCGTAGAGCTGGTCCAAGCCGGCAACGTGACGCCACTCATCGACAGGCGGTACGACTTCGGCGCGCTTCCCGAGGCGCTGAGGTACCTCGGAGCGGGGCACGCGCAGGGGAAGGTGGTCGTCAGCCACCTCGAGAACGCCTTGGGTTGAGAGAACCGCGCGCGCCACGACCTCTCCAATTTCCCAGCAGTAGAAACCGCCGCCCACAAATCAGTGGTCACCCGGATGGCCGGGCGGTAGGAACGTGCGACAACCTTGCTGAAGAGAGGCTGCAATTCGTGCGCCGTTCTCACGGCGCACCAGGAGGCGGCAGTTCGCATGGCGTCGGCTATCACCCGTGAAGCGTGTCGAGCCGCGTTTTGGGTCAGCCTCCACTCGGCTGGGCGATTCTCAGGAGGCTGGTCATGAACACTCACGCGCAAGTCGCCGCTCAGAGAACGAACACGACGTTCGCCCGTCGTGCGGCTCGCACGACGTTCCCGCTGCAGCTGCGGTGGCTGCTCGCGGGTCTCGTGCTTGCGTTCGCGATTCCCTTCCTCTTCACCGACCTGATCCAGGTTCCTCGGGACGTCTTCTACGCGCTCTACGTCGGTGCGGTGGCCGCGTTCGTCGGCGTTTGGGCACGCGAGACGCAGGCGCCGATACGGAGCTTCCTGACGCGCAACTGGCGCCTGGGCGTGTCGCTCGGCGTGCTCGCCGCGGTCGCGCTCATGTTCGTCGTCCTCCGCGAGCCGTCGAGCCCGCATCCTCATGGCTGGACGTTCGTCGGCGCAATCCTCTGGCGAGGGGTCGTCTACGGGGCCACGGACGGCGTGCTGTTGTCGGTCTTTCCGATCCTCGCCGTCTTCGGCCTATTTGCCGGGAGGCGATTGCGAGACCGATCGAGGAAGGCCGTCGCCGGGATCGGCGCGCTCGCCCTCGCTGTCTCGCTTCTCTTCTCGGCGGTCTACCACCTCGGCTACCCGGACTTCCGCAGCGGCAAGGTCGCAAAGCCGGTCGCCGGCGACCTGATCTGGAGCGCTCCCACGCTGTTGACGCTGAGCCCGCTCGGGGCACCGATCGCCCACATCGGTCTGCACGTGTCAGCGCTCGTGCATGACTATCAGAGCGACCTGTTCCTGCCCCCGCACCGTGCCGCAGGCACGCTCGAGAGGCCGGGGTTTCAGAGACTGCTCGACCGAATCGCCGCCGACCCGTCCATCGCGCCCGGCGCCGTCGGGTTCGTCCTGACGCCCGACGGATCGTGGAGCGGAGCAGCCGGGCTCTCGAACGTCGAGGCAAACAAGCCGATGAGCCCGAACGACGCGTTCCGGATCTTCAGCCTGACCAAGAGCTACGTCGCCACCGTCGTGCTCCAGCTCGTCCAGGAGCGCAGGCTGCGGCTCTCGGACACGATCGGAGACCTTCTGCCAACGGCGCTTCCTCCTGACAAGCAGGCCATCACGGTCCGGCAACTCCTGTCACACGAGAGCGGGCTCTACGACTCAATGAGCGATGGCCTCGGAGCACTCACGACGCCGAAGACGCGCGTCGCATTCCTCGCCTCGATCCGCGATCCGGCCATTCGCCGCGAAGTCACAGCGGTGATCGCACGCGTTCGCCGCGACCCATCGACGGTCTTCCCGGCGAAGATCTGGGTCGACATCGCCGGCTCGCAACCGCTCTACTTCAAGCCGGGGACGGGCTACCACTACAGCAATCCCGGCTACGTTCTGCTCGGGTGGGTCGTCGAGCGAATCGAGGGCCGTCCGCTCGCCTCGGTGCTGAAAGAACGCATCTTCGACCCACTGGGTCTCCAGCACACGTGGTATCTGCCCGGGCCGACGCTGCCGGAGCCATACGCGCACGGGTACATCCTCCCGAGGACGTTCGGCAGCACGTTCTTTCCGCCGACCAACCGACCCATCGACGGGACGCGAGTGACGCTCGGCCTCGCGGGAGCGAGCTCGGTCGTCGCCACGGCCGAGGACGTTGCCCGGTTCTACTCCAGTCTCCTCGAGGGAAAGCTGCTCGAGCCTCGCACGCTCCACCAGCTCATGCTCCCCGAGCGAATGGGAATCGGGCTCATTCCCACGAGTTGCGGCGGCGGGTACGGCCACACCGGAGCGTTTCTGGACTACAAGACGGCCGCCCTGACCTCCACCGACGGCAAGACAACAGCCGTGCTCCTCGCGAATGGCCGCGGGCCGAACGCCGACGCCTGGATCGACAACGGAGTGGGGAAGCTGTTCTGCGGCGCCTGATGCACCGAAGTTTT
>DASUXI010000064.1:0-10884 GCA_036377995.1 Gaiellaceae bacterium
GTCCAGCGGTATCACGGCCGGCCGGTGCTCACGTGGTGGCGCGGGCGTCTGCAAGACAGAGGTGTCGGCGACGGCTGGTACGTGATCTACGACGACCACTATCACCAGGTCGCCGAAGTCCGCCCTGGGCACGGCTACGCCGGCGACGTCCACGAGTTCCTGATCACGAAGCAGGACACGGCCCTGATCCCGATCTACCACCGGCGCAAGGTCGACCTCACGCCTGTCGGAGGGCCGGCCCAGGGAAAGATCTGGGACGGGATCGTGCAGGAGATCGACATCCCCACCGGCCGCGTCCTGTTCGAGTGGCACAGCTACCCGCAGATCGGGATCAAGGAGTCGTACGCCAGGCCGCCCAAGCGATCGCGCGGGGCGAAGGCCCTGCCGTACGACTACCTGCACCTCAACGCGATCGACGTCGACACCGACGGCAACCTGCTCATCTCGGGGCGGAACACGCACGCGATCTACAAGGTCAACCGGCGGACCGGCAAGGTGATGTGGCGTCTCGGCGGAAAGCGCAGCGACTTCGCGCTCGGCCCCGGCGTGCGCTTCGCGTGGCAGCACGACGCGCGGCGGCAACCCGACGGGACGATCACCGTCTTCGACAACGGCGCCGCGCCGCCCGTGGAGAAGTTCTCCCGCGTGGTCGTGATCCGTGCAGACGCCAAGACGAGGCGGGCGACGCTCGTGCGAAGCTATCGCCACCCGCGGCTGCTTCTGTCGCCTTTCGAGGGCAACGCCCAGTTTCTCCCCGACGGCCATGTCGTCGTCGGCTGGGGCGGCTGGCCGTACGTGACGGAGTTCGCGCGAGACGGCCGCGTGCTCTTCGACGCCTACTTCGGCCACGGCAAGCCCGCCGGCGAGGACGCCGACTCGTACCGCGCCTATCGCTTCGTCTGGCACGGCCGTCCGACCGACCGGCCCGCACTGGCCGTGAGGCAGCGCCCGGCGGTCGCCGTTCTGTTCGCAAGCTGGAACGGTGCGACCGATGTCAGACGCTGGGCCGTCCTGGCGGGGTCCGACCCCGACACCCTGCAGCGGATCGGGACGTGGACGAAGACAGGGTTCGAGACCCCGATCACGGTTCAGAGCGACGCAAAGTACTTTGCCGTCGAGGCGGTCGCCGCGGACGGCAAGACGCTCGGGCGGTCGAGGGCGGTCGAGGCGAAGAAGTAGGGCTTCTCGCGAGCCGACTCAGCCGGCCTGCAACAGGCGGAGGCGGGTGAGCTCGCGGTCGCGCTCTTCGAGGATCTCCTCGAGGCGCGCGACCTTCATGCGCAGGGTCTCGGTCGTCGTGACGAGCTCGATGAAGGCTCGCTGGCGCTCGCGCAGCATCGCCTCCACGCTCTGGAGCTTCGTCTCGGGATTCTCGTCCCGGCGGTCGATTTCCGCCTCGGGCTCGACCGCGCGCACGGCGACCGAGCGCGGCGGCGGCGGGGCGGCCGGCTCGGCCTCCTCGATGTCGAGGACCTGCTCGGCGAGAGCACGCGCGAGGGCGAGCCACGACGTCTGGCCGGACTCGATCAGAATCTCGCCCAGACGCCGGCCCGTCCGGGCCTGCTCAGCGAGCGCAGCCTGGAGCTCGACCTCCGAGATCTCGTGCTTCTCGACCAGGATCTGACCTATCGGGCGTCGCCGCATGTGCCTCTTATCGGCAGCGGAGGGTGAAGACCAAAGGGCATTCGCCGCGCGTTTCCGGAAGGCAACGCCGGCGGGCGCCCCGGGCTCAGTCCGTCATCCGCAGCGCGACCGCGGGGCGGATCCGGGCCGCCGCCAGCGCCGGCCCGATCGTCGCGAGCAGGGAGAAGGCGACGGTGCCGATGAGCAAGACGGAGAGCTGGGCGACGGGGACAGCGAACTCGAGGTTCCCCATCGCATCCGAGCGGGCGATGATCGTGTAGAGAGTGAGCAGCGCGAGCACCGTCCCGATCAGCGTTCCCTGCAGCGCGACGTAGGACGCTTCGACAGCGAAGCTCCGCCCGACCGACTGCCCCGGAAAGCCGAGCGCACGCAGAGTCCCGATCTGCCGGCGCCGCTCGCGAACGGCACGGACCATGACGACCGCGATGCCGGCGATGCCGACGATCAGGCCCATCGCCAGGTAGCCCTGGAACAGCCGGAAGATCTGGCGCGTCGTCGTGAAGGACTCGTCCATCAGGGCTGGGATGGAGAACGCCTCCACACCGTTCCCGATGAACCGCGACTGGAGGCTCGCGGCGAAGGACTCGAGATCGACCACCGGCACTACACTCAGGTAGTCGCGGCTGGCGACGAGCCGGTTCCCGAAGAGCTCGTGCGCCCCCCGGCGGCCGTAGAGCATCCCGTTGGCGATGAGATTGTCCTCCGGGCCGATCGCCGCCACTGTCACCTGTCGCGTCCGGCCGGTGGTGGGATCGATGAGGGTCAGCTTGTCGCCGACGACAACGCTGAAGTTCGGCGGCCCTCCGCGCTGGAGGAACAGGGGGTCGGCGACGATCAGGCTCGGATCGTTCAGAACCGCCGTCCAGGCCGCGCGATCGGTCGGATAGGCGCCGCGATCCTTGAGTGTCGGCGCGCCGATGTCGAGCAGGCTCCGGTCGAACGCGGTCAGGGGCCACGGGTGCTCGTCGGCCGCGTTGTCGAGCGCGAAGCTCGCGTCGACCTGCGAGAGCGGCGCCACCATCGTCACTCCGTCGACGCGCTGGAGCGCGGCCGCCGAGACGGGGTTGGCCTTGCTCGACCTGAGGAACACCTGCGACCCGCCCGCGACGTCCGCGCTCGCGGTCGCGACCTGCCGGTCGATCATGAAGGAGATGGCGGTGATGAACGTCAGGATGAAGACGACGAGCGCGTACATCGCCACCGTCAGGCCGGTGCGGCCCCTCCGCGCGAGCGGGTATGCGAGGCCGAGCCGAAACGCGAGCGCGCGGCGGCCGAAGCCTCGAAGCACTCCACCCAGCCGGTCCTGCTGAAGGGTGACGAACGCGACGCCCCCTGCTGTCATCACCATCCCCTGCGCGACGTACAGCATGATCGAGGCGCCCTCGGCCGCGCCCGGGAAGATCGCAAAGACGATCGCGCCCCAGACCACCGTCAGCCCGGCAATCACCGACGATGCCGTTCGACCCGGTACGAGCCGGCCGAAGGCGGGAGCCAGGCCGAGGAGCACGAAGGTCGGGCCGAGAAGGAGGCCGAAGGGATCGGACGCGGAGATCGCCGTCACCGTCCAGAGGGCCCCGACGGTCGTCCCGACCGCTCCGAGGACCAGCCAGCGCCGGCGGCGCTTGGGCGGCGGCTCTGCGAGATCGCGAATCGCGCGGATGATGTTGAGGCGGCTGAAGCGGACGCTCATCACCACGATCGTGAGCAGCGCCACGACGAAGGAGATGGTGAACGTCTGAGCCAGGCTCGCGCTCTTGACCGTGAACGTGAGGTCGAGGCGGCTGTGCTCCGAGCTGAACGCGGATTGCGACAGTGCGACGAGCGCGCGGCCGAGCCCGACGCCCACGAGAGTGCCGAGGATGGTCGCCGCGAGCGCGTAGAGGAAGCCCTCGGTCGCGAACGCCCCGACCAGCGACCCGCGCCGCATACCGACCGCGCGCAGCATGCCGAGCTCCGACTTGCGCTCCGCGGCGAGCATCACGAACAGGTTGATGAGCAGGAGCAGGCCCGCGAAGACCCCGAAGCTTCCCATGGCCGTGAACATCTGGGTGAACGTCGAGCCGACCTCGTCGGCCGTGGCGAGCACGTCCTTCTTGACCGTGATCACCTGCGGCGCGAGCCCGCCCGCCGTGCCCTCGATCGCCGCCTGGACGCGCTTGGTGCCCCCAGCGCCGGCCTCGACGCCGCCCCGGTTCGAGACGGCGACCGCCCAGTACGGGGGAGCTCCGCGCCCGCGCCCATCGCGGAGCATCGCGGAGAAGGTCTCGTGCGAGACGAGGACGTTGCGCGACTCCTGCTCGCCCGAGACGTTGAACCCCGCGACACCGCGGCGCGGCAGGATCCGGTCGACGGTGAGCGTTCGCGAGCGGCCGTACGCGTAGACGGTGATCCGGGCGCCTTGCCCAACGGCGAGGCCCCGTGCGAGGTCGGTCGTGATCGCCGCGTGGCCGAGCGCCGGGGTAGAGCCGCTGATACCTGTCGCAGCCGGATCGTTGCCGAATGCGCGCGCGGCCTCGAAGTCCACGCCGACGACCCGCGAGCTCGGAACCGTCCGAAGCCCGGGCTTGGCTCCCGCCGTCGTCGCGGCGTCGAAAGTCGAGAGCGAAAGAACGCCGTCGACCTCGGAGCTCGGCAGGGAGGTCAGCCGTCGCGTCAGCGAATGCCACTCCGCCGCGTCACGGGCGGGGACGAGCTCGTCGACCGGGCCGAGGTGCTGCCAGGCGACCTGCCGAATCGACGAGTCCATCGTGTCGCCGACAACGGCGGATCCCGTGATGATCGCCGCGCCGAGCAGCGACCCGAGCACGACGAGAAGGGCCTCGCGCGGGCGCCGCGCGGCGTTGCGGAGCGCGAGCCGCCGCAGGATCGGACGGCGGAGGAGAACGTAGAGAAACGGGAGGGCGACGAGGACCGAGACTGCAAGGATCGTCATCGGACTGCGCTCTCCTGTGGGGCCCGCACCTCCTCCCTCGTCTTCCCGAGACGCTCGTCGGCGACGAGCCTCCCGTCGCGCACCGTGATCAGACGGTCGGCATGGGCGGCGACCGTCGGGTCGTGCGTCACGAGGACGAGGGAGAGCCCCTCTTCGTGGAGCTCGTCGAGCAGCTCGATCACGGACCGCGCCATCTCGGAGTCGAGGTTCCCGGTCGGCTCGTCTGCCCAGACGATGCTCGGCTTCCCCGCAAGAGCGCGCGCGACCGCAACGCGCTGCTGCTCTCCCCCGGACAGCTCACCGGGGCGCCGGTCGAGGCGGTGGCCGAGCCCGACCCGGCTCAACGTCTCACGCGCCCGCTCGCGTGCGTCGCGCTCACGAACGCCGGCGAGAAGGAGCGGCAGCTCGACGTTCTCGGTCGCGGTGAAGACCGGAATCAGGTTGAAGGCCTGGAAGATGAAACCCATCTCCGCGGCGCGATGCTTCGTCCGGGCCGAATCCGAGAGCTCGTGGATGCTGAGGTCCTCGACCAGGACGGAACCGTCGTCGATCTCGTCCAGGCCGGAAAGGCAGTTGAGGAGCGTCGTCTTGCCCGAGCCCGAGGGGCCCATCACGGCCAGGAACTCTCCACGCGGGACGACGAGGTCGAGCCCGTGCAGCGCGACGACCGATTCCGCACCCGAGCGGTACACCTTGCGGACCCCGTCAGCGACGAGGATCGGCTGGGCCACCGCGCCGTTCGACTCGGTCATTCGTGCTCCCAGCGGAGCTGGGACTCGACCCCGACGACGCCGGGGACGCGGTCGACGAATGCCTCGATCAACTCGGCGTGATGCCTGGAGTCGACCTTCCCCTTGAGTGTCACCTCGCCTGACGAGACCGAGACGTCGGCGGGGCCGGGCAGCCGCCAGTACGAGCGGATCAGGGGATCGGAGTCGATCTCCTGCCAGATCTCCTCGTCCGAACGCGCGAACGCCCGGACGAGATCGAAGCGCGTCACGATCCCGACGAGCTCGCCGTGGTCGACGACGGGCAGGCGCGAGACTCCTTCGTCGAGCATCAGGGCCGCAGCGTCCGCGACCGAGCGGGCAGGGCCGATCGTCACGGCAGGGGACGTCATCGCTGCGCGCGCGGAACGAGCGTCGATCTTCAGCATCAGGTCGCCCTCGTCCATCAGAAACGCGAGGACTCCTCGATTCAGCCCGTCCCTCGGGCGCTCCTTGAAGAGGATGTCACCCTCGGAGACGATCCCGAGGACGCGTCCGGCGTCGACCACCGGCACGCCCGAGATTCGACGCCGCACGAGCAGCTCCGCGACATCCCTGAGGACAGCATCGGGCGGGACGCTGGCCACATCGGTCGTCATGACATCCCGGACTCTCATCTCGCGCCCCTTTCGCGCGGTCTGCGATCTGTCCGCACTGTCCCGCGCAGTGACGCCGGCGACATCGGTGCACCGCCTGAGAGGGTGTGCGGGGTTCTACGGAATCAGCGGCGCCTGAAACGGCGCCGGGCGGCTTCCTCGACCGCGAGCGGCTCCTGCGTGATCTCGTCCCCGCCGTCGGGCGACGGCTCGTCGGCGAAGCCGGCCTCCCACGGGTCGTCTTCGGGCCGGCCGGCGGTCGGCAGCGCCTCGACCGCCTGAGACGGCTGGGCCTCGGCCGCCGGCGGCAGCTCGGGCTCCGGCTCCGGCTCGGGCTCGGGTTGCGGCTCGGCGTGCGGCTCCTCGGCCGGCGCGGCCCCGATGATGGTCATCGCGTCCGACGGCTCCTGGGCCTCCTCGAACGCGGTCCAGCCGCGCGAATCGTGCTCGTCCGTGTCCTGCGCCCGTGGTGCATCGAGGACCGGGTGAGCCGGCGGTGCGCCGGCTCGCGCGAAGGAGTACTCGTCACGCCCGGCGAGCCACTCGATGAGGCAGACGACGAGGAAGGCGCCCGCCATCGCCAGGAGGATCTGCCACCACGAGAGCTTCGCCACGCCGACTCCGACCGCGACGGCGACGAGCAGCGCGATCTCCCCCAGGATGCGCCAGAGCGCGGGCGGGATACCCTCACGCGGAGCGCGCAGGTCGGAGCCGTACACCGGCGGCGACCACGACTGCTGTGACCAGCCCGCCGCGCGAAGGGTGCGGAGATCCGCCCTCAGAGCTGCCGCCTGGTGCTGGAACGAGTCCGCCGCCTCGAGCGTCCGCAGCGCGGCGTCGAGCTGCGCCGCGTGACGGTAGAACGAGTCGAAGGCGGCGCGAACGCTCTCCGGCTCGTATCCTCGCTCGGAGAGCGGCAGGTCCTCGAGCCGGGGCAACGGATCGCGGCTCGGCCGGTCGGGTGTGGGCCAGGATTCGGGTGGGTAGTCCACGGAGCCGGAAATTATGCGTTCAACCTGCTGCTTCCGCACGTCTCAGTCCCCGCACGGCCCAAAAGCTGAACCCGACCACGAGGCCGATCCCGATCGCGAACGCCGCAACCGTCAGCTGGCGGTCGCCCGAGATCAGGCCTCGCCCGGCCTCGAGCAGCGCCGTGACCGGGTTCACCGAGGCGACCCCGTGGATCCAGCCCTGGAGCAGGCCGAGCGGGACGTAGACCGGCGCGAAGAAGAGGATCAGGAAGACGGGCATCTGCATCACGGGCGCCGCCTGCTGCGTGCGCAGCCGCATCGCGACGCCTGCCGCCCACAGTGCGCCGGCGAGATTCAGGAGGAGGCCGAGCAGATACAGGCCGAAGAGCTCGACACCGTTCCCGCCGACCTGCATGTGTGCGAGCAGCGCCACGACGGTGACGATCGACACGACGGTGAGCCAGCGGACGAGCGCCGAGAGCGCGTAGCCCAGCAGGATGCCGCCGCGGTTCGGCGCGGCGACCATCAGCCGCCGCATGAAGCCGCTCTCGAAGTCGCGCGCGATGCCGAAGCCGGTGAACACGCCGGCGAATGCCGCCGACTGGAGGAGCACGAAGACGAACTGGAAGGCGGTGTAGCCGGTAGGGAAGTCGAAGCCGGGGACGTCGCGAATGCGCGAGAGGGCCCCGACGAAGGCGGTGAAGAAGAACAGTGGGAACGCGACCGACGGCAGGAGAAAAGCCTTGTTCGTGAAGAACGTGTGCAGCACGCGCCAGGCCACGCCCCTCGCCACGGCAATGGTGTCCTCGAATTGCGTCACGTGCGCTCCAGCCTGTGCCAGAGAGCGTGGATCGCGAGCGCGAAGCCGATCGCGCTGAGAGCGCCGGCGGCGGCGAAGCCGAGGCCGAGCGCCTCCCAGTTCCAGCCCTCGATGACGAGCGAGCGCACCGCCTCGATCAAGTACGACACGGGATTCACGGTCGCGATCCAGCGAAACCAGTCAGCCTGGATCAGGTTCCGCGGCATGTTCATCGACGACAGGAAGAGGAAGACGAAGAAGACCGGGAAGAGACCCTGCACGGCCTCGGTCGATCCCGTCTTCAACGCCGCCCAGCTGCCCAGCGCCGCGAAGCCGAGCGCGATCACGGCCTCGAGGACGAGCAGCATGAACGCGCCCCCGATCCCGCTCGCGAGCCTGACTCCGAAGGCGGTCCCCACCGCCAGATAGAAGACCGCCTGCACGAGCGCGATGGTCAGCAGCCCACCCAGCTGGCCGACGAGCAGAACGAGCCCGCGGACGGGCGTCAGCGCGAGGCGGTTGAGAAAGCCGGTCTGGATGTCGCGCGCGAACTCGACGTTGGCGTTGATGGTGGCGAGAAGGGCTCCCTGGATGAACGGAACCGCCAGCGCGAAGGCGAGAAACGAGCTCGTCGGGAAGCCGGGCAGGTTCGTGGCCGCCTTGAGGCCGCCCGCGTTCACCGCGAGCAGGAGCATCGGGAAGATGAGCGGAAAGACGACGTTCGCCGGCTGGCGCGCGGTCCGCACGACCGCCCGACGGCCTAGGGTCGCGATCTGAGGCAGTGCGGTCGAGCTCAACGCCTGGCCGACCCGGCGGCCTGAGCCCGCTCGGCTTCCCCGTCCTCGCCGGCCCCCTCGAGATGGCGGCCCGTCTTCGCGAGGAAGACGTCGTCGAGCGTCGGCTCGTGGATCTGCAGCTGCGAGACGTGGATGCCCTCGGCGTCGAGCGCGCGCACGATCTCGGCGAGATTGCCGTTCGACGTGGCGAGCTGCACCGCGACACTGGCCGGTCCGAAACCGGTCGTCTGCTCCCCGAAGCGCTCGAGCACCGCGGCGACCGCACCGCGCTCCGCACCGTCCGCCGGCACCGCCTCCAACGTGGAGGCCGCGACCTCGGCCTTCAGCTGCGTTGGTGTTCCCTCGGCCACGATGTGCCCGTGGTCGATGATCCCGACCCGGTCGGCGAGCACGTCCGCTTCCTCGAGGTACTGCGTCGTGAGGAAGACGGTCACCCCGTCGTCCTTCGCAAGACGGCCGACCTCCTCCCAGAGCGCCGTGCGGCTCTGGACGTCGAGCCCCGTCGTCGGCTCGTCGAGGAAGAGGACGCGTGGCCCGTGCACGAGCGCGAGCGCAAGGTCGAGCCGGCGCTTCATTCCTCCGGAGTAGCCCCTGACCTTGCGGTCGGCGGCCTCCGTCAGCCCGACGCGTGCGAGGAGCTCGTCGGTCCGGCGCCGCCGGTCTTCGCCGGTGATTCCGTGCATCGTCGTCTGGAGCCTCATGTGCTCCCGGCCGCTCAAGAAGGGGTCGAGCGCGGCCTCCTGGAGCGCGGCTCCGATCACCTTTCGCACCTTCGGCCCCTCGTGCAGGACGTCGTAGCCGGCCACGCGCGCCGTGCCCGCGGTCGGCGGGAGGAGCGTCGTGAGCATGTGCACCGTCGTCGACTTCCCGGCGCCGTTCGGCCCGAGAAACCCGTAGATCTCGCCCGGGTCGACGCGCAGCTCGATGCCGTCGACTGCGCGCGGGCCCTTCCTGAACTCGCGGACGAGACCGTGCGCCTCGATGCTGTTGTCGCGCGCGGCCTTCATCTCCGCAGGCTACAGACGGCCGGCGGCGGGCCGGGGCCACGCTCCCGCGTCGCCCCCGGCCCGTCACCCACTACTAGCGGTGCAGGTGCCCGATGTGCCCATGGCGGCGCACGATCAGGGCTCCCGCAGCTCCGAGCGCGAAGAGCCCGGCGATGAAGCCTGCGCCGATCATCGCATCGGTCCAGTCGAATCCGTTGCCGGCGGTGACGGTGGGCGCTGCAGGCGCCTCGGGCAGAGGCGACTCGGCGACACGCGTCCCGTACAGCCGTGCGATCTCGGTCGAGGAGAGGGCAACCGGCAGCCCGTACCGTTCGTTGAGCGCCGCACCCCGGATCAGCGCCGCACGATACTCAGCGTGAGTCATCTGAGCCGGCTTTCCGAGCCCATAGAGCGCATTCAGAGCCTCCGAGCGAACGACCATCGCCTTGTACTCCTGCGGCGTCATCTCGGGCGGACGACCCGAGGCGGCGGAGGCGGGCGCAGCAGCGACACCGGCGAGAACGATCGCGATCGCGACTTGTGCGATGTGCGAGCGAGTAGTCATCTTCGTCCTCCTTTCGTCAAGCAGTGTCTCAGCCTCCGATCACTGATTGGAAACCGGGAGGAAATTCCGCGGTAAGCTCGAGATAACAGGCCTTTCGCCGGTTGCGAGGAGGAACGATGGAGTTCCGGGTCCTCGGCCCGCTCGAGATCCTCGACGACGACGGTCACGAGTTGCCGCTCGGACAGGGCCGAGAACGGGCGCTCTTGGCGCTGCTCGTGTTGCATGCAAACGAGGTCGTCTCCCTCGACCGGATCGTCGACGGCCTGTGGGGAGAAGACGCTCCGCAGACCGCGGACAAGATCGTGCGGAACCAGATCTCCCAGCTGCGCCGGATCGTCGACGGACAGCTCGTCACTGCGGGGCACGGCTACAGGTTGGACGTTCCGCCGGGGTCGGTGGACGTCGAGAGGTTCGAGACGCTCGCCGCCCAGGGTCGGCGCGAACTGCACGAAGGTCGACCCGCAGCTGCAGCTGATCTCTTCGGAGCTGCGCTCTCGCTCTGGCGCGGCCCGCCCCTCGAAGAGTTCGCCTACGAGCAGTTCGCGCTGGGAGATATCGCCCGCCTCGAAGAGCTCCGCGCCGCCGCGGTCGAGGACAGCATCGACGCACAACTCGCCCTCGGACAGCACGCCGAGGCGATTCCGGAGCTGGAACAGCTGGTGGACCGCTACCCCTTGCGAGAGCGTCTGCGGCGGCAGCTGATGCTCGCGCTCTATCGCTCGGGTCGTCAGGCAGAAGCCCTCGAGCAGTACCGGCAGGCTCGCCTCGTCTTGATCCGAGAACTCGGTCTGGAGCCGACCGAGGAGCTCCGGCAGCTGGAGCGTGCG
>DASUXI010000065.1:0-2339 GCA_036377995.1 Gaiellaceae bacterium
ACGTCGCCGTACGCGAGCTCGGCGACCGGCTCGGCTCCCAGCTCGGACAACTTCGCGTTCACATACCGCGGGAAGGCGAGGAACGCGTTCCACTGACTGTTGCCGAGCCCCCAGACGACGTACTTGCAGTTCCGCCACGTCTCTGCTCCGGGTTCAGCATGCTCCAGCAATGACTTGAACGCCGCTGCGTTCGACGGCGGATTCGAGGTATACGTCGAAGTCATGACGACGAGCAGCCACGGCTCCGTGCGCGGCGGCGACTCGGCAAGCTCGTTGAGCGTCATGACCTCGTTCGTGTGGCCGTAGAAGCGGCTGCGCTCGGCGAAGCGTTCCGCCAGCTCCTTGCACGCCCCGAAGTTACTGCCGTATGCGACGACGAGCCGGCGATACGTGCTCGTCTCCGGAATCTCCATCGGCTCGCCCCAGTCGCGGGAAACGGCAGGGGCGGGAACAACCGCGCGCTCGCGCGGCGCGACCGCCTGCCGATGAGCGCTGGGCTCGCGCGCCACGCGAACGATCGGCACCGACGCGGGCTTCGTTGTCACGACCGTGTTCTTCGTCACCGTCGCACCGGGCGCGAGTCGCAACTGATAACGCTTGTAGACCTCGAAGAGGACGACGCGCAGCATCATGAACGTCACCTCCTGCGCCATGCACTGCCGCTTGCCGATCGAGAACGGGATGAAGGCATGCCGCGGCCGGTTGACGACCTTCTCCATCGCGAACTGGTCCGGGTCGAATTCGCCGGCGTTCGGTCCCCAGTAGCGCGGATCGCGCTGTGCCGCAAGCGTTCCGACGAGGATGACGTCGCCCTTGCGGATCCGGTAGCGGCCGAGCAGACCGTCCTTGAGGCTGCGCCGGATCGTGACCGGCATCGGCGGATAGATCCGCATCGTCTCCTTGATCACCTGCGTCGTATAGGTGAGCGCCATCAGGTCGTCGTATTGCAGGTCGTAGTCCGGATCGCCTCCCGTGATCGAGTCGATTTCGGCGATCAGCTTCTCTTCGACATCGGGACGCGTCGCCAGCACGTACGCGAGCCAAGCTCCGGTGATCGACGGCCCGTTGAAGCCGTTCGAGAGGTGCATGAGGATCTGGTCGCGGATCGTCTCGGCGTCGAGCAACTCGCCCGTCTCGGGATCCGGTGTCGAGACAAGGCGGCTGAGCAGATCGGTCTGCGGGCCGAGCGGCTTGGTGTGCATCCGCGCGCGCACGAGTACATCGGCCGTCCTGAACAACTCCTCGTTCTGGTCGCGGTATCGCCTGAGCTTCTTCCTTCGCTCGAGCGAGAGCGTAAGGTCGGGGCGCGGCTCTGCGACGCGCGCGATGCTCTCTTTCGTGCTCTCGGGAACCGCCTGCGCGAACGCGTGCGGACACGCACCGCTCTCCAGGAGCCCGAAGTCGTACCTGCACGCCCCGCGGCCGGAGACCTCGAGTGTGTAGCGCTCCATCCACGAACGCGCGTCGATCGGCTCGTCGTCTGGTAGCTCCGCCCAGCGCGCGACAAGTTTCTGCGCCTGCGCCTTCATGACCGGAAGCTGCGTTCGCTGGTTTTGCGGCGAGTACCAGGGGAGCATGACGCGGCGGACGCGCTCGTAGTGCTCGCCGTCACCGATCACCGAGATGCCGCCGCCACGAGTGTTCTGCAGCTGGGCGAAGAAGTTCATCTCCTCGATCGGCTTGCCGAACTGGTCTTCGTCTCCTGCGACTCCGTCGAGGAGCTCTGGATCCGACACCACGACGAGCCGCCACTTCTTCGTCGGGATCCCGACCGCGTAGATGTGGCCGAACCGGCGCCAGTAGTCGAGCTGGGTGTCGTTGTCGTTGAGGATGTCGAAGTTCGCGAACCGCTCGCCCTTCGGCACGAGCCAGCGGATCGCATACGGAATCTCGAGGGGACCATCAACGCCGTCCGGCAGCGCCGCCAACTGCGGTTCGGGCGTGGTGGTCGCGGGCTCGAGCGACTCCCTCGCCGTTCTAAACATCGCTATTCACTCTAAACAAGACAGGCGACGAGGTCTAGGATTTCCATCGACTTGGATCGCCTCAACGCAGTCGGCGAGAGCGAGCTCCGCGAGGCGCTCCTCTACGTCCGTGGATCGGCCGAACCCGTGACGGCCGACGATGCCGCTGCCGTGCTCGGCGTCCACCGCAGCGTCGCCCGCAACCGCCTCGAGCGGCTCGTTCAGGCAGGCGTCCTGGCCACGAGCTTCTCGCGCCGTTCGGGCCGAACGGGTCCCGGTGCTGGGCGTCCGGCGAAGCTGTATGCATCCGTGCCGGAGGCGCACGGGCTCGAGTTTCCGCCTCGGCACCTACCGGCACTCGTCGCCTGCTTGCTC
>DASUXI010000066.1:0-2617 GCA_036377995.1 Gaiellaceae bacterium
CGAACGCATCCGTGAGAGCTCGCTGCGCCAGACGGCGCTCCTGATCGAGCTCGTCGACCGCGCCGGCTTCGAAGTCGGCAGCCCGCGTGACCCGAATCGCCGCGGCGGGACCGTCACGGTGCGGACGCCCGAGTTCGCCGCTGTGCACAAGGAGCTCGCCGCCCGCCAGATCCTCTGCGACTTCCGGCCCGATGCCGGCCTGCGCCTGGGGCCGCACTACTACAACACCGACGAGGAGTTGCGCTTCGCGATCGGGCAGATCGCCGAGATCGTCGAGTCGGGCGCGTACGAGCGCCATCTGGGAGCAGCCGCGCGCTTCTGAGCGTTCCCCGTCCGGGGGAAGCGGGGATCGAAGACAGGCGGTACTCTGCGCGCGTGCAAGGCCGCAGTTGCACGCTGGTCGCGCTCTGCGCGGTCGCCCTGACGCTCGTCCCGCCCGCCGCCGCATCCCAGCTGATCGACCGGAACGCGCAGGGAGTCCGGCTCGCCGTCAACGCGAGAGGCGAGGCGCTGCTCACGTACCGCGCCCGCGGGCGCTTCCAGCACGTCCTCGCCTGGGGCGCGATCAACGCCCGTTCACCCGCGGCTGGGACTGCGCAGGTCAGCTTCAGGAAGGACTACTCGGGACGTGGTCGCTACTGGCTCGGCTTCCGGAACGCGTGCCGTCCCTACGACGGTCCGAAGCTCGCGTTTCTAGTCACCGCCTGCACGGCGCCAGACGGTTCCTACTGGGCCGCGCAGGCATGGCAGACTCCTCTCCCCGACCTCGGGCTGACACCGTGGCTGCCTGCACAGCGCGCGTGGGAGCTCCATCTCTCGCACTGGACCGGAGCGACCGCGAGAATCGAGGCCTGGACGGACTGGGTGTACGACGGTCGCTGGCACCAGGTGTTCGGGCGCGTCACCTATAACGGACAGCCGGTGCACGGCTTCACCGCGACCCGTGTCGGCGCTCCGACGGACGGCTACGGACGGCTCGTCTATCTCGACACGTTCAACTCGCGTTATGGAGTGGGCTGGCGCCGTGAGAACGCGTTCCTCCTGCACAACCCGACGGGGATCTTCTGCTACGGCTTCTATCCGTTCGACCCGACCAGGGGCTATCCGCACCCGCCCGGCTACCCCAGCACGCCTCGGGGCCCCGGGAACGGCGCGGCCTATCGGATCACCGTCAACGGGCCGGGAGTGACGCCGGACGTCACCGTCACCGTTCCCGGGCTGCACGACTACAACCCGAACAACCCGTCCGACGTCGCTTACGAGCGGCAGCAGAACGCCGTGCTCGACTCCATCCTCGGGGTCGACAAGCAGTGCCGCAGGCACTAGTCGCGGCCGTGGTCACAGCAACTCGAGCAGGCGCCGCGCATAGGCCGGCGCGGTGGGCTCGTCTTCGTGCCTGAAGTACGCAAACGTCGGCTCGTCGACGACGCGAAGCCTATCGGCCCACGCGCGTAGCTCCTCGTCGGAATACGGCGGGTCGCGGAAGCGCACGTATCTGAAAGGCGCCTCCTGCTCGAGATCGTTGACGCGGGTCGTGCCGGCGGCTGCGAGCCGAGGCTCGATGCCGTCCCAGGAGGGATGCTCGAGGTCGAACGCGACCCGAACGCCGGGATCGAGTGAGCCGAGGATCAGCTCGATCATCCCCTCGTCGCGTGCGCTCTTCAGCTGTACGCGCACGGGGCCGAGCCGGTCGTCGAGGACACGCACTCGGCCGGCGAACTCTCGCAGGATCCCGGGCCGATTGCCCGCAAGCTTGGGCGCGAAGGTGAAGCCAGGGAGCGTCTGCTCCGCCCACCGCTCGAACTGCTCCTCGCTCGGCAGGCGGTAGCCCGTCGTGTTGAGCTCGACGGTGGAGAAGGTCTCGGAGTAGAAGCGGAGGAACTCCTTCGACGGCGTCCCGGCCGGGTAGAAGCCGGGCTTCCAGGACGGATAGGACCAGCCGGAGGTGCCGACCTGCACCCCGGTTACACTCGCTTCACCTGTGGCCACGACCGACAGAGTCATAGCCGACGACGCGATCCGCGTCCTCGACCACGGGTTCGTCCGCCTGGACGGCTCGATGGCGACCGACCTCTCCGTCGTCAACGCCGCCCGCGTCAGCTTCGCCCGGCGCAAAGAGGAGATGGACGAGTCGGACGAGGGGTTGATCCGGTTCCTCATGCGCGACAGACACGGCACGCCGTTCGAGCACAACTCGTTCCGGTTCCACGTCCGCGCTCCGATCTTCGTCGCGCGCGAGTGGTTTCGTCACCGCGTGGGCTCCTTCAACGAGTTCAGCATGCGATACGCCAAGGCGACGGACGACTTCTACCTCCCGGAGCCCGAGGACGTGCGCTCCCAGGTCGGCAAGCCCGGCGCCTATTCGTTCGAGCCGGTCGACGCCGAGATCGCAGAGCTCGCTCGCGAGGAGCTGCGTGAGGTCTACGACCACGCGTTCGCGACGTACGAGCGACTCGTCGAAGCGGGTGTCGCGCGCGAGCTTGCCCGCTCGGTGATGCCCGTCGGCGCGTATACGGAGTTCTTCTGGACGGTGAACGCGCGGGCGCTCATGAACTTCGTCTCGCTGCGCGCCGCCGAGACCGCGCAGCGAGAGATCCGCCGCTACGCCGACGCGGTC
>DASUXI010000067.1:0-3893 GCA_036377995.1 Gaiellaceae bacterium
GGGCTGGCGCGCGAGGACGGCTGGTCGCCGGGCGAGACGGGCTCGGTCCCGTTCATCCCCCGAGACGCGCTGCCGGTCGACTCGCGTGACGAGCTCGGCGAGGACGAGGTCGTTCGGCTCTTCCGCGCGCGCGGGCGTGAACGGGACTGCGTCTTCGCGGCCGCGGACCGGCTGAGGCGCGAGACCTGCGGCGACGAGGTGAGCTATGTCGTCACCCGCAACATCCAGTACACGAACGTCTGCTATTTCCGCTGCGGGTTCTGCGCGTTCTCGAAGGGAAAGCTCGCGGCCAATCTGCGCGGCGCCCCCTACCTCGTCCCGCACGAGGAGATCGTCCGCCGATGCGAGGAAGCCTGGGAGCGCGGAGCGACGGAGGTCTGCCTCCAGGGCGGCATCCATCCCGCGTTCGACGGCGGCTATTACCTGTCGGTCGTCCGTGCGATCAAGGAGGCGCTTCCCGACCTGCACGTGCACGCGTTCTCGGCCCTCGAGATCTGGCAGGGGGCCGCGACGCTCGGTCTTGCGCTGACGGACTATCTCGAAGAGTTGCGCGCCGCCGGGCTGGGCTCTTTGCCTGGCACAGCGGCCGAGATCCTCGACGACGAGGTGCGCCGGGTGATCTGCCCGGACAAGGTCACCACCGCGCAGTGGCTCGAGGTCCACGATACGGCCCACCGGGCCGGGCTCCGCTCGAACGTGACGATGATGTTCGGCCACGTGGACGGGCCGCGGAACTGGGCGCGCCATCTGCTCCGGACGCGCGAGCAGCAGCAGCGCTCGGCCGGCTTCACCGAGTTCGTGCCGCTTCCGTTCGTGCACATGGAGGCGCCGATCTGGCTGCGCGGGCAAGCGCGCTCGGGCCCGACCTTCGGCGAGACGCTGCTCGTGCACGCCGTCGCCCGGCTCGCGCTGCATCCGTGGATCACGAACGTGCAGGTCTCCTGGGTGAAGCTCGGGGCGGAGGGCGTCGCCGCCGCGCTTCGCGCCGGCGTCAACGACCTCGGTGGAACGCTGATGAACGAGTCGATCTCTCGAGCCGCCGGCGCGGAGCACGGACAGGAGTTCTCCCCGGAGCAGATGGAGGACGTGATCAGGTCCGTGGGTCGCATTCCCCGGCAGCGGACGACGCTGTACGCGGACGCGCCCGAGGAGCGCCGGCACGCGTCTTTCGGCGCCCTCCCGCTCGCCGAGCCCGTGAACCCGCCTGTCAAGGACGCGAGGCTCGTGGCGCCGCCGCGGCTCATCCGGCCGGGATTCGCTACGGCTCGAGCCTGAGCAGGTCGTCGACGGGCTCGCGGCGCCTGATCAGCTCGGCCCGGCCGTCGGCGACGAGCACCGCCGCCGGGCGTGGCACGCCGTTGTAGTTCGAAGCCATGGCGAGCGTGTAGGCGCCGGTCGCCGGCACGGCCAGGAGGTCACCGCGTCTCGGCTCGGGAAGCTCGACGCCGTCGATGAGGACGTCGCCCGACTCGCAGTGCTTGCCGGCGATCTTGATCGGGTCCGCGACGTCCTCGTCCGCGCGGTCGGCCAAGAGCGCCTCGTAACGGGCGCCGTAGAGCTGAGGGCGCGGATTGTCCGACATCCCTCCGTCGACCGCGGCGTATGTCACACCGCCGGTCTGCTTGACGACCCCGATCCGGTAGATGGTGCACGCCGCGGGGCCCACGAGCGACCGGCCCGGCTCCAGGATCACGCGCGCGGGCTGCTGCCAGCGCTCTCGCAGGTGGCCGACGAGCGCCCCCGCGAACGCCGCCGGTTTCGGCAAGTCGTCGCCGAGCGCCTGGCGGACGCCGAGACCGCCACCGAGGTCGAAGATGCGCGCCGACCAGCCGAGCTCCGCCCGACACTTCTGCGCGACGTCGACGACGCGCTCGACGGCGAGCAGGCTCTCGTCCGCGCGTACGAGCTGGGAGCCGATGTGGACGTGGAATCCGGCGAGGTCGAGCCCGGCGGCGAGCGCGGCCCGGGAGGCCTCGACCGCATCGTCGGGAGCGAGGCCGAACTTGGACTCGGCGTGCGCGGTCCGGATGGCCCGGTGCGTCACCGCCTCGATGCCCGGCGTGATGCGGATCAGCACCGTGCCCGCGCCCGCGTCTGCCGCCCGGTCGACCTCCTCGTACGAGTCGAGGACGACGAGCGCGCCGGCATCCGCAGCTGCTCGGAGCTCCTCGTCGGACTTGTTGTTGCCGTGGAACACGAGGCGGTCACCGTGAATCCCGGCTCGAAGGGCGAACCCGAGCTCCCCGAGGGTCGAGACGTCCGCGCCGAGCTCTTCGCCCGCGAGCAGCCGCATCACCGCGACGTTCGGAAACGCCTTCGTCCCGTAGACGACGAGGGCATCCTGCTCGACGGCCTTATAGGCCCGCGCGCGGGCGAGCAGCGTGCGGCGACAGTAGACGAGGAGCGGCGTCCCGAACTCGTCGGCGAGCGCCGACACCTGAATCCCCCCGACGCTCAGGCGGCCGTCGTCGACCCGAGCCGAATCGGGGAAGAGCGCGAGCAGATCCTCTAGTCGTCCCACCAGCCGTGCTCGATGTCGGCGTCGCCGCCGCCCGTCCGCGGCGCGCCGATGACGAGCAGCTCTGCGCCCTCCGGTCCGGCCTCGTAGCCCCGCATCGCCTCGCGTGCGACGCGCACGGCCGTGAAAGGCGCCATCTCGACGAGCTCGTCCTCGACCTTCATGCGGGCGCTCCCGCTGATGAGGATGAAGACCTCTTCCTGTGTCTTGTGGTTGTGGCCCCAGGGGACCCGGTAGTTCTTGCCGAGCTTCAGGTAAGAGATCCCGCAGTGCTCGCACTCGAGCGGGTCCTTCGCCATTCGCAGCTCGATCTCGTTCTCGTCGATGCCGAAGTTGACGCCCTGGTTCTCGACCTCTTTCAGGTTCTTCACCGTGAATCCCGCCATCGAGCCCTCCTTTGGTTAGCTGACCCGACGCTAGCCGCTTGCTACAGTCCGCGGCAATGAAGGGACTGCTTCTGTAGTCAGGGGAGCCATCGCGGCGAGGGCCGCGCCAGCTCCCGACGGCCTCTCATCCGAGAGGCTTTTTCGTTTCAGAGGGTGATCATGGACAGGTACGACGCGGGGACAGTCGAGGCGAAGTGGCAGCGGGTCTGGGAAGAGAGCCGCGCTTTCGAGCTGCCGAACCCCGAGCCCGGTGCCCCTCGGAGCCCGCGCAAGAACTACGTGCTCGAGATGCTTCCGTACCCGTCGGGCTCGCTGCACATCGGCCACGTGCTCGTCTACACGCTCGGCGACGTCCTCACTCACTTCTACCGGCGGACCGGGTCGGAGGTGCTGCGCCCCATGGGCTACGACTCCTTCGGCCTGCCCGCCGAGAACGCGGCCATCAGCGAGGGCGAGCATCCTCGCGAGATCGTCGAGCGGAACATCATCGCGATCCGCAAGACGATGAAGCGGCTCGGCTGGGCGATCGACTGGTCACGCGAGTTGTCGACGCACGAGCCCGAGTACTACCGCTGGACGCAATGGCTCTTCCTGAAGCTGTTCGAGGCCGGCCAGGCCTACCGCAAGGCCGCGGTCGTGAACTGGTGCCCCAACGACCAGACCGTGCTCGCGAACGAGCAGGTCAGAGACGGCCACTGCGAGCGCTGCGGAGCGGAGGTCGAGGCCCGGAAGGTGGAGCAGTGGTTCTTCCGCACGACCGCCTACTCGGACCATCTGCTCGACGACATGAAGGGCCTCGAATGGCCCGAGCGCGTGCTGGCGATGCAGCGGAATTGGATCGGGCGCTCGGAGGGCGCCGAGGTGCTCTTCCGGATCGACGAGCTCGACCTGGACCTCCCCGTATTCACGACTCGCGCCGACACGCTGTTCGGCGCGACCTTCTTCGCTCTGGCGCCCGAGCTTGCACTGGTCGACCGCCTGGCAGAGAG
>DASUXI010000068.1:0-4460 GCA_036377995.1 Gaiellaceae bacterium
CACTTTCTCACGGACGAGAACCTCCCGCTTCCGGACGAGGAGGCGGAGATCACGATGCGCAAGGAGACGCTCCGCAAGATCCTCGGCACGCTCTCGAGCCGTGAGCGGCAGGTGCTCGAGCTCCGCTACGGGCTCGACGGCCAGCATCCACGGACGCTCGACGAGGTCGGTCGTACGTTCAACGTCACCCGCGAGCGGATCCGCCAGATCGAGAACCAGAGCCTGAAGAAGCTGCGCGCTCTCGCGGACGCAATCAAGCTCCGCGACGTCGCCTAGGTGTAGTTCCTAAGCACGTTGGTTCATCCGGGCCGCCTTGGAGGCTGAGCGCTGTCGAGGCAGCTCAGTCCAAGGAGGCCACGGATGAAGCTTCACGGTAATGCGGCGCTCAGCTGGAGCGGCCGACTGTTGCTGGTAGGGCGGGTTGAGCAGGGATGGACGCTGACCGCGGCGGCCGAGGCCGCCGGGGTCAGCGTGCGGTGCGCGCGCAAATGGGTTGGCCGCTACCGCTACGAGGGCGAGGCTGGGCTGCATGACCGCTCCTCGGCGCCAAGGCGAGTCGCGAACCGGACGCCGAGCGACCGGGTCGCGGCGATCGTGGCGCTGCGGCAGCTGCGGATGACCGCGGCGGAGATCGCGGAGACACTGGCGATGCCGCTTTCGACCGTCTCGGCTGTCCTGACGCGAGCTGGGGTCGGTCGCCTGGGCCGGATCGGGCTCGAGCCGGCGATCCGCTATGAGCGCTCCCGGCCGGGCGAGCTCGTGCACATCGACGTCAAGAAGCTTGGCCGCATCGAGGGCGGTGCCGGCAAAAGGGTTGGTGGCCGCCTGCCCGGCAAGGGCCGACCACGCCGAGACGACGGCACCGGACGCCGCCGCGGTCTCACCGGCTGGGAGTACGTCCATGTCGCTGTGGACGACTACAGTCGGCTCGCTTACGCCGAAGTGCTCCCGGACGAAAAGGCGGCCAGCGCGATTGCGTTCCTGCGGCGCGCGCTCACCTTCTTCGCCCGCCACGGCATCCGGGTCGAGCGCGTCCTCACCGACAACGGCAGCGCCTACATCTCGGCAATCCACGCTCTGACCTGTCGGCGACTCGGCATCCGTCACCTTCGCACCAGGCCGCGCCGCCCACAGACCAACGGCAAAGCCGAACGCTTCATCCGCACCATGCTCGGCGGCTGGGCCTACGGCGCGATCTACCGCTCAAGCGCAGAACGCACGGCCGCCCTTGACGGCTGGCTCTGGCACTACAACCATCGACGCCGACACGCAGCACTCGCCCACCGAGCCCCGATCACCAGAACCAACGTGCTTGGGTCTTACAGCTAGCGAACCCAGAGCTGGTCGATGAGCATGCCGAGCTGCGGGCTGAACTGGTAGTTCCCGGCTCGCTTCGAGAGGAGGGCGACGAAGTTCCGGTTGTTCGTCGCCACCCAAGGCGCCTGGTCCGTGATCTGGCGGTCGATCCGGGCCCAAAGGGCGTTCGCTGCCCGTTGATCTGTCCCCTGCAGCTCGAGCGCGCGCCGGATCTGGGCGTCGATGCGCCGGTTGCAGAAGCCGGCGGTGTTCAGGTTAGCCGGGCTCGCGCGCTCGAAGCTTCCGCAGCTGAGCAGCGTGCTGATGAAGTTCGAGGCTGCCGGATAGTCGGCGACCCAGAAGTCCAATGCGATCTGCACGTTGTTTCGGCTGTCCCGAATCGTGTCGAAGTAGGTGCCGAAACCGAGCTGCTTGAGCCTCGCGCGGTAGCCGAGGCTCCGGAGCAACGAGACGAAGTAACGGCCTGTCTGCGGCCCGACTTCGGCCAGCGACCAGACGGTGACCTTCATGCCTCTCGTGCCCGAGGCGTCGACGAGCCTCTGCGCCTTGGCCAGGTCGGCGCCCCGGTAGGGGCAATACGGGTGGTAGCCGGGAAAGCCGGGCGGGAGCACCTGGCAGGTCGGGGTCGCGACCACACTGCCGCCGAGCCGCTCGACCAGCGCCCGGCGGTCGACGGCGTAGTTGAGTGCCCGCCGCACCCGGATGTCGTCGAACGGAGGAACGTGCGTGTTCAGCGCCATGTAGACCGTCGCCTGGTAGGGGTTGACGCGGAGCCGGCTCCGGTGATGGAGGAGAAGGTCGGAAATCGTGCTCGGGCCCGCCCAGCTGATCCAGTCGAGCTCGCCTCGGTCGACGGCCCGGATCGCGGCGGCATCGTCGAGCGTTCGCCGCAGGCGCATGACGATCTCGTTGGGGTAGCCGTCCGGCTGGGCCGCCTTCGACCACTCGTGGAAGAACGGATTGCGGACGAGGCGGAGCTCGTTCCGTCCGACACCGGCGACCAAGTACGGTCCCGTGCCTGGCGTCGGACGCTGGCTCAGCGTGTCGTTCGGCAGCTTGCGGGGGTCAGGCGTGCCCGGTGGGACGGGATAGGCGAAGTTGAACGTCAACTTGTAGAGGAACTCCGGATCCCGCGCCTCGAGTCGGAACGTGATCGTGCGCGCGGCGTCGTCCACGACGATTCCGCGTGACAGATCGCAACGGCGCGGCCGCTTCACGCAATTGGAGGCCCCGACGATCTTGGTGTAGTGGAAGGCGCCGGGGGAGCCGAGCCTGAAGTCTCGTTCGATCGCCCGCCGGAAGTCGGAGGCGCGAACCGGCTTCCCGGTCGAGTAGCGAATGCCCTTGCGTAGCGTGAACGTGTAACGCTTGCCGCCGTCGGCCGGCGCTGGCAAGGTCGTGGCGAGGTCCGGGACGAGCTGCGTACTGCCGCCGGCACGCTTGAAACCCGTCAGGCCGTCGCCCGTGCTGGTGACGATGCTCCACGTGACGGTGTCGTACGCGAAGGCATTGTCGAGGTCGAGCGTCGGCCCCTCGACGGGCACCTCGGTAAATGCAGTACCGCCGCGATGGGTCTTCGCCTCCGGTCCGGCGGCGACCCACACTGCGTCGCGGGTCGCCGCGACGGCAGTGACCACGTCGCCGAGGCGATGGGTCGCGACGACCACGCCTGTGCTCGGATCGAGCCGGGAGAGCGTGCCGTAGAACTCACTCACGACCCACATGGCGTCTCCGGCGACACTTAGGCCGGCAGGCGTGTCTCCGACACGCGTCGTGGCCGTGACAGCGTTCGTCCGCGGGTCGATGCGCGACACGGTGCCGTCGCGGCTGTTCGCGACCCAGATCGCGCCCGCGCTCGCCACGATCGCGTCAGGCCCGTTCCCGACGTGAACCGTGTCGACGACCGCTCTTGTTCGCGGATCGATCCGAGACACGGTCGCGTCGACCCGGTTGGTCGTCCAGAGCGCGCCGTCTGCAACGGCGACGCCCGTCGGATCGCCTCCTGCCGGGATGACGGCGGTAACTCGTCCCTGGCGAGGATCGATGCGCGAGAGCGTGTCGTCGCTGGTGTTAGCGACCCAGACTGCCCCCAGGCCGAATGCGACGCCGCTGGCACCGTTCCCGACCCGAATCGTCTTGACGACGGTATTGGCAGCCGGGTCGATCCAGGAGACGGTCCCGTCGAGCGCTGCCACCCACACGCTGCCGCCGCCGACGGCGACCCCTGTCGGCCCGCGGCCGACCTCGAGCGTTTGCCGCACCGTGCGTGTCCGCAGATCGATCCGGGAGACTCGATTTTCGCTGAAGTGTGTCAACCAGACCGAGCCGAAGCCAGCCGTCGCGGACGTCGTCCGGTCGTCGAGGGCGACCTCGGCGCGAATGGTGCCGCTGCTGGGATCGACGAGGCCGACCGCGTTAGCGTCGATCTTTGCGAGCCCGTGCTCTCCGCGGCCGAAGAGGAAGTAGCCGCCGAGTGCGAGGGCGGCGACCAGCAGGGCCGCTGCGACGACGACCGGCAAGAGGTTGCGGCGGCGGAAAGGTGGCATCGCCTGAGGCGGCGCCTCGAGGGCCGGATCCTGCTCCAGGATCGCCTTCTCGAGGCGCTGGAGCTCCGGGCCCGGCTCGATCCCGAGCTCCTCGACAAGCCTGCGCCGCGTCTCGCGGTAGACGTCCAACGCCTCCGCTTGGCGGCCGCAGCGGTAGAGCGCCAGCATCAGCTGGCCTTGCAGACGCTCACGGAGCGGCTGCTCGCCCACGAGACGATCGAGCTCGCCCACCAGGCCGTGGTGGCGTCCGAGAGCGAGGTCGGCCTCGATGCGATCCTCGAGCGCCGCCAGTCGTAGCTCCTCGAGCCGCGCTACCTCGAACGCCGCCGAGGATTCGAACGCGAGATCCGCCAGCGGCGGCCCTCGCCAGAGCTCGAGGCCTTCGCGCAGACGGTCGGAGGCGAGGGCGGGGTTGCCCTCACGCAGCGCGCGCCGTCCCTCCTCGGTGACCCTTTCGAACCGGACGAGATCGAGCTCATCGGCGTCGACATTCAGCACGTACCCGCGGGGGCGAGTGCTGAGAGGCTGATCCCCGTTGGCCAGCAGCTTCCGCAGCTGCGACACGTACACCTCGAGGCTGTGGTGTGCGCTTGCCGG
>DASUXI010000069.1:0-16158 GCA_036377995.1 Gaiellaceae bacterium
CAGCCGCCACGGCGAGCCTCGAGGATCGAAGCGAAGCCGTCGCCGTCCGGTCGTCTTTCGTGAGCACACCGGCAGGCAGACCAACCACCTCCTTCGACGCAAGGCCATTGTGCAACGTGCCCGGCTGCGACACATCGGGGATGCCGCTGAATCGCGGGCCCGGACAACTACGGATCACGCCCGGATGCCGATCACCGTCTCCGCCCGCCACAGTCGAGGCGGCGCCTCGAAGCGGGGGACGGGCGCTCAGCCCTCCACTCGGTCGAGCTCGGTGTCCTCTAGTGAGGCCGGGTCTTCGACGGGCTCGAGATGCGTGAAGACAGTCGTGCCGGGGACGGCCTGCCTCACGGCGAGCTCGACCCGCTCGAGCACGCGATGCCCTTCCTGAACACTCCAGTCGCCGGGAACGAGAACGTGCACGGAGACGAACGAGCGCCGGCCCGAACGGCGTGTTCGCAGCGCGTGGAAGCCGACTCCTTCGGCCGCGAACGGCGCGAGCGCCGCGCGGACTGCGGCCTGCTCCGCCTCGGGAAGGACACGGTCCATAAGGCCGCCGCCGGAGCGGCGGATCAGCGCCAACCCGGTAAGAACGATGTTCGCGGCGACGGCGAGCGCGATCAACGGGTCCAGGACGCGCCAGCCGGTGATCGCGACGATCGCGACGCCGACGATCACGCCGACGGAGGTCACTACGTCTGTCAACAGGTGCCTGCCGTCCGCCTCGAGGGCGATGGAACGATGGCCCCGGCCGACACGGATCAGCGCAAGCCCGACCGCCAGGTTCACTGCCGACGCGAGCGCCGAGATCGCCAGGCCGACTCCGACGTCGTCGATCGAGGCGGGATGAATGAGTCGGCCGACCGCGGCCACCGCGATCGAGGCGGCGGCAGCGATGATCAGGAACCCCTCGATCCCGGCCGCGAAGTACTCCGCCTTCTCGTGGCCGTACATGTGCTCCTCGTCCGACGGCCGGCTCGCCCAGCGAATCGCCACTAGAGCGGCCGCGGCGGCGACGAAGTTGACCACCGACTCGATCGCGTCCGAGAGCAGCCCGACAGACCCGGTCAGGCGCCACGCGACGGTCTTCAGCGCGATCGTCGCCAGCGACGCCGCCAGCGAGAGCAGGATCAGCCGGGTCAGGAGCGCTCTCTCCGTGGCGGCCACGAGGGTCAGGCTATCCCCCTCCTTCCCGCTCAGCCGAGCTAGTCGCGGGGCGGAGGGCCGGTCGGATCAGGTATTGCTTCATTTCGTGAAGTGTCGCCGACGGGGGCGGCCGACGAGAGGAGGCACCAGTGAGCGTGACCGACGAGCTCGTGCGCAATGCCGAGTCGTACGCGGACCAGTTCAGTCGGGGCGACTTGCCGGTCCCGCCTGGGAAGCGGGTCGCGGTGGTCGCCTGCATGGACGCGCGCCTGAACCCCTACGGCCTTCTTGGGCTGAGCGAGGGCGACGCGCACGTGATCCGGAACGCGGGCGGCGTCGTCACCGACGACGCGATCCGTTCCCTCGCGATCTCCCAGCGCCTCCTCGGCACCGAGGAAATCATTCTCATCCACCACACCGATTGCGGCATGCTCACCTTCAGCGACGACGACTTCCGTCGCCAGGTGCAGCACGACACCGGGATCAAGCCGGAGTGGGCGGCCGAGGCCTTCGACGACCTCGACGAGGACGTGCGCCAGTCGATCGCGAGAATCAACGCGAGCCCGTTCATCCCGCGCAAGGACAGCGTGCGGGGCTTCGTCTACGACGTCAAGACGGGGCGGCTCGACGAGGTGTCGTGAGCTGTGAGCTCGGCCGGGACTCCGAGCTGAGCGCGCAGGCCGCGGGCACGTCCGTGGTCGGACTGCCGTGTGCTATACATCTCTACAACTGATTCGTTGTCGAGTGTAGGAGCTACGCGTGCCGCTGCCCCATCCAGTCCCCGACGACCTCGCCGAGCTCGTCGCCCGACGCTTTCGCGTACTCGCCGAGCCAATGCGGATCCGCCTGCTCGATCGACTCCGCGAAGGCGAGGCCACCGTCGGAGAGCTCTCCGACGCATTGGAGGCGTCGCAGCAGAACGTCTCCAAGCATCTGGCCCTGCTCGCCGCAGCGGGGATCCTCGGTCGGCGCAAGGACGGCAACCACGTCCACTATCGGATCGTCGACGAGAGCGTCTTCGCACTCTGCGAGCAGGTTTGCGGGTCAGCGCAGCGACACCTGAGCGCGCTACGAGATCTGGTCGTCGGAGTGACGGCCTGATGAAGGGGCGAAGACGATGAGCGCGATCGCTAGTGCCCCGCGGGCCGGAACCCCGGCGACGGGGGCGCCGGCGGCGGTCGGGCCGCTCGGCCGGTTGGGTCGCTGGACGGTCGACCATGTTCGTGCCGTTGCGATCACCTGGGTGGTCGTCGCCGTCGCCCTCGCGGCCTTCGCGCCGAAGGTCGAGACTGCGCTCTCGGGCGCCGGCTGGCAGGCGAACGGGTCCGAGTCGGTCAAGGCTCGCGACCTGATCCAGCAGAACTTCAAAGGCCTCTCGAGCTCGGCGCTCATGGTCGTCGTTCACTCGTCGAACGAGACGACAAGCGCGCCTGCATTCGCGCAGACTGTCGAGCGCGTCCAGCGCATCCTGCGTTCGAACGAGCACGTCGCTTCGGTCCAGGGGCCGTCGCCGCGCTCGAGCATCTCGAGCGACGGCCACACAGCGCTCGTGACGGCCGGGGCGAAGGGCGACCCGACGGCGATGGTGGCCGCCGCCGACACGCTGAAGTCGAAGCTGCGCGCCGCCGGCGCACCGGGTGTCCAGGTCTCCCTCACCGGCGCATCGGGGATGTGGAGCGACTTCAACACCGCCAACCGAAACGCGATGCTGAAGTCGGAGCTTTTCTCCTGGCCGGTGACGATGGCGATCCTCGTGCTCGCGTTCGGGTCGCTCGTCGCGGCTGGGCTGCCGCTCCTCCTGACGATCATCGGGCTCGTTGCCTCGGCCGGGCTGCTGACCGTGCTGACGCACGGCTTCGAGATCTCGATCTGGGCGATGAACTTCGCGCTGATGTTCGCGCTCGCGCTCGGCATCGACTACGCCCTCTTCATCGTGCATCGGTTCCGCGGCGCCCTGTTCGGGTCTCGCCTCGAGGTCCGCGAGGCCGTCGCGGTCACGATGGACACCGCCGGCAAGGCGATCCTCTTCTCCGGGCTGACCGTGCTCGTCTCGCTCTCAGCGGTCATGCTCGTGCCGAGCCCGGCCTTCCGCTCGATGGCGCTCGGGATCATGCTCAGCGTCGTCTTCGTCCTTGCCGCGACGCTGACTCTGCTTCCCGCCGTGCTCGCGAGGCTCGGGACGAAGGTGGACGCGCTCCCCCTTCGCTGGGTGCACTCCGGCGAGCATCGCTCCGCTCGCTTCGCGCGCTGGGGAGAGCGGCTCTGGCGCCACCCGCACATATTCGGTCCTGCGGCGACGATCGTCCTTGTGCTGCTCGCGCTGCCGATCCTCGGACTGAAGACGGGGATGCCCTCGATCAGGGTCGTCCCGGCATCGGACGGATCACGCGTCGGCTATACGCAGGTTCAGCAGGCATTCGGAGTCGGAGCGCCGGGCTCGCTTCAGATCGTCGCACCGCGCGGCGAAGTCTCCCGCGTCACGCAGGTTGCGCGAACGGACCCGGGCATCGCACGTGTGCTTCCTGCTCAAACGGGTCGCGGCGGCCTCGCGCTCGTCCAGGCCGTCCCCAACGCCGACCCGTCGAGCAAGTCGGTCGGGCGAACGATCGACCGACTTCGCGCCGCACTGCCCGCTGATGCGCTCGTCGGCGGCGCCGCCGCCGAGAACCACGACCTCGAGCAGGCCCTCGCTGCCAAGACACCCATTGTGATCGGTGTCGTGCTCGCACTCGGCTTCCTCCTGCTCCTCGTTGCGCTGCAGGCGCCGTTGATCGCCGCGCTCGGCGTCCTGACGAACCTCCTGGCGACCGGCGCCGCCTTCGGCATCGGCCGGCTGATCTTCCAGAACGGGCACGGGGCCGGGCTCCTAGGCTTCGAGTCGCAGGGCTTCATGGATGCGTGGGCACCGGTCTTCTTCTTCGCCATGATCTTCGCGATCTCGATGGACTACACGGTGTTCTTGCTCTCGTCGGCGAAGGAGCACTGGGACCGTTCCCGAGACGCGCGTGAGGCATCGATCGGCGGCCTCGCCCACTCGGGCCGGGTGATCTTCGCCGCGGCGGCCGTGATGGTCGCGGTCTTCTTCACCTTCGCATTGTCAGGCCCACTGCCGCCGAAGGAGATGGGCGTCATCCTGGGCATCGCGGTCCTCCTCGACGCGATGCTCGTGCGGCTCGTGCTGATCCCGACGCTGCTGCGAGTGTTCGGACGTCATGCCTGGGCGCTTCCGCGCTGGCTCGACCGGCTTCTGCCGAAGGTGCGCTTCGGGCATTCCTGACCGATCGTTCTAGGAGCGACGCGGCGGGAACGATCGAAGCCGGATCGTCTCCAACGTCGTCGTGGTGCCGGATGGGACAATCGGTTCGTGCTGGATCGCGCGCTCTGCCCCACTCTCGTCGCGAGGGACGAGGAGCTCTTCGTGCTCGAAGACGCGCTGCTTGCGGCACGTCGCGGCGAGAGCCGCTTCGTCGCGCTCGGCGGCGAGGCCGGGATGGGGAAGACGCGACTGGCAACGGAGCTGGCCAAAAGCGCGGGCCGCCTCGGCTGCGAAGTTCTCTGGGGGTCGTGCAGCGAGGCGGAGCTTCCGCTCCCTTATCTCCCGCTCGTCGAGGCTGTAGGCAACTATCTGTCAGTTCAGGACACCAAGCGGCTTGCCGAGCAGCTCGGTGGCGCGCGGCGGGAGCTAGCCCAGCTTTTCCCACAGCTCGGCAGCGGCGACCTCACGGCGCCCGTCGGCGATCCGGCGCAGGCCAAGCTTCGCCTGTTCGAGGCCGTCGTCGCGCTGCTCGCGATGCCGGCGCGCGAGCACGGCCTCCTGCTAGTCGTCGAGGACGTCCACTGGGCCGATGCTGCTACCCGGGAGCTGCTCGACCACCTCGCCCGCCGGCTGGCGAACATGCGGTCGCTTCTGCTCGTCACCTATCGCAGCGACGAGCTCGACCGGCGGCATCCACTTGCGCCGCTGTTGCAGGCGTGGCGCCGTTCCGGCATCGCAGACCTGGTCACGCTCTCCAGGCTCGAGCGCGGGGAGATCGCAGAGATGATCGCGTCGATCCTCGACGAAGAGAGCATCGGCCCCGAGTTCTCCAGCCTGATGCACCTCCGGACGGAGGGAAATCCGTTCGTTCTCGAGGAGATGCTCAGAGAGGCCATGGATCACGGTGACCTCTTTCGCACGGCAGACGGTTGGCAGCAGCGCTCGTCCGAAGATATGCGTATTCCGGAAACGGTCCGGGACACGATCCTGCTCCGCTTCGCGCGCCTTGACCGGGCCGACGCCGACGCGCTTCAGGCTGCGGCCGTGCTCGGAAGAACGTTCGACCACGCCATGCTCGTCGCCGTCGCAGGCGTTCCCGCGCCGGCGGTCAACGCTGCGCTCCACGTCGGAGTCGCCCAGCAGCTGCTCGAAGAGCTCGGCAGCACCAGGGCCGCTTACCGCTGGCGGCACGCGCTCACCCAGGAGGCCGTCGCGGACGAGATCGTCCTGCCACGGCGCCAGGAGATCCATAGCCGCGCGGCGGATGTCGCCCGTGCGGCGGGGGCCGACTCGCTCGAGGTTGCGCGCCACCTCCTCGGAGCCGCTCGCTTCGACGAGGCGGTGCCAGCGTGCCTTGATGCCGCGGAAGAGGCCGAGGCGTCTCTCGCATTCGCCGACGCGCTCGAGCTACTGGATCGCGCGCTCCCCCATGTCCGCGACCCGCTGGTGCGTGCACGGCTGCTCTGTCGCATGGGGCAAGTCCTGTGGATGGACGGAAGGACGGCCGCGGCGGAGGAGGTACTGGTCGAAGGTGTTGCCAGCCTCAAAAACGAAGGAGAAGAGGTCGAGGCGGCGCGCTACAGGCTCGTGCTGGGGCGCTGTCGCTGGGAGCAAAGCCGTCCCGTCGAGGCTCGAGGGGAATTCGAGCGGGCAAGGCTCGTGCTGGAGGAACAGGGCCCGTCGGCGGAGCTCTCCGTCGCGTACATGAGGATCGCCGGCCTCGACAAGTTCGAGCTGGACAATGCCCGCAGCCTCGACATGTCGAGGAAAGCCGTTGAGGTCGCTCGCGCGGCGGAGGCGGATTTCGAGCGCGTGTGGGCGACGTCGTGGGTCGCGCTCGCGATGATCGACACGGGCTCCACGGCGGAGGGGATGAAGGCTCTCGACGAGTCTTTCGAGGAGGCGCGCCGACGTGGATTTGCGTTCATCGCACACAACATCGCCTACAACGACGCGTGGACCCGGCTGCACACGATGACGGCCGGCATCGGCGATCGCCTGGACGCGCTCGCAGCGGAGCCCGGGCCGCCCGTGATCACCGACATGATCGGGATTGCGACGAGCTGGGCTCGCCGCGCCGAGGGCGACCTGCACGGCGCTCTCGAAGCCGCGAGGGACGCACACGACGCATCCCTTGGCGGGGCGAGCGAAAAGGTCCGCTGGCGCGCGAAGGTCGAGCTCGGGGAAGTGCTGCTCGAGCTCGGAGAGCTCCAAGAAGCCGCGGCGACGCTCCCTCCCCCCTCGGCCCGCGCCGAACTGCAGGACATCATCTACGACGCAATCCCGCAGGTCCGCCTGCGGCTCTCCGACGGGCGTCTCGACGAGGCGGTCGAGCTCGCGCGCGAGATCGCGAGCCATGCCGATCACATCGTCCCGTACAACGACGCGCTCGCCGTCGCCGTCGAGGCATTCGCCACCGCCGGGCTCCTCGAAGCTGCCCAGGCGGTGGTGGATTCAGGACGCCGGAACCCGACCGATGTCGGTGCCACCTTCCTCGACGAGGCACAGGGCCGGATCCTGCTCGCAAGCGGTGCCGCTACCGACGCCGAGGCGTTGCTGGCACGAGCGGCGCAGGAAGCCGGGGCTCGGGGCTACCGACTCGTCGAATGGCGAGCGCGAACGCTGGCTGCGGAGGCCCGCGGTCAGGCCGGCTCGCTCGAGGAGGCCGCGGAGGAGCTGACGGCCGTCTCTGCCGACGCCGACGCGGCGGGCGCACTTCTCGTCCGCGAGCTCGCGCGCGCTGCCGCCGCGCGACTCGGCCTGGCCCTCCCGGAGCCGACGGCATCTCCGGCGGAGAGCGCCGCAACCGAGCCCGAGCTCAAACAGGCAGGCGAGCGCCTGGTGACGTCCATGTTCGCGGACATCCGTGGCTACACGGCGGTGGCATCAGCGACGACGCCGGTCGACCTGGCGGACAGGATCGAGACGCTCCATCGCTGGGCGGCAGCAGAGGTCGGCCGCCAGCACGGCTTCGTCGACAAGTTCGCCGGCGACGCCGTCATGGCGACGTTCAATGCGACTGGGACGCGGCTCGATCATGCGACAGAGGCAGTCGAGGCCGCCCTTGCCTTGAGCGGGAAGGCGGGGCTTCTGGATCTCGGCGTCGGGATCGGCATCGCGGTCGGCCCCGCAGTCGTCGGCCGAACTGTCGCCGGCGGGAACGTCTCCGTACTCGGCACGACCACGAACCTCGCTGCGCGACTGCAGACGGCTGCGGCGGCCGGGGAGATCGTCCTCAGCGACGAAGCGCACCGGCGTGTGGCTCGATGGCTCGGCGATCGCGGTTTCGAGGCGACCCAGGAGACGCTCCAGCTCAAGGGGTTCGACGAGGCGGTTTCAGCCTGGCGCCTTCACGCCGCGCCGGGAGTCGGCCCGGAGACCTAGCGGAGCCGCTCAGTCGTCCTCGACGGAGTGCTCTGCGAGCCAGGCCTTCGCCACGCGCTTCTGCGCCCGGGTGAGCCAGGCCTCGGCGACGAGGTCGCCAAGCTCGTCCCGATCGAGGCGCGCAAGGCTCGGGATGCGCATCAGCACTGCGGGATAGCCGTCGAAATGGGGCGTCGTGAAGAACAGACCACGCTCGTCGGCGAGCATGAGCTCCTTCACCCCGACATCGGCCACGCGGAACATGAGGACGTCTGCGAGACGCTCGCCCGTCTCGGCGTCGATCGCATCCGGCCTACGCCGGCGATGAAAGCAGAAGAGCTTGCCGTGGACGTAGTACTCGGGCCGGCCGTCGTCGGACACCTCCTTGGTCGCCTGCGGCATCGCCAGCGCGAGCTCGTCGAGGTCGACCATGTTCGCCACACGCCAAATCTGCCAGACGGCGTGGTACGGGTAGCCGTACCGCACGACACCGGTTGGGCCCACTGCCGGGCCGTTCGGCGACCGGCAGTGTTGGCGGCTCGCCCTACGTCAGCGAGGTACGCGTGTCGGACGGAACAGAGGGCCCCGAGCCCGGGGCACTGAGTGACCAAGGAGAGCGCAACTTCCGGGCGTGGGTAGCCCGGCGGCTCTCCGGGTGGTCGATGGGCGAGGTCCTCGCGCTCGAGCGCTGGCTCGTCCAGAGCGGCGAGCTCGAGTTCGTCCCGGCGATCCGAGACGCGCTGATCCAGCGGGCCTCGGCCGCTTGAGGTCTACGACCGGCCGGGGGTGATCTTGGGGACGGCGCCGCCGAGCTCGGGGCTCCCGAGAGCGCAGCTCGGTTCGTGCTTCTCCGCGAGGCGGAGCAGGAGTGCATGTAGATTCGCCCGCTCTTCTTCGTCGAGGGGAGCCAGGAACTCGTCCTCGATCTGACGCGCGAGCGCGCGGAGGCGGCGCAGCATCCGCTTCCCGTCCGGAGTGAGCTGAACCAGGTGGCGGCGCCGGTCGTTGGGATCGCGGCGGCGCTCGATCAGCCCGTGCGTCTCGAGCTCGTCGAGCAGGCCCACGAGCTGCCCGCGGTCGTAGCCGAGCGAATCGGCGATCGAGCCCTGCGTCTCGCGCGAGCCCTCGTCGAGCAGGAGGAGGATCGCGTGGTGGTACGGATGAAGCCCGAGGTCGTCGTAGGCCTTCATCGCCCGCTCCTTGGCGGCGAAGCCCAGGCGCTTCAGCAGAAAGGTCGCGGACTTGACGAGCTCCTCGGGGAACCGCGAAACCGGGCCGCTCGGTGACTCTGGCCGCGGGTCTGTGATGGTCATGACAAAGAGTGTAGCGCAGACAACGATTGGACTGCTATAACGTTGATGTGACCAACGATTTTGAAACTCAACGAGATCGGGAGGTGACGAAGGGCGACCGGCGCTGGAGCGCCCTCGCGCTCATCGTCACTGCGCAGTTCATGGTCATTCTCGACGTCGCGATTGTGAACGTCGCGCTGCCCTCGATCAAGACCGATCTCGATTTCTCGCAGACGGGCCTCCAGTGGGTGATCTCGGCGTACGCAATCATGTTCGGCGGCGCACTCCTGCTCGGCGGTCGACTCGCGGACCTGCTCGGGCGCCGAAGGCTGTTCGTCTCGGGCCTGGCCCTCTTTGCGGTGAGCTCGCTGCTCTGCGGCCTCGCCTGGTCGGAGACCTCGTTGATCGGCTTCCGGGCGCTGCAGGGGCTCGGGGGCGCGTTGCTCGCGCCGGCCGCGCTCTCTCTGCTCATGACGACGTTCGCCGAGGGTAGGGAGCGCAATCTCGCGCTCGGGATCTACGGTGCCGCATCCGGGAGCGGCGCTGCGGCCGGCGTCCTGCTCGGGGGGGTGCTCACGTCGTATCTCAGCTGGTCGTGGATCTTCTTCATCAACGTTCCCGTGGGCGCCGCTGCCATTGCCGTCGCGCCGCTGCTCCTGCGCGAAGGCCGCGCCGGCCTCGCTCATCGCCACTTCGACGTTCCGGGCGCTGCCTCCGTCACCGCCGGTTTGATGCTGCTCGTTTACGCCACGACGCGCGCGACGAGCGACGGCTGGGGCGCACCCGTGACGCTCACGCTCTTCGGCGGCGCCGCGGCGCTGATGCTCGCCTTCGTCGCGATCGAGCTGCGCTCGCCCTCTCCACTCTTGCCCCTTCGAATCTTCCGCTCGCGCACGCTGACCGCAGCGAACGTGGCGATGGCAATCGTCGGCACCGTCGCGTTCTCGGAGTTCTTCCTCCTCACTCTCTACCTGCAGGACGTCCTGCACTACTCCGCGATGGAAAGCGGCGTCGCGTTCACCGGTTTCGCGCTGGCGGTCGTCGTCATGTCGAATGTGGCGCAGGCGATCGTGGGGCGGGTCGGCGTTCGGCCGGCGCTCACCGCCGGGCTCCTCGCGTCGGCGGTGTCGGTCGCATGGCTCACGCGCCTGCCCGTGCACGGCCATTACTTCTGGGATCTCTTCCCGGCGTTCGTCCTCGGCGGAGCCGGCATGGGCCTTTCGTTCGTGCCGGTGACGATCGCAGGCCTCACGGGGGTCGAGCGAGCCGACGCCGGCGTCGCGTCGGGACTGATCAACACGAGCCGCCAGATCGGCGGAGCGATCGGCCTCGCAGCCGTCAGCGCCGTCGCGGCGACCTCGGCGAGGAGCTTCGCGGACTCTCACACCGGTGTCACCGCGACCAGCAGCGTTGCGCTCGACCACGGGTTCCAGACGGCGCTGTACGGGCTCACCGGCCTGCTCGTCGTCGGCGCGCTGATCGCATTCAGCCTGGTCAAGCCGGCGGCGCCGGCTCCGAAGGCCGAGGCCGTTCCGATCGACGCCGAGCCGGAGCTGAAGAGAGCGGCATGAAGGGCCGCGGTGCCGAGATCAGCGGCGGCTTTCGGGAACTCGACGAACTCGTCTTGCACCTCAAGGGGCTCGTGCTCGTCCACAAGCTGCGGCGCCAGCGCGGCGCGGACGCCGACGAGCTCCTGATGTACCGCACCGCGATCGAGGGCACGCGCGACCGGCTCGCCTCACTCGTGATGACGGGAAACGCAGAGCCGGCTCTTGCCTACGAAGGAGCCGTCCGCAGCTAGAGCCGTTGCGGCGCCGACGCAGCACCACCGGATCGCCACCAGCTTGTAACCGAAGCGATACTCACGCCGGACGCGCACCAACTTCGAGCTCGGAGGAGTGCATGGACGAACCGAAGAAAGCAGTCGGAGTGCGGGAGCTGCGGCTGGTCGTCACCACCGCGGATTACGACAGAGCTCTGGGCTTCTACCGAGACGTGCTCGGCCTCCGCGAGCAGGCGACGTTCACGTCGGGGGGCGGTCGCCTGACGATTCTCGAGGCCGGCCGGGCGACGATGGAGCTCGCCGAACCGGCATACGCCGAGTACATCGACGAGGTGGAGGTCGGCCGCCGAGTCGCCGGCCATATCCGCGTCGCATTCGAGGTCGACGACTCGAGCGCGACGACGAGGGCGGCTGCGGCCGCGGGCGCAACGGTGGTCGCCGCGCCCGTACGGACACCCTGGGACTCGCTCAACTCGCGTCTCGAAGCGCCCGCGGGCCTCCAGCTGACCCTCTTCACGGAGCTAGCCGCGAGCGGTTGAGCCCAGGGCGAGGCAAGTGCGCACGCTGTACCTCCTACGGCACGCGAAGTCGAGCTGGGACCACCCTGCGCTCTCGGATCACGAGCGGCCCTTGACTCCGCGGGGGCGACGAGCCGCGAGGCGAATCGCCGACCACCTCGTCCAGCTCGGGATCGAGCCCGAGCTCGTCCTGTGCTCCACCGCCGTCCGCACACGGTCGACGCTGGAGCTCGTTCGGCCGGCGCTCGGAGGCAACTCGACGGTGACACTGGACGACGCCCTCTATGCCGCCTCGTCGGGCGAGCTGCTCGACCGCATTCGGCGGGTGCGGGACGAGGTCGCCTCCGTGATGCTGATCGCACACAACCCCGGCCTCCAGCGGCTCGCCCTCGTCCTTGCCTCCTCAGGCGAGGAGCTCCCGCGGCTCGAGGACAAGTTCCCGACCGCCGCGCTCGCAACCCTCGCCGTTCCGGAGACGACGTGGAGTCGCCTGGACCCCGGGGGCGCGTTCCTCACCGCGTACGTCGTCCCGAAAGAGCTCGGTTGAGGACGCCCTACTCGATCCGCACGGAGGGCATCTCGGGATCCCAGAGTCGGAATCCACCGATGAATGCGTTGTTGTTCGCCCCGAGCCGGGCATTTGCAGGCAGGGCACCGAGCTTCTTCGCGTTTCCTCCGCCCAGGACGACGTAGTCGGGCTGGAGCGCCGCACTCAGCCGCTCGACGGCCTCGAGTGTCGCGGCCCGCCACTTCGCCTTGCCCAGCCGCACGCGCCCGCGCGCCCCGACGTAGTCCTCGAAGGTCGCCTTGCGAAACGGGAGGTGACCGAGCTCCATCGGCTCGACGAGCCCACCCAGCACGAGCGCCGACCCGAGCCCGGTGCCGAGCCCCAGAAAGAGCATCTTGCCGCCCTCGTAGCTGCCGAGGGCCTGCATCGCCGCGTCGTTGACGACCTTCGTCGGCCGTCCGAATGCCTTCTCGAAGTCGAAGCCGACCCAGCCGCCACCCAGGTTGAACGGCTCGGTCGCAACGCGGCCCGCGCGCACGGGCGACGGCACGCCGACGGAGACGACGTCGTAGGACCAGTCGCCCGTCAGGTCGGCGACACCTTGAACCATCTCCGATGGACCGAGCTCAGGCCCGGACCCGAACCGCCGTGACTCCGATCCGTCCGTCGAAAGAAGGACCTTGACGTGCGACCCACCGACGTCGACCGCGAGCACCCTCCGGTCAGCCATCGGGCGGGATCCGCGACCGAGCGGCCGCCGCATACGCGTCCCCGCTCGTCGTTGCGGTCCTGGGAACGCCCGCGGCGGCGTATGCGTCGTCCTCGTCGAGCGTCTCATGCTCGAGCAAAGCGTTCACGAGCGAGTCGAGCTTGTCACGATTCTGCTCCAGCATGGAGACGATTTCCTGGTGCGACGCGTCGACGATGCGGCGGACCTCGTCATCGAGGAGCTGCTGTGTGGCGGGCGAGACTTCGGCGGCGCCCGGAAGGAAGGGGCCCATTCCGTCGCGGGGAATCACGGCGATCGGGCCGATCGCGGAGCTCATCCCCCACCGCCCGACCATCTGGCGCGCGAGCTCGGTGAGCTGCTCGATGTCCGACTCGGCGCCGGTGCTCGTGTCGCCGAACACGACCTCCTCCGCGGCGCGGCCTCCGAGCGCGACCTTGATCTTTGCCACGACCTCCAACTCGCGGTAGTTGAAGCGATCACTTTCCGGTGCGGCGAACGTCACGCCCAGCGCAAGCCCGCGCGGGATGATCGAGACCTTGCGCACGGGGTCGGCGCCGTCGGTGAGCATGCCGACGATCGCGTGGCCGGCCTCGTGGTACGCGGTCCGGCGCCGGTCTTCGGCGGTCATCATCACGCGCCGCTCTGCCCCGAGGACGATCCGCTCGAGAGCGTCGGTGAAGTCCGCCTCCTCGACCACGTCGTGATTCCGCCTTGCGGCCAGAAGCGCTGCCTCGTTGACGAGATTGGCGAGATCCGCACCGACCATACCGGGGGTCGTCGCGGCGATCCTGTCGAGGTCGACATCGGGCCCGAGCGGCACGCCGCGCGCGTGCACGCGGAGGATCGCTTCGCGCCCGGCGCGGTCGGGAGGCTGGACCGCAACCCTCCGGTCGAACCGGCCGGGGCGCAGCAGGGCCTGATCGAGCACGTCGGGCCTGTTCGTCGCCCCGACCACGATCACCCCGGACGACGAGTCGAACCCGTCCATCTCCGTCAGGATCTGGTTGAGGGTCTGCTCTCGCTCGTCGTTGCCCCCGCTGAAGCCGGCGACTCCGGACGTTCGCGAGCGGCCGATCGCATCGAGCTCGTCGATGAAGACAATCGCCGGTGCGGCCTCCTTCGCCTGAGCGAACAGATCGCGGACTCGCGAGGCGCCGACGCCGACGATCGCCTCGACGAACTCCGACGCCGCCATCGAGTAGAACGGGACGTCGGCCTCGCCGGCCACTGCCCGCGCGAGGAGGGTCTTGCCGGTCCCCGGGGGGCCCGAGAGAAGCACGCCGTGCGGTATCCGGCCCCCGAGTCGCCGGTACTTCTCGGGCTTGCGAAGGAAGTCGACCACCTCGGTCAGCTCTGATTTCGCCTCGTCGATTCCCGCAACGTCGGCAAATGTCACGCGGTCGCCGGAGGGCGCATACCGACGGGCACGCGACCGGCCGAACGACCCGAGGACGCCCTGCGCGTTGCCGGCGCGCCGCATCAACCAGAACAGGAGGAAGACGAACAGAATGGTCGGCCCGAAGCCGACCAGGAGGTTCTGCCACCACGGCGCCCCCGTGTCGAGGGGCTGCGCGTTCACGACCACGTGTTTCTCCTGGAGAAGCTGCGACAAGGCGTCGCTGTTCGCAAACGAGGGGATCTCGGTCCGGAAGCGTGTGGTCGGCTTCGACTTCGCGAACTGGATCTTCTGCGTGAACGTTCCCTGGACCGCCGTGCCCTTCGACGTGATCTCCTTGACGTGCCCGTCGGTGACCTGCTGGAGAAAGAACGGGCTGTACGGGACGCGGACGCGCGACTGAGGCTCCATCGCCCTCGAGCTCAGATAGAAGTTGAACGCCAGGAGCGCGAGGCCGAACACGATCCACCAGCGACCGGGGCGGAAGCTCGGGGCCGGGGGCGCCGGCGATCTGCCGCGGGGTGGCGAGGAAGACCCCGGTGTCTTGCCCTGATCTTCGCCCGTTGCCATCAAGGCCGCCGGCTCACGCCGTCATCTTCCTCTCGCGGACGCACTTGCGCAAACCGCTCAGACCGGCGCAGCCGTTCCGAGCTCCGCGTCGCGCGTGGCGAGAGCCGTGTAACGGCCGCCGCCGAGGATCAGATCCTCATGCCGGCCCGACTCGACGATCCGGCCGTGGTCGAGCACGATGATCTGGTCGGCGTCGCGCACCGTCGAGAGCCGATGCGCGATCGCGATCGTCGTGCGTCCCTCGGACAGCCGGTCGAGCGCCTCCTGGACGAGCCGCTCGGTCTCGGTGTCGAGCGAGCTCGTCGCCTCGTCGAGGACGAGGATCGGCGGATTGCGCAGGATCGTGCGCGCGATCGCGATCCGCTGCTTCTCGCCGCCCGAGAACCGGTAGCCGCGCTCTCCGACGACCGTGTCGTAGCCCTCCGGCAGTGCGGCGATCACATGGTGGATGCGTGCAGCCTTCGCGGCGTCCTCGATCTCCTCGTCCGTCGCCTGCGGGTCGGCGAAGCGAAGGTTCTCGCGCACCGACTCGTGGAAGAGGTACGTCTCCTGCGAGACCACGCCGACGAGGTCCGAGAGCGCCTGGAAGCTCAGGTCGCGGATGTCGACGCCGCCGATGGAGATGCTTCCCCGGCTGGTGTCGTAGAGGCGTGCCGCAAGGTAACCGAGCGTCGTCTTGCCCGAACCCGTCTCTCCGACGAGCGCCGTCGTCGTGCCGGCCGGCACCGTGAACGAGACGTCACGGAGCGTCCAGTCGTCGCCGTAGCGAAACCAGACGTGGTCGAACACGACATCACCAGGACGCCCGACCTCGAGGGCGTCGGGCTTCTCCTCGATGTCGATCGGCTGATCGAGATACTCGAAGATCCGGTCGAACAGAGCGAGCGACGTCTGCAGGTCGAGGCTGACACCGAGCAGTGATCCCACCGGGAAGAACAGGCGCGTCTGGAGGGTGGTGAACGAGACGAGCACCGGGATCGAGACGGAGCCCGAGCCGTGCGCGAGTGCGAGCCCGCCGAACCAGTAGACGGCAGCCGGCATCACGGCGAAGCTCGTCTGGATCGACGCCATTACCCAGCGCCCTGCCATCCGCTGACGGACCTCGAGGTCGGCGAGCCGGAGCGAGTCGTCTTCGAACCGGTCGGCGAGCTCGTCCCCGCGCCCCATCGTCTTCCCGAGCAGGATCCCCGAGACCGACAGAGACTCCTGAACCTGGCTGGAGATGTCGGCGAGCGTCTCCTGGGTCGTCTTCGCGATCCGCCGCCGCTCGTTGCCGACACGTCTTGTCAGGACGGCGAAAAGCGGGATCAGCGCGAAGGCGAACAATGCGAGCTTCCAGTTCAGGACGAGCATCCCGACCATGGTCGCGGCGACCGTCGTCACGTTCGAAGCGATCGAGGTCGCGGTGTTCGTGACCACGTTTTGCACGCCGCCGATGTCGTTCGAGATCCGCGACTGCACCTCGCCGGTGCGCGTCCGCGTGAAGAACGCCAGCGACAGGCGCTGCAGGTGGCGGAAGACGGCGGCTCGCAGGTCGTGCATGACGCGCTGGCCGACCTGGTTCGAGAGCAGGGTCTGGATCACGCCGAGCACTCCGGT
>DASUXI010000070.1:0-17741 GCA_036377995.1 Gaiellaceae bacterium
GCGTTCGTCGTCGCGGTCAACTGCTTCGAGCCCGGCGGCACGTGCTTCTGCGTCTCGATGGGCACGGGGCCGAAGGCCGAAGCGGGCTACGACCTCGCGCTGACCGAGATCCTCGACGGCACGCATCGCTTCCTGGTCGAGGTCGGGAGCGAGCGGGGCGGCGACGTGCTGCAGGCGCTCGCGAGCCGGCCCGCCGACGACACCGACAGGACTGCCGCAGCAGCGGCGGTCGAGGGCGCGGCGCAGAAGATGGGTCGCGAGCTCGACACCACCGACCTCCGCGGGCTGCTCGCGCGCAACCTCGAGCACGAGCGGTGGGACGAGGTCGCGTCCCGCTGCCTGACGTGCGGCAACTGCACCATGGTGTGCCCGACGTGCTTCTGCACGAGCGTCGAGGACGTCGGAGATCTGGCGGGGCAGGAAGCGGAACGCGTGCGCCTGTGGGACAGCTGCTACTCCGTCGACCATTCCTATCTCCACGGCGGCAGCGTGCGCCCGTCCCCGCGCTCGCGCTACCGCCAGTGGCTCACGCACAAGTTCGGCACCTGGCACGACCAGTTCGGCGAGTCCGGGTGCATCGGCTGCGGCCGCTGCATCACCTGGTGCCCGGTCGGCATCGACGTGACCGAGGAGCTGGCCGCGATTCGCGCGACCGAGGAGGTTGGCAGTGAAGACCATTGACGCGGTTCTCCGCGACGTTCCGATGTTCGAGGGGCTCACGCCCGACGAGCTCGTGCTGCTCGCCGGCTGCGCGACCAACGTCCATTTCGACGAGGGCGCAATCCTGTTCCGAGAGGGCGACTCCGCGGACGTCTTCTACGCGGTCCGGCAGGGTGCGGTGGCGCTCGAGCTCTTCGTTCCCGCGCGCGGAGCAGTCACGATCGAGACGCTCGAAGGCGGGGAAGTGCTTGGCTGGTCCTGGCTCTTCCCGCCCTACCGCTGGCACTTCGACGCGAAGGCGCTCACGGGGATCAGGGCGACCGCCTTCGACGGCGCCTGCCTGCGCGACAAGTGCGAACAGGATCCGAGGCTCGGCTACCACCTGATGTCGAGGTTCGCGCAGGTGATGATCGAGCGCCTCCAGTGGACACGCATTCGGCTCCTCGACGTCTATGGCTACGGCGCTGCCGGCTGAGGCTCGCGGGGCGGAGGCTCCGCAACTCTTCCGTGTGCGCACGCGCCGGCGCGAGACTCACGATACGTGGACGCTCCGGCTCGAGCCGGTCGACGGGCACGAGCCTGCCGTGCGCCCGGGGCAGTTCACGATGGTCTACTCCTTCGGGGTCGGCGAGGTGCCGATCTCCTTCTCCGGCGACCCACGCGGGCCGCTCGTCCACACCGTTCGTGCCGTCGGCGCGGTCACGAACGCGATCTGCGGCGCCCGGCGCGGCGCCGTCCTCGGCATCCGCGGGCCCTTCGGGAACGAGTGGCCCGTCGCCGAAGCGGCGAACGGCGACGTCGTCGTCGTGGCCGGAGGGATCGGGCTGCCGCCCCTGCGGCCCGCGCTCTACGACATCCTTCGGCGTCGGCGGGACTTTCGCGACGTGGCCCTCCTCTACGGCGCGCGCACGCCCGACGACCTCGTCTTCCGCCGCGAGCTCGAGCGGTGGCGCGCGCGCGGCGATCTCCAGGTCGAGGTCACGGTCGACGCCGCGGTCGAGCCGTGGCGCGGGAAAGTCGGGGTCGTCCCGAAGCTCATCGACGGCGCGCGTTTCGATCCCGCGGCGACGACGGTGTTCATCGTCGGCCCCGAGATCATGATGCGCTTCTCGGCGCAGGCGCTGCTCGATCGCGGCGTTCCTCCGAGCCGCATCTTCGTCTCGATGGAGCGGAACATGCAGTGCGGTGTCGGCCATTGCGGCCACTGCCAGCTCGGGCCGACCTTGATCTGTCGCGACGGCCCCGTGTACCGCTGGGACGTGCTCGCGCCGCTCCTGACGGCGAGGGAGCTGTGACCGCGGCACGAAAGCCGAAGCTCGCCGTCTGGAAGTTCGCCTCCTGCGACGGGTGCCAGCTGTCGCTGCTCGATTGCGAGGACGAGCTGCTCGCCCTCGCGGGCGAGATCGAGATCGCGCACTTCCTGGAGGCGAGCAGCGCGACCGTCCGCGGCCCGTACGACCTCTCCCTCGTGGAGGGCTCCGTCACGACTGCCGAGGACTCGGAGCGCATTCGCGAGGTCAGGCGGATATCGCGGAAGCTCGTGACGATCGGGGCCTGCGCGACCGCCGGCGGGATCCAGGCGCTGCGCAACTTCGCCGACGTCGACGACTTTCTCTCGGTCGTCTACGCGTCGCCCGAGTACGTGTCCACGCTCGAGACGTCGACGCCGATCTCCGCGCACGTCAAGGTCGACTTCGAGCTGCACGGCTGCCCGATCGACAAGCGGCAGCTGCTCGAGGTGATCAGCGCGTTCGTCTACGGGCGCCGTCCCCAGATCGCATCGACCAGCGTCTGCACCGAGTGCAAGCGGCGGGGAAACGTCTGCGTGATGGTCGCACACGGCACTCCCTGTCTCGGCCCCGTCACCCATGCGGGCTGCGGGGCGCTCTGTCCGTCGTACAACCGCGGCTGCTACGGCTGCTTCGGGCCGATGGAGACGCCGAACACGGTGGCGCTCACGCGGGAGCTCCGCGTGCTCGGTATGGACGAGCGGGGCATCGACCGGGCGTTCCGCACCTTCAACGTCAACGCCTTCGAGCAGGTGCGGACCGGCGATGGCTGAGTCGCGCACGAAGACGATCAAGACGCAGGCGCTCGCCCGGGTCGAGGGAGAGGGCGCGATGTTCGTCCGCATCGAGGGCAACCGAGTCTCGGACGTGAAGCTCCGGATCTACGAGCCGCCGCGGTTCTTCGAGGCGTTCCTGCGGGGCCGCGGCTTCACCGAGGCGCCGGACATCACCGCCCGGATCTGCGGCATCTGCCCGGTGGCGTACCAGATGAGCGCGGTCGGGGCGATGGAGGACATCTGCGGCGTCGAGGTGGGAGGACAGCTGCGCGCGCTGCGGCGCCTTCTCTACTGCGGCGAGTGGATCGAGAGTCACGCGCTGCACGTCTTCATGCTCCACGCGCCCGACTTCCTCGGCTTCGACAGCGCGGTGGAGCTCGCGCGGGCCGATCCGACCGTCGTGCAGCGCGCGCTCGAGCTGAAGAAGACCGGAAACCTGGTGATGAAGGTCGTCGGGGGACGGGAGATCCATCCGATCAACGTCCGCGTCGGGGGCTGGTACCGCGTCCCGCGCAAGTCCGAGCTCGAGCCGCTTCGGCCGGCGCTCGAGCAGGCACGCGAGATCGCGCTCGAGGCGGTTCGGTTCACGGCGGGCCTGCGGTTTCCGGAATACGAGCAGGCGTACGAGCTCGTCGCACTCGCCCAGCCGGACGAGTATCCGATCGATCGGGGCCGCATTGTCTCGAGCAACGGGCTCGACATCGACGTGGCCGACTACGACGACCACTTCGTGGAGGAGCACGTCCCCTGGTCGAACGCGCTCCACTCACGCCTGCGCGAGCGCGGCTCCTATCTCTGCGGCCCGCTCGCCCGCTACGCGCTATCTGCCGACCGGCTGTCGGACGGTGCACGCAGCGCGGCGGCCGAGGCGGGCCTGACCCCGGCCGAGCGCAATCCTTTCCGCAGCATCGTGGTGCGATCGGTCGAGATGGTCTACGCGGCGGAAGAGGCGCTGCGCCTGATCGCCGAGTACGAGGAGCCCGACGCGCCTGCGGTGACCGTCGAGCCCAGGGCCGGCATCGGGTACGGCTGCACCGAGGCGCCGCGCGGGATCCTCTACCACCGCTACGAGATCAACGACGAGGGCACGATCCTGGACGCCAAGATCGTCCCACCGACCTCTCAGAACCAGCGGACGATCGAGGAGGACCTCCGCGGCGTGGTCGAGCGCTCCCTCCAGCTGCCCGACGACGAGCTCACGCTCTTGTGCGAGCAGACCATCCGCAACTACGACCCCTGCATCTCCTGCGCGACCCACTTCCTGAAGCTCGAAGTCGAGCGCAGCTGAAGGTCGTCGGGATCGGCAACGCCTGGCGTCGTGACGATGCAGCCGGGCTCGTCGTGGCGCGGCGCCTGCGCGACTCGCTGCCAGCCTCCGTCGACGTTCTCGAGCGTGAGGGCGAGCCGACCGCCCTGATCGACTTGTGGGCCGGGGCGGAGGCGGTCTGGCTGGTCGACGCCGTGCTGTCAGGTGCCGCGCCGGGAACGGTCCTCCGCCTCGACGCGAGCAAGTCGGACCCGCCGGAGCGCCTCCGCGGCGGCACGACCCATCACTTCAGCCTGGGTGAGTCGATCGCCGTCGCCCGCGCGCTCGGGCGGCTCCCGCCGCGGGTCGTCGTCTTCGGGATCGAGGGGGAGCGATTCGACCTCGGCGAGGAATTGACTCCCGCTGTCGCGGCGGCGATCGCGCCCGTCTGCAGCGCGATCGAGGAGGAGGTGCGGGAGCTCAGCGCAGGCCGGTGATCTTGCCGGTCTCTACGTCGACGTCGATCCGGAACGCCGCCGGGTCGCGCGGCAGGCCGGGCATGGTCTGCATGTCGCCGCAGACGGCGACGATCCAGCCGGCTCCCGTGTACGCGCGCAACTCGCGGATCGGCAGCGTGAATCCTTTCGGAGCGCCGATCAGGGTCGGGTCGTGCGAGAGCGAGAGGTGCGTCTTCGCCATGCAGACCGGCAGCGTCCCGAGCCCGGCCGCGTCGAGCTGGCCCGCCTGTCGCGTGGCTGCGGGCGACAGCTCGACGCCGTCCGCGCCGTAGATCTTCGTCGCGACCGCCTCGAGCTTTCGGACGAGCGGATCGGCGTCGTCATACGCGAGCCGAAGCCGGCCGGGCTTCGCGGCCGCCGCCTTCACCGCTTCGGCCAGCGCGGCCGCGCCCTCGCCGCCCCGCTCGAAGCCGTCATTGACCTCTGCCGCGAAGGCCCCCTGCTCGAGGGCGAGACGGCGAACCGCGTCCACCTCCGAGCTCGAGTCGTCCGGGAAGCGATTGACGGCGACGACCGCCTCGAAGCCGAGCTCGCCGACGATGCGCAGGTTCTCCGCCAGATTCGCCGCACCGCGTTCGAGCGCGGCCAAGCCGCCGTTCGGGTCGCCGCCGTGGTGCTTCAGCGCCTGGGTCGTGGCGACGACAACGACGGCGCTGGGCGCGAAGCCGGCGCTCCGGCAGACGATGTCGACGAGCTTCTCGAAGCCCATGTCCGCGCCGAAGCCGCTCTCGGTGACGACGAAGTCCGCGACCTTCAGGCCGATCGCGTCCGCGACGAGCGAGTTGTTGCCGTGCGCGATGTTCGCGAACGGCCCGCCATGGACGATGGCGGGGCGGCCCTCGAGCGTCTGCACGAGGTTGGGCTTCAGGGCGTCGACGAGGATCGCGGCCATCGCACCGGCCACGCCAATCTCCTCGGCGGTGACGGGGAGCCCCGCCGCGGTCGACCCGATCGTGATCTGCCCGAGGCGCCGGCGGAGGTCGGGGAGATCCCGGGAAATCGCGACGATCGCCATGACCTCCGACGCGGCCGTGATGTCGAATCCGGTCTCGCGCGGAATGCCGTTCGCGCGGCCGCCGAGCCCGACCACCACCTGGCGTAGAGCGCGGTCGTCCATGTCGAGGCAGCGCCGCCAGGTGATCGAGCGCGGGTCGATGCCTAGCTCGTTCCCGTGTTGAAGATGCGAGTCGACCATCGCAGCGAGCAAGTTGTTCGCGGCGCCGATGGCGTGGATGTCGCCGGTGAAGTGGAGGTTGACGAGCTCGGGCGGCACGACCTGCGCACGCCCGCCGCCGGTGCCGCCGCCCTTGATGCCGAAGACCGGGCCGAGTGACGGCTCGCGGAGACAAAGAGCGACCCGGTCACCGAGCGAGCCGAACGCGTCGGCGAGGGAGATCGCGGTCGTCGTCTTGCCTTCGCCCGCCTTGGTGGGCGTGACCGCCGTGACGCAGACGAGCTTCCCGTCTGGTTCCGTGCTCAGGCGGTCGAGCGCGGAGAGGTCGATCTTCGCGGCGTGATTTCCGTGCGGCTCGACCTCGGCCGGTTCGAGCCCGAGGTCGGCGGCGAGGTCGGCGATCGGGCGAACCATGCGCTCCGGGGCAACGTACACGGCCCGAGCTTCGTGCGTCCGGGGGACCTGGGCATCCGCGGTAGCCACCGGGCCGGTTGCGGGAAACCCGCAGCGGATCGGCGGTTCGTTCCCAAGGACTCGTCGGGCGGACGCGGATGGCGTTGCCCGCCCCCACGGCTTCACTTCGACCCAACCCCGGAAACCACCACAGGAGATTGGAGGCAGGAGATGAGCACCGTCACAGCAGACAACCGGGTTACAGCCGCCGTTCGCGAGAGGAGCGACTTCCTCAGGAAGCTCTTCGAGTGGGGCGGGTTTGGAGCGGGCGCGATTCTCGTCGCGTTCGGTGTTGCCGCGATCGCCATGGGCTTCAGCGGCCGGGCAACCGTGTCCGACAGCCTCAAGCAGGAGAAGATCGTCGGCTCGGCCGACATGACGCCCACAGCGATCGCGAAGGAGGCCCAGCAGGCCGGCCTCAAGAACGTCGACCTGCCGACGGTCTCGGTCGCCGGGAAGGCGATCGACAGCGGCCCGGAGGCTCGCGCCTTCGCGAGCTACATGCGCATCCACGCCCTCGAGGCGACGGGTGGCTACACGTACTCGCAAATGGGCCGCTACCAGGCCCTGCCGAACGCACCGAAGTCCGCGCTTGCCGTCGGCGGTGGGACCGACAACCCGACGTTCGCGGCGGTCAACGCCAAGACGAATCAGCCGGTGGCGAACGGCGCCCGGGACATCTGGGTGACCGAGACAGCTCTCGCGACCGCGCTCAACACCTCGTTCATGGCGGACAGGCTGGGCCTGTTCGGGATCGTGGTCGGGGTCGCGCTGTTCCTGAGCGGGATCGGGTTCATCATCCTCGCGTTCGCGGCACTGCACCGCAAGGAGACGAAACTGAGCGTCGCGTAAGTCAGCGGCCAAAGACGGGCCGGTGCCGGGTGGTTTCCGCGTAGGGCGCCGGCCCAGCTCATCAAAGGCCGGGGGCCGCCTTCGGGCGGCCCCCGGCCTCTTGCGTTGGATAGGGAGAGCTAACTCAGACGGTCGACCAGCTGCTGCCGTGCGGGTCGAGCTCGACCTCTACCTCGACCGCGTCCGCCGGCGCATGCGCGGGGAGCGTCGCCTCCAGCCCGAGCTGCGACGCGAGAAACGGGGCGAGGTAGCGGCCGACGATCTTCGCCGGCGGCCACCAGAGAGGCTCCGTGTCGACGAGGGAGGTGCCGGCTCCGGTGTCGGCGCGCAGGTAGCGCGGCACGAAGCCGGTGAAGAGAAGCCCCCGCAGCACCGGGCGGAACGGCAACGGCTGGACGTCGGCTCCCGCGTCCGCGGCGATCGCGGCCGCGACCGCGTCGGCCTGCTGGGTCGCGAGGCCTCCCTGCTTGGGACGGAACTGCGTGGCATCGCCGGCGGCGTAGACGTCGGCGAGGCCCGAGACGCGGCCCTCCGCATCCGTCGGGACGAACCCGGCTCCGTCGTGAGGGAGCCCGCCGATCGCCGGGCCGACCAGCTGCGGGAGCGCGATTGCCGCGTCCGCCGGCACGGTCGTGCCGCCGGCCACCGTCAACATGCCGTCCTGCCATGCGACCGCGGCGGCGCCGGCCTCGACGTCGACGCCGCGAATGTCGAGGAGCTCCTGGATCGCCTCGCTCGCCTCGGATCCGAAGAGGGCGAGCGGGCGCTCCTCCGGCGTCACGACCACGATTCGCGCTCCTCGCGTGCCCCTGTCCATCAGGTACTCGGCGGTCAACAGCGCGAGCTCGTAGATCGGGAGCGGCCAGCTGGCGCCGGCCGGGACGACGAAGGCGATGCTGTGCAGCTGCCCCGCCGAGGCCCGCTCGAGGAGCCCTGCCAGGGCCGTGTCGTCCTCGGGGCCGCGAAACGTCAGAGCGCCGACGACCGCGTCGCGGGGACGCGCGCCGAGCGCGAGCACGAAGGCGTCGAAATCGACCGTGCCTCCCTCCTCGAGCGTGACCGTCTTCTCGTCGGGAGCGACTGCCGCGAGCGTCGCTCGGCGCAGTGTCGCCCCGGTCGCCTCGACCAGCGGCTCGAGCGGGAAGCGCCGGACCTCGCCGGTTCGGAACGGCTCCGCGACGGCGAGCGGGCGGTACGTGAACTCCTCTTCGGGAGCGATCAATTCGACCGAGACCAGCCCCTGGGACAGGTCACGGAGGGCGAGCGCGCATTCGAGCCCAGCGACGCCGGCACCTGCGACCACGACATGGAAAGACATGTGGTTCTCGCTCATGGCGGCGCTCCGTGTGGGTTGACCCGATGCTCGCAGCGTGGCCAATTCGGGCCATCGGTGGCAACTACTGATTCCGGCTCGTGGACTCTGCCGATGCGCACGACCCCTGTAGTCAAGCAAGCTCGGAGCGTAAGAGGAGGCTTTGCCATGAAGAAGATCCTGATCGCCCTCGACGGTTCCGAGACCTCGAGCGCAGCCCTGGGCGCGGGCCTCGAGCTCGCAGAGGACGAGGGCGCGGAGGTGATCTTCGCCCATGTCGCCTCTCTGCTCGACTTCGCGCCGGCGCACAACGGCGACGAGCACGCCCCGCCCGACCGCTTTCCCACGGCGGACTGGGATCCCGTTCTGCGCGAGGCGATGATGCTCGCGGAAGGTCGCGGCGTGAAGGCACGGCCCGAGTTGCTCGTGGGCTATCCGGCGAAGCAGATCCTGAGGCTCGCCTCGGAGGCCGAAGCGGATCTCGTGGTCATCGGCTCACGCGGTCTCGGGCGCGTGAAGAGCGCGATCCTCGGCAGCACCTCCCGAGAGGTGCTCGCCCGGGCAGACCGTCCCGTGCTCGTCGTGCGGGACGGCGGAGTTCGCGGGGCCACGCCCGCGTAACCTGGCGGGCAGATGGAGACGATCGTGGTCGGGGTCGACGGCTCGGAGGCGTCCGTGAGGGCGCTGCGCTGGGCGATCGAGGAGGCGCGGCTCCGCGGGGCGACCATTCGTGCCGTCCACGCGTGGAGCTATCCCCGCGTGTCCACCTACCACGAGGCCGCGCACGCGCTCGCGGCCCCTCTCGCCGAGGAGGCGGAGGCGGTCCTCGAACGGGTGGTGCAGGAGGCCGCGGAGGGAGAGGACGACGTCGTGATCCAGCAGGTGACCGTCGAAGGGCCTGCTGCCGCTGCCCTCGTCGAGGCGTCATCCGACGCGTCATTGCTCGTCATCGGCTCACGCGGCCTCGGAGGATTCTCGGGGCTGTTGCTGGGCTCGGTGAGCCACCAGGCGGCGAGTCACGCGTCCTGCGCCGTCGTGATCGTGCGTTAGGCGTGGTCCCGGTGCGCCCGGCTGTGGAGGTGGCGGAGGTCGTCTTGCCGGCCGAGCTCGAGCGGAGGTTCGAGGCTGTCCTGTTCGACTGGGACGGCACGGCCGTGGCCGACCGAGGCGCGGATGCGACGGCGGTCCGTGAGGCGATCGAGGCCCTCTGCGCGGCGAGCATGGACCTCGCCGTCGTCACCGGAACGCACATCGGCAACGTGGACGGGCAGCTCCGTGCACGGCCGACCGGCCCCGGCACGCTTTACCTCTGCCTCAACCGCGGCTCGGAGGTCTATGCCGTCGGCGCCGGCGGGCCCGAGCTGCTCGAGCGCCGCGTCGCGTCGGCGGAGGAGGAGTCCGCACTGGATGCGGCCGCCGAGGAGACGGTGAAACGCCTCGCAGAGCACGGCGTGCGCGCGGCGATCGTCTCGCAGCGGCTCAACCGCCGCAAGATCGACCTGATTCCCGAGCCGGAGTGGTCAGATCCTCCGAAGGCCCGAATCGGGGAGCTGCTCGCGGCGGTCGATGCCCGGCTCAGGAACGCCGGCCTGGACGGGCTGCGCGAGGCTGCCCTGATCGCGGAGGAGGCAGCGCGGGCCGCGGGTCTCCCCGACCCGAAGGTGACGAGCGACGCGAAGCACGTCGAGATCGGTCTCACCGACAAGGCCGACTCTGCGCGATGGGTCTTCGGCGAGCTCTGGCGAAGAGGCATCGGGCCTGCGCAGGTGCTCGTGGCCGGTGACGAGTTCGGTCCCCTCGGAGGGCTCCCGGGAAGCGACTCCTTCCTCCTGCCGGCCGAAGCAGAGCGGGCCGTTGCGGTCTCGGTCGGCCGTGAGCCGACCGGCGTGCCGAAAGGAGTGATCGACCTCGGTGGCGGCCCCGACGCCTTCGTCGCTCTCCTGTCCGACCAGCTCGAGCGTCGCCGTCGGGGGGAGCTGCCCCAACTGGACGGCGACGACAGCTGGACGCTCTCGATCCGTGGCTTCGACCCCGAGCTCGAGCGAGTCCGGTCTTCCTTGCTCACGATCGCCGACGGGGTGATCGGCACGAGCGGCAGCCCGGTCGGCTCGCATCCCTCGGCGCGGCCGCGAGTCTTGGCGGCCGGTTTGTACGAGGGAGACGGCACGGAGACGGAGCTCGCCGAGTGCCCGGTGTGGACGCGCCTGGACGGGGAGCTTCCCCACGCCGTCGCGTTCGAGCGCCGGCTCGATCTCCATGCGGGCGTGTTGCGCCAGCGGCTCGGGCGGCGGCCCGATCTCGAGAGTCTCCTCTTCTCGTCGCCCGAGCGTCCCGGCACGGTCGTCCTGCGGGCCACGGGTGTCCGCGCGTTGCTCGAGACCGACGAGCCGCTGGAGGCGGCGCCCGGAACGAGGGTCGACATCGGGGACGTCGACCGCGCAACGTGGATGCGCCAGCCGGCAGGCGGAGGAGGGCTGGTCGTCGCAGCAGGCGAGCGCATCGAGGACGGCCGGCTCGACCGCATTGCCGCCTACGTCCCCGATCCCGCCGGCGTGCCCGACACCGAGGAAGCGGTTCGTCGCCTCGAAGCGGCCCAGGAGCTCGGCTTCGATCGCCTGCTCGCCGGGCATCGCCGCCGTTGGGCGGAGCGTTGGGAGACCGCCGACATCAGGATCGAGACCGACGACGAGCTGCAGCGCCTCATCCGCTTCGCGCTCTTCCATCTCCTTGGCTCCGCGGCCGAGTCGGGAGAGGCCGCAGTGGGTGCGCGCGGCCTCACCGGGCCTGCCTATCGGGGGCACGTCTTCTGGGATGCCGACGTCTTCGTGCTCCCGTTCCTCGCCGCCACCAATCCGCGTGCGGCCCGTGCGATGCTCGAATACCGGCTCAACCGCCTCGACGCGGCCCGCGCCGCAGCGAGGGCTATCGGCCGCGCGGGCGCCCGCTTCCCGTGGGAGTCAGCGGGAGACGGTCGTGACGTCACGCCGTCGCATGCGCACGACCAGGCAGGCCGGATCGTGCCGATCAGGACGGGTGAGCTCGAGGAGCACATCGTCGCCGACGTCGCCTGGGCCGCGAGCTGGTATCTCGACTGGACCGGCGATGCCGAGTTCGCCGCCGGACCGGCTCGCGAGCTCTTTGCCGAAACGGCGCGCTACTGGGCCTCGCGCATGCGCCGCGACCGGAGCGGGAGGGCCCACATCTTCGGGGTGATCGGCCCGGACGAGTACCACGAGCCCGTCGACGACAACGCGTTCACGAACGTTATGGCGCGCTGGAACCTCCGCCGTGCCGCAGCGGACTCGCAGGGGCTCGTACCGGAGGCCGAACGGGAGAAGTGGCTCGAGCTCGCCGATGCGCTCGTCGACGGGTACGACCCCGACACCATGCTCTACGAGCAATTCGCCGGGTTCAACCGGCTCGAGCCGCTCGTGATCGCGGACATCGCGCACCGCCCGATCGCCGCCGATCTCTTGCTCGGCCACGAGCGGACCCGCGGCGCGCAGGTGCTGAAGCAGGCCGACGTCCTGATGATGCACCACCTCGTTCCCGACGAGGTCGCGCCCGGATCGCTCGAGCCGAACCTCGCCTACTACGAGCCGCGCACCGCTCACGGAAGCTCGCTCTCACCGGCGATTCACTCCGCGCTCTTCGCGCGGGCAGGACGGCTGGGGCAGGCGGTGGAGTCGCTCCGGCTCGCGTGCCGCATCGACGTGGACGACCTGACCGGGACGACGGCGGGAGGCGTGCATCTCGCGACCATGGGCGGCGTCTGGCAGGCGCTCGTCTTCGGCTTCGGGGGGATCCGCGCCACGGGCGCAGCGCTCGAGATCGACCCTCGGCTGCCTGACGCCTGGGACGCGCTCGAGCTCAGGCTGCAGTACCACGGACGGCCCGTTTGCATCCGAATCGAGCACGACCTGCTCACGGTCGACGCCGATCCGGCCGTGCCGATCTCGGTCGGCGGCCGCTCCGGCCGGCGGTTCGAGCGTCGTGGCGACAACTGGGAGGAGGAAGGGAAATGACAGAGGTGCTCGCAGCAATCGACAACAGCCTGGCCGCCGAAGCGGTGCTCGTCACCGCGTCGAACCTCGCGCACGCATTCGGCGGCGAGGTGGAGGCAATCCATGTGGTGGAGGACGGCGACAGGATCGCCCACGACGAGGCGAAGGCAGCCGGTTTCCGACTGCACCGCGTGACCGGCGCGACGGTGCCGGCCCTTGTCGCCGCTGCCGAAGCAGCGGACGTAAGGGTGCTGGTCGTCGGGACCCGGCGGTTTCCGGTCGAAGGGCATCCCGTCGGCGGGACTGCGCTCGAGGTGATCACCTCGCTGCTCAAGCCAGTCGTGGTCGTGCCTCCGGATGCGCCGCGCACGGGTGTACACCGTGTGCTGGTGCCGCTGGAGGGGACCGCGCCGACGTCACTCGCGCCAAAAGAGATCATCGAGCTCTCCAGGGAGGCGAATGTGGAGGTCGTCCTCCTGCACGTCCACGACGCGGCGTCGGTGCCGGCGTTCACGGATCAGCCTCAGCACCAGGCCGCGGCCTGGGGCCAGGAGTTCGTCGCACGCTACTGCCCGTGGGGAATCGGCAGTGTGACGCTCGAGCTTCGGGTGGGGCGGCGTGCCGAGCAGATCCTCGCGGTCGCCGAGAGCCACGACTGTGATCTGATTGCCCTCGGGTGGTCGCAAGAGGTCGCGGCCGGGCGCGCACTCGTGGTGCGTGAGGTGCTCGAGCGTGGCCGGCTGCCCGTCCTGCTCGTGCCCGTCGTGCCGTCGGCCGGTGCAGACAAGCTCAGGGAGGAGACATGGAGCAGATCGCAGTCGTCGCTCGTCTGAAGAGCGGCGCCGAGCCGCGCGCAGCCGAGCTGATCGCGCAGGGACCGCCCTACGACCCGGGCGACAGCGGTCTCGACCGTCACACGGTCTTCCTCTCCGCGGACGAGGTCGTCTTCGTCTTCGAGGGGCCGGAGGTCGAGTGGATCGTCGACCGCCTCGTCGACGAGCCCTTCCACTGGCTCGTCACGGCGGCCTTCGACGAGTGGCGGCCCTTGCTGGAGGACACCCCGAGAATCGCCCGGCCCACGTACACCTGGCGGCGCGAGCAGGCGGAGGGGGCGGCCACACGCTGAGACACATTGCGCCTTTCCACTGATCGCCGTCCGTAGCGGCACCGATGCCTCCCCCGCCGGTGCTGACGACACTCGGGTTGATGGCCACCGCTGCCGACCACCGGACCGCAATGTTCGAAGAGCTCGTGCCGCCGCTGACGGCGGAAGAGGCGATCGTCGAGGCTGATCGATGCCTCGAGTGCGGCGGACCGTATGCAGCGGCGCCCTGCGTCGTCGCCTGTCCTGCCGAGGTCGACGTTCCGGGATTCGTGAGCGCGATCGCGCGCGGAGAGCCGGGCGCAGCTGCCGCGACCATCTTCGAGGAGAATCTGCTCGGGGGCACGTGCGCCCGCGTCTGCCCGGTCGAGACGCTCTGCGAAGCGGCATGCGTCCTCGACCACGAGGGCAGGAGGCCGATCCGCATCGGCGCGCTCCAGCGGTACGCCACCGAGGTTGCCTTCGAGACGGCCCTCCCGATGCGCAGAAGCCGCCCGCGCAACTGGTACCGCGTCGCGGTTGTCGGCGCAGGGCCGGCGGGACTCGTCTGCGCCGGTGAGCTCGCCGCTCGAGGGTTCGACGTCACCGTCTACGACGGGCGTGACGAAGCCGGGGGCCTCGTGCGTTTCGCCATCGCGCCCTACCGGCAGCAGCGGGAGCCCCTCCCGAAGGAGCTCAGCGCGCTGCAGCGGCTCGGGGTGAAGTTCGAGCTTGGCCTTTCGATCGACACGCCCGACGCGCTCGCGTACCTCGAGTCGTTCAACGACGCGGTCGTGCTCGCAGTCGGGCAGGGCCCGGACACCGACGTGTCGTACCCGGGAGACGACCTGCCCGGCGTGTGGAACTCGCTCCCCTTCATCGAAGCGATCAAGACGGGCGAGCCGCCCGAAGTCGGCGAGTCGGTCGTGGTCATCGGAGGCGGCAACACCGCGCTGGACGTCGCCCGCGAGGCGGTGCGCCTGGGCGCTTCGTCCGTAACTCTGCTCTACCGCCGGACGCGCGCGGAGATGCCCGCCTACGAGCATGAGGTCGACGAGGCGCTCGAGGAGGGCGTCGTGTTCGAGTGGCTGACCGTCCCGCTGCGCTTCGTCGGGGACACGCGCGTCGACGGAGTCGAGTGCCGCCGGTGCAAACTGGGCGCGCCGGACGCGAGCGGCCGACGCCGCCCCGAGGAGATTCCGGGCACAGAGCTCCTGTTGCCCGCGCAGACCGTCGTCAAGGCCATCGGGCAGCGCGCACGGGCCGAGTTCTTCCAGTGGATCGACGGCATCGAGCTGGAGCACGGAAAGCTGAAGGTCGACCCGGAGACGGGTCAGACGGCGAATCCGAAGTACTTCGCCGCCGGCGACGCCACCAACGGCGGCGCGACGGTCGTGGAGGCGGTCCGCGAGGCCAAGCTCGCCGCGCGCGGGGTCGACGCCTGGGTGGGGAGGAGGAAGCCGTGAGGGAGATCCGTTGGCACGCGCGCGCAGGGCAGGGCGCGAAGACCGCGTCGCAGCTCTACGCCACCGCGTCGCTGCGCGCCGGCAAGAGCGTCCAGGCGTTCCCGGAGTACGGCCCCGAGCGGCGCGGCGCGCCGCTGCGCGCCTACACGCGGATCGATGACCGCCCGATCCGCCGCCACGACTCGGTCACCCGTCCCGACGTGGTCGTCGTGCTCGAGCCGTCGCTCCTGCACGAGATCGACGTCGCGGAGGGCCTGGACGCGGACGGGCTCGTGCTCGTCAACGCGGAGGCTCCTCCCGGAGAGCTCGAGGGCAAGCACGTCGTGTGCGTTCCGGCGTCTCGCCTCGCGGAGGAGCGGGGATCCAAGTTTGCGAACCTCATCATGGTCGGCGCGCTCGCCGCCGCCGTTGGCGAGCCGCCGGTCTCCGACGTCTCGGACGCGGCTGCCGAGCTGCTCGGGAAGAAGGTGCCCGAGACCGACGTCCGCGCTGCTGTCGCGGAGGGCTATCGATGCCTGAGCTGACCTCCTGGCGAGACCTTCCGGTCGGCGGGGTCGTCAGCCCCGACGAGACCGTCCAACCGCGAACCGGGGGCTGGCGAACCGGGCTCAAGCCCGAGGCCGATCTCTCGGCGTGCGTCAACTGCCTCCTGTGCTGGCTCTACTGCCCCGACTCGGCCGTCCGGCTGGACGGGACGACCTTCACCGGTTTCGACGAGAGCCTCTGCAAGGGCTGCGAGCTCTGCGCAGTCGTCTGCCCCACCGGCGCGATCCGGATGGTGCCCGATGAGGACTAGCGCCATCTCGGCGAGGGTGATGACCGGCGGCGAGGCCGCCGCGGAGGCGATGCGCCAGATCGACCCGGACGTCGTTCCCGTCTATCCGATCACACCCCAGACGCCGATCATCCAGGGGTTCGCCAAGTTCGTCGCGGACGGCCGCGCGCGGGCCGAGATCGTGAACGTCGAGTCGGAGCATTCGGCCATGAGCGCCGCCATCGGCTCGGCGCTCGCCGGCGCGCGGACGATCACGGCGACCTCCTCGCAGGGCCTGGCCCTCATGGCCGAGGTCGTCTACATCGCGGCCGCCATGCGGGCGCCCGTCGTGATGGCGCTCGGGAACCGGGCGTTGTCGGGCCCGATCAACATCCACTGCGACCACTCGGACAGCATGCTCGTGCGCGACTCGGGCGCGATCCAGTTGTTCGCCGAGAACGCGCAGGAAGCCTACGACCTGATGGTCATGGCGCCGCGCATCGCCGAGCACCCGGACGTCCTCTTGCCGGTGCTCGTGTGTCAGGACGGCTTCACGATCACGCACTCGGCGGAGCCCGTCGTCCTCCTCGCGGACGGCGCCGCTCGCCGCTTCGTCGGCGACTACCGGATTCCACACCCTCTCCTCGAGGTGAGCACGCCGACGACGCAAGGCCCGTTCGCGATGCCGGACTACTACTACGAGCTACGCCATCAGCAGGTGGCGGCGATGGCGGCCGCCCTGTCCGTCTTCGACGAGGTCGCCGAAGCCTTCGAGCACATCTCCGGCCGGCGCTACCACTCGATCGAGCCCTACGAGCTAGAGGACGCCGACCGGGCGCTCGTGTGCCTCGGCTCGACGGGCGGGACCGTGAAGGACGTCGTCGACGAGCTGCGCGCCCAGGGAGAGCGGGTCGGGCTGCTCGAGGTGCGCGCCTTCAGGCCGCTGCCGGTCGACCGGATCCGCGCCGCCCTCCGGTTCGTGCCGTGGGTCGCGGTCCTCGACCGGGCCGACTCCCCGGGCGGCCGTCCACCGCTCTATGCGGAGCTCCTTGCCACGCTCCATCGCACCGATGCGCACGTCCAGAGCTACGTGTACGGGCTCGGCGGGCGAGAGCTCCATCCCGACGACATCGCCGGGGTGTTCGCGCGCATGTCGCAGGAGCGGCTGGAGCCCGAATATGTCGGACTGAGGGAGGCCGAATGTCCCGTCTGAAGACGCTGGTACGTAGGGAGGCGGGCACGCCTCCGCTTCGCGGCGGCCATGCCCTCTGTCAGGGCTGCGGCGTGCCGATGGTCGTCAGGACGATCGTCGACAGTATCGACACACCGGTCGTCGTCGTCAGCGCCACCGGCTGCCTCGAGGTGGCGTCGACGCGGTTCCCCACGACGGCCTGGAATGTCCCATGGCTCCACGTCGCGTTCGAGAACGCGGCTGCGGTGGCGAGCGGCGTCGAGACGGCGTATCGCGCGCTCCGAGGACGCGGCGCGCTCGCCGGGGACGAGCCGATCACTTTCCTCGTGCTCGCCGGCGACGGCGGCACGTACGACATCGGGCTCCAGGCGCTCTCGGGCGCCTTCGAGCGCGGGCACCGCTTTGTCTTCGTCTGCTACGACAACGAGGCGTACATGAACACCGGCGTGCAGCGCTCCGGAGCGACGCCGTTCGGCGCCGGGACGACCACCAGTCCGGCCGGACACGGGCTCGGCAAGGCGGAGCAACGCAAGGACATGACGGCGATCGCCGTGGCGCATCACATCCCGTACGTCGCGCAGGCATGCTCGGTGCACTGGCAGGACCTGAGCACGAAGGTCGAGCGCGCAGCGCACGCCGACGGGCCGGCCTTCCTCAACGTCCTCACCGACTGCCCGGTCGGCTGGGGCCACGAGCCGCGGCTCGCGCCCAGCCTGCTCGACGCCGCCGTCGAGAGCCGCTTCTGGCCGCTGTACGAGGTCGCCGACGGCGAGTACCGCCTGACGTACGAGCCGCGCCGCGCGTGCGACGTCTCGGAGTTCCTCCTGCCGCAGAAGCGGTTCGCCCACCTGACGCCCGAGCTGATCGAGCAGATCCGCCTCCAGATCGACGCAGATTGGAACGAGCTGCGTGGTCGCTGCGCCGCCTGAGGATCCGTACTTTCCGCCGATTCGCGGCCGAGACG
>DASUXI010000071.1:0-4028 GCA_036377995.1 Gaiellaceae bacterium
GCCAACCCGCGCTCTTGCCGATGCCCAGAGCGGCACCTCCGCCGACGACGGCGGCTGCAACCGCCACAGCGGCGAGGGGCCCGGCTCGCATCGGCGTCACTGTAGCGACGGCTCTTTCAGCGACCTGTTTTCACGTGAAACGGCAAAGTCGGCGGCGGCCGCGGGCAGCACGAGCGCGAAGATCGTCCGTCCCGGCGCACTCCGGAGCTCGATCGCTCCCCCCATCAGCTCCGCGAGCTCGCGCGCGATCGCGAGACCGAGACCGCTCCCCGAGGCGACCGAGCCCTCGACCCGGTAGAAGCGCTCGAAGACCTCCTCGGCGTGCTCGACCGGAATGCCGGGGCCCTCGTCCTCGACGGTCAGCAGGACGGAGCCCTCCCTTCGCGTGGTGCGGAGCCGGACGGCAGTCCCGGCCGGGGTGTGCACGAGGGCGTTCTCCACGAGAATCCGGCCGATCTGGATGGCCCGTTCCTCATCCGCCAGGGCCGTGGCGGTATCGGAGCCCTCGACTTCCAGTACATGGTCGCCGGCCCGCGCGACCGCGCGGAACTCCGCGACAAGAGTCTCGGCCACTTCGACCAGGTCGACCGGCTCCCGCTCGACGCGCATACGCCCGGCATCCAGTCTCGACAGGTCGAGCAGCTCGGTAGCGAGCTTCGTCAGACGGTCGATCTGCTCTCGCATCATCGCCAGGAACTCGATCCGGGTGTCCAAGTCGAGGTCCTCCTCGGACATCAGCTCGACGAAGCCGCCGAGCGAGAACAGCGGCGTTCGAAGCTCGTGTGACGCATTCGCGATGAACTCGCGCCTGGCGTGCTCGAGCCGGGCGAGCCGTTGGCGCATCCGCTCGAACCTTGCTGCCAGGTCCCCGAGCTCGTCCCGCCCGGCATCGGTGACCGGCTCGCCGAAGTCGCCGCCGGCGATACGGTCGGCGGCGCGCTCGAGCCGCCGGATCCGGCGCGCGAACAACGCAGCCGCGAGGTACCCGACGAGCAGCGAAGCGGCGAGAGCGATCAGGCCCGCGATCACGAGCCGGCGGCGGACGAGAGCGATGCTGCGCAGCGAGTCGCGGAGCGATGCCCGAAGGAGGACCACGCCGTCCGCGACCGGCACCGCAGACTCCGCGTAGCGCTGGCCGTGCCAGGAGACGGTTCCGCTCGCGGGCAACCCGTTCCGATACGCCGCAAGGGCAATGCGGTCGTTCTGGACGTCGGCGGTGGAGATGGAGTTCGAGTCGGCGTAGACGGTGAGGGTGAGCGGCGCCGCTGTCAGGACGTTGAACCAGACCACCCGCGCATTCGAGCTCGACGCCGCAGCCTGAAGCGTGTCGACGAGCGTGAAGGTACTGCTCGCAACCACCTGCTGCGCGACCGTGGGCACCTCCTCCCGCAGCTGTCCGAGCTTCGACTTGATCAGGTTGTTCTCGAGGGAGGGGACGACGATCAGGTCGACGAGGAGGAGCGCAAAAGCGACGACGACCGCGAGGCCGAGCCCGAGCCGCGCACCGACGCTCCGGAGGGGATTCACCGGTCCCGGAAGCGGTAGCCGACGCCGCGCACGGTGAGGATGTATTCGGGCTCGGCGGGATCCTCCTCGAGCTTCTCGCGCAGGTGGCGGACGTGGACGTCGATGGTGCGCGGCTCGCGGTAGTCGGCGCTCCCCCAGAGGGCCTCGAGCAACATCCGCCGGCTGTAGACGCGGCCCGGATGTGAGGCGAGCGTACGCAAGAGCTCGAACTCGACGTACGTGAGCTGAACCTGCCCCCCGCGTGCCTCGACCGCGCGCCGGGCGAGGTCGATCTCGAGCCCGCCGGCGGAGATGATGTCGCCGGCATCCGCCTGGCGCGGAACCGCCGCGCGGCGGAGGAGCGCCCGCACACGGCTTCGGAACTCGCGAATCGAGAACGGCTTCGTGATGTAGTCATCCGCGCCGAGCTCGAGGCCGAGCACCTTGTCCAGCTCGTCATCGCGCGCCGTCAGCATGATGATCGGGACCTGGCTCTCCGCACGAAGGCGCTTGCAGACCTCGAGCCCGTCGAGCTTGGGGAGCATGACGTCGAGCACGACGAGATCGACGCTCTCCGAGGCGAAACGCTCGAGCGCCTCCTGCCCGTCGCGAGCCTGCAGCACTCTGAAGCCCTCGCGTTCGAGCGGATACGCGAGGAGCTTCTGGACGGAGTCCTCGTCGTCGACGAGGAGGATGGTCGAGGAGTCGGACATGTCGGCTCGGCTGTCGGCTGCCTGCCGCTGGGGCGCTGGCCGGCTCCGGGAGGGTCGCGGGCATTGCCCGCGTGCCCGCTGAGTTGCCGGGTGGTACGCGACCTACTATAGCCGTGGATGGCCTCCGTTCCGCCCCGAAGCGAGCGGCGTCGGGCGCGGCCCGGCTCGCTCGAGCGCCCCGTCAACGGCCGTCTCTACCGCGGAACCTGGCTGCTCGTCGGACTGCCACTGCTCGTCGCAGCGTTCAGCGTCGCGCGGCCGGCGCCACTGCCGCGATCGAGCTTCATCCCGGCGTTCAACGGCGTCGCCGCCAAGGCGCTCGCGTCCGACCTCGTGAACGAGATCCCCGACCGGTCGCCGGGCTCGGCCGGTGCTCCCGCCGCCGCTGACTGGTTTCGCGGGCAGCTCGAGCCCTACGGCATGCCGGTCCGCTCGGAGAGCTTCAGCGCGGAGGTCCCCGGACGCGGCCGCGTCCGCCTACAGAACCTCGTCGCGGAGGCGGTGGGCCGCTCGCCGGGAACGATCGTAGTCATGGCTCACCGAGACAACGACGGCCGCGGTCCCGGCGCGAACGACAACGCCTCCGGGACCGCCTTGCTGATCCAGCTCGCGCGCGCCTATGCCGCTCCGCCCGGCGTGCCCTCCGTCCAGCTCCACCCGAACCACACGATTCTCTTCCTCTCGACCGACGGCGGTTCGGCCGGCGGGCTCGGCGCGGCCTGGTTCGCGGCCCATTCGCCCCTGCGCCACGACGTCGAGGCGGTGATCAACCTCGACGCGGTGGGCGGAGGCGGGCCGTTGCGCGTCGAGTTCAACGGCGACGTGCCCCGCACGCCGTCGGCCACCCTGATCGAGACGGTCGCGGCACGCGCAGAGGCCCAGGCCGGCGTTCGGCCTGCGCGGTCGGGGCTGATTCGGCAGCTCGTCGACCTGGGCTTTCCCTACTCGTTCTACGAGCACGCCCCGTTCCTGACGCATGGCATCGGAGCTGTGACGCTCACCACTGCGGGCGATCATCTCCCGAATCCTCTCTTCGATACTCCCGGGCGCCTCCGCGCGGATCGCCTGGCCGAAGTGGGGAGGACGGCACAGGACCTGCTCGGCTCGCTCGACGACGGCCTCGAGTTCGCGCGGGGCACATCGAGCTACCTCTACCTCGGCTCGCGGCTGATTCGAGGCTGGGCGGTCGAGCTCGTGCTCATCGCCTGCTTGTTGCCATTCTTGGCAACAGCCGTCGACCTCTTCGCCCATTGCCGCCGACGACGCATCCCGCTGTCCCCCGCGCTCCGCAGCTACCGCAGCCGGCTCGCGTTCTGGGCATGGGTGATCGCGCTGTTCGAGGTGTTCGGGCTACTCGGCGCCTGGGGCTCGGGCGAGGCGCGCCCGATCTCGCCCCGAAGCGCGCTCGCCCATCATGTCCCCGCGAAGGCGCTGCTCGCGCTGATCGTCCTCGCGCTTCTCGGCTGGCTCGTGACCCGGGAGCGCCTTCTCCCACGGCGTGGCATTGCAGCCGAGGAGATTCTCGCCGGCCACACCGCGGCCCTCCTCTGCCTCGGCGCGCTGGCACTCCTGCTCGTCGCGACGAACCCCTTCGCCCTCGTCTTCGTCCTGCCGAGCCTGCACATCTGGCTCTGGCTACCGCAGATCGCGAGGGCCTCTCCGGCCGCGCGAGCCGGCGTGCTCGTCGCCGGGTTCGCAGGGCCGATGCTGCTGATCGGCTCCTTCGCGGGACGCTTCGGGCTCGGGTGGGACGCACCGTGGTATCTGGCGGAATTGCGCGCCGTCGGCTATGTCCCGTTCATAGTGATG
>DASUXI010000072.1:0-8633 GCA_036377995.1 Gaiellaceae bacterium
CGGGATGACCGGCCGTCTTGGATCGTGACGACGACGGCGAGTTCCTCGTCCTCGAAGTACTCGTAGACGATCAGCATCCAGCGCCAAGGTCCGAGCAGGAAGCGGAACCCTTCCCAGCGGCCTGATAACGGTGCGCCCAGATACGGAAAGTCCCGTAACGGTCGCAGCGAGCGCTTCACTCGCTGTCTCGTGTCTGCGGGCAGGCTATGGGTGAAGATCAGCTTCTCGAGGTCTTCGAGAGCTGCTTCCGCCAACTCGACGCGAGGCACTCCTAAAGATCGTCGAGCGGGATCGTCTTGCCCGCCTTCGCCTGCTCGCGGCCAAGGAGCGCGCGTTCGTAGGCTCCGGGAATGCCGTCGAGAAGGTCAGCGACGTGCCGCGGATCGGGATCGGCCTCGTCGAGCGCGTGCGAGAGCAGCGACTTTGCCAGCGTCCCCTCCTGCGTGTGTGTGCGCTCAGCAAGGCGAGACAACTTCGCCGCGTACTGCGCGTCGAGCGTGACGTTCAGGCCCGTGCTTTCCTCCCTGGGCACGGATTCACCCTCGCCCGTGCAGGACATCGCGACCTAGCCCGGCTTGAAGCTGAGCAGCTTTCCGAACCCGTGCCAGGCGCCGGCCCGCCAGCGCTGCAGCCGCACCTGGGTGATCGGGAAGCGGCTCGTCGGGGTCGTGTGGATGACGATGCCCGTCACGACGAACGGATTGCTCTTCTCGGTCAGGTGCGTCGCGGCGCGCATGACGCTGTCGCGCGTGAGGTTCTTGCCGGCCTTCTTGAGCGTGTCCACCATCGTGTAGGCCTCGGCCATCCCGGCCGAGTAGTAGCCGTCCTTCAGGTCGCGCGAGCCGATGCTGTCGCCGTACTGCTTGAGGATCGACTGGAAGAGCTTGATCCCCTTGTCGTTGCGCCACTCTGGCGAAGCGGGGTCCTTTCCGAAGACGATCGAGATCGCTCCGTTCGCGGCCTTCTGCGGCACGATCGCCATCAGCCCGGACGCAGAGGAGACGTCGTTGACGAAGATCTGCGGCTTCCAGTTCAGCCGCGACACGGCGTTGAAGGCCTGAAGCGAGAACTTCCCGAACGCGAAGATCATGAACACGTTCGCCTTCGATGCCTTCAACTGCGTCACCTGGGGCTGCACGTCCGTCGACGTCGGGTCGTAGCCGACGCGCGCGACGATCGACTTCGCCTTGGCACCGAGCCCGCGCTTGAGGCCGGCGAGCAGGTCGCGGCCGTAGTCGTCGTTCTGGTAGAGGACGGCGATCTTCGCCTTCTTGATGTTCTTGACGACGTACTGACCGTAGATCGCGCCCTCCTCGGAGTACGGCGGGATGAACCCGATCGTCCACGGGTACTGCTTGTAGTCGCGGCCGAACGTGGTTGCGCCCGAATTGACGAAGAGCTGCGGCACCTTGAGGTCGTTCAGCTGCTTGCGGACGGCGAGGTTGTTGCTCGTCCCGAGCGAGCTGAACACTGCGAACACCTGCTCCTGCTGCACGAGCCGCAGGGTGTTCGTGACCGCGCGGCCGGGGTCGTACCCGTCGTCGAGGTAGGTGAAGGAGATCTTGCGGCCGTTGACTCCCCCTTTGGCGTTGATGTACTTGAAGTACGCGTCGGCGCCGCGAGCGACGTTGCCGGCGACCGATGCCTCGCCGCTCAGCGGGACGCTCGAGCCGAGCTTGATCTCCGTCGCGCTCACACCCGGCGTCGCGACCGGGCGCGCACCCGCAGACGCCACGACCAGCGCCGCCGCGAACGCGGACAGGACGAGAACCCGCACCCTCACCTAGGACCGAGTGTATAGCCGGCTTGTTAGGGGCGAGAAGAGCCGGCGCAGCAGGCCAGCCGCCCCGCTCGGGAGCAGCAACATGACGAGGATCAGCACCGCGCCGAACACGATGCTGGGGATCCCGGGCTGCTTCGGGTCGAGCGCGAGCCCGGGAAGATGGTTGATCCAGCGGGCGACCGTGTCGGCGTGGTTCTGCAGGAAATAGATCATCGCCGCGCCGACGAGCAGCCCGGCGAGCGAGCCCAGCCCGCCGATCGCGAGCCCGACGATGAGGTAGATCGAGAGGATGATCGGGAACACGTCGGGATTCACATACGAGTTCGCAATCGCGTATAGCGAGCCGGCGACTCCGGCATAGAACGCGGACACTGCGAAGGCGAGCGTCTTGTAGGTGGAGAGTCTCACGCCCGACGAGGTCGCCGCGACCTCGCTGTCGCGAATCGCCTGGAGCGCGCGGCCCGTCTTTCCGCGTAGCAGGAACCAGGCGGCGGCGAGCAGCACGAGCGCAATGCCCCAGGTCAGGTAGTAGAGCCAGTTGTTCGGCGTCGTGTGCAGCCCGAACGGCGGTTTGACGAGGTTGAGGATCTTGCCGGTCGTTCCGCCGAGGAAGTGATCGAACTTCTTCGGCAGCTGTGGAAACGAGACCGCGATCCCGAACGTGATCAGGGCGAGGTAGAGCCCGGAAAGCCGCAGCGCCGGGATGCCGACGAGCAGGCCGGCAAGTCCGGCGACGACGCCGGCGATCGGGATCGTCCAGAGATCGCGCACCTGATGCCCGTAGAAGCCGTTGACGCTCAGGATCGCGGTCGTGTAGCCGCCGATCGCCATGAACGCGCCGTGGCCGAGCGAGATCTGGCCGCTGTAGCCGGTGAGAATCGCGAGCCCGAGCAGCGCGATGAAGTAGATGCCGACGATGGCGAGCTCGCGGGCGCGGTAGTCGCTGACGATGCGCGGCAGGAGGGCGACCAGCGCCGCCAGGGCGACGAAGCCGATCACCTCGAATGCAACCTTCACCTTCATACGCGCCGCACCGCGACCTTCCCGAAGAGCCCGCCGGGCCGCACGAGCAGGAGCAGGAGGATCAGGAACAGCGCCGCGGGGAGCTTCAGCGTCGAGCCGATGAAGCCGACGTAGCGCCCGAGCAGCGTGATCGTCACGCCGAGCAGGATCCCGCCGACGACCGCACCGAGCGGGCTGTCGAGCCCGCCGAGCACCGCGGCCGCAAAGGCGTAGAGGAGGATCGTCTGCATCATGTTCGGGTCGAGGAAGACGACCGGCGCGATCATCATCCCGGCGACCGCGCCGAGCACGGCGGCGATCCCCCACCCGAGCGCGAGCATCCACCCCACTCGCACTCCTACGAGCCGAGACGAGTCGGGATTGGCCGCGGAGCCGCGCAGCGCGAGGCCGAGCTTCGTGTAGCGGAAGAAGAGCGCCAGGATTGCCACGAGCACGAGCGAGGTGACGATGATCCCGATGTCCTGCACGCTGATCGGGACGCTCCCGACGTTGATCGTTCGCGTCGAGAACGGCCCGTTGAACTGCCTGCTCGCACCGCCCCAGATCACGCTCATCAGGCCGTTCAGGAGAAGCGCGAGCCCCAGCGTGATGATCACGATCGTGAGCACCGACGCGTTCTCGACCGGCCGGATCAGGATCCGCTCCACCGCGACGCCGCCGGCAAAGGCGATCGCGAGCACGACCGGGAACGCCGTCCAGAAGGAGAGGCCGTGGTTCTGGAGCGACCACGCGATGAACGTCGCGAACGTCGCCATCTCTCCCTGCGCGAAGTTGATCACCCGCGTGGACCGGTAGATGATCACGACCGCGAGGGCGAGGCCCGCGTAGATCGACCCCTCCCTGACGCCCGCGGCGATCTGCTGCGCGAACTCCGTCCAGGTGAAGGCGGCGACCACGAGCCCTCAGTACCCGAGGTAGGACTTGCGGACGGATTCGTTCTGCTGCAACTCGGCGCTCGTCCCGTGAACGGCGACGCGGCCGACCTCGAGCACATACGCGCGCGCCGCATGGGTAAGCGCGAGGCTCGCGTTCTGCTCGACGACGAGCACCGACAGCCCGTCGTCCTGCTTCATGCGCTCGAGCGCGTCGAAGATGAAGGCGACCACGATCGGGGCGAGGCCGAGCGACGGCTCGTCGAGGAGCAGCGCCTTCGGCCGCGACATCATCGCGCGGCCGAGGGCCAGCATCTGCTGCTCGCCGCCCGAGAGCGTCCCGGCCTGCTGGTCACGCCGCTCCTCGAGCCGCGGGAAGAACTTGAAGACGCGCTGCGCCTCCTCCTTCGCCCCGCCCCAGCGCAGGTAGGAGCCGAGGCGGAGGTTGTCCCAGACCGAGAGCTCGGCGAACGTCCCCCGCCCTTCCGGGACGTGCGCGATGCCCGCGCGCGCTGCCGCGTCGGGCCGGGAGGCGAGCTTCTTGCCGGCGAAGAAGACGTCCCCGCCTCTCTTGACCGTGCCGGATACCGCGCGCAGCGTCGTCGTCTTGCCCGCGCCGTTCGCGCCGAGAACCGCCACGAGCTCGCCCTCGCCCACCTCGAGCGAGACTCCGTGGAGCGCCTTCACCGGGCCGTAGTGCGCGTGGACGTCCCTCAGCTCCAGCAGGCTCATGCGGGCGCGCCCAGATACGCCTCGATCACCTCGGGATTCGCCTGAATTTCCGCAGGCGTGCCCGCGGCGATCTTCTTGCCGAAGTCGAGCACGTGCACGCGGTCGGCGATGCCCATCACGAGCCCCATGTGGTGCTCGACGAGCACGACGGTCAGCTCAAAGTCGTTCCGCATGCGCGTGAGAAAGCGCGCGAGGTCCCCAAGCTCCTCGTGGCTGAGGCCCCCGGCCGGCTCGTCGAGCAGCAGCAGGCGCGGCCCGGACGCCAGCGCGCGGGCGAGCTCGACTCGCTTCTGGGTGCCGTACGGCAGGCCGGAGGCGGGCCTGAAGCGCAGCGAGCGGAGGCCGACGTAGGTGAGGATGTCGTCCGCGCTCTCGCCGCTACGTGCATGGCCGCCGACCTGCACGTTGTCGAAGACGGTCATGCCGCTGAAGAGCTCGACGTTCTGGAACGTGCGCGCGATCCCGCGCCGGACGACGGCGCTCGGCGCCGTCTCCAGGAGGCTCTCGCCGTCGAAGCGGACGTCGCCCTGGTCGGGCGTGTAGAGCCGCGTGATGACGTTGAACGCGGTCGTCTTCCCCGCGCCGTTCGGGCCGATCAGGCCCACGATCTCGCCGGCATCGGCATCGAACGAGACGTTTTCGAGAGCGACGATGCCGCCGAACAGCTTGGTGACGTTGACGACCTCGAGTAGAGCCAAGAGGGGAATACCCTAAGTCACGAGCTCGGCCGCCTCCGTCACCGGAGCGCGGCACGCGAAGCTCTCGCAGACGTAGACCGCGGGGCGGGTGTCGACGAGCGTCTTGCCGCGCAAGAGCGGCACGTCGTCGCTCGGCCCGAACGCGACGACCGTGTTCGGCTCGAACGGCGCGAGTGCCGCGCGCGCGACGAACGCGTCGGCCGGCCCGACGATCGCGAGCTCGCGCGACGGCGAGAAGTGGAGGTCGAGCGCGCAGAGGGCATGGCCGAACGCGGACGGGGCCTGCTGCGTGAGGCGCGACACGATCCGGAACACGCCCACGGCCTGACGCTCGAGCTCCGCGTCTCCCCAGAGCCGCGCGAGCCGGAGGAGGACGTACGCGAGCATCGAGTTTCCGGACGGCGTCGGGTGGTCGTCGAAGTCCTTCTTCCGCGCCACTAGCTGCTCGCCGTCGGACGGCGTGAGGTAGAAGCCTCCGCGCTCCTCGTCTGCGAAGAGCTCCACCGCGAGCAGCGCGAGCCGCCGGCTCTCCTCGAGCCAGCGCAGCTCACCCGTCGCCACGTGCAGCTCATAGAGGCCGTTGGCCACGTCGGCGTAGTCCTCGAGCACGCCCGCATGGCGCGCCTGTCCTCCACGCCAGGTTCTGAAGAGACGGCCGTCGCCAGACGAAAGCGCGCCGAGCAGGAACTCGGCGCTCGCGCGTGCCGCGTCCAGCCACTCCGGACGATCGAGCCGCCGGCCGGCCTCCGCCAGCGCCGCCAGCGCGAGCCCGTTCCAGGACGCAATCGCCTTGTCGTCCCGCAGCGGCTTCGGGCGAAGCTCGCGCTCTGCATGGAGCCGCGCGCGCAGCTCGGGGTCGAGCTCCCCGCGGATGATGAAGCGACCGTGCTCGAAGGGCTGCAACAGCTCGGCGGGCACCCCTTCCCCGGGAAGCCAGGTGTAGGTGAGCCCTTCGACGCCGTCCGTGTCGGCGTCCTGGGCCGACGCGAAACCTCCGTCGGGGAGACGGAGCTCGCGCAGCATGTACTCGACCGTCTCCTCGACCACCTCGCGATAGCGCTCGGTTCCGGTCACGAGCCAGCCGTGCAGATAGGCCGAGACGAGCAGCGCGTTGTCGTAGAGCATCTTCTCGAAGTGCGGCACGAGCCACTCGCGGTCTACGGAGTAGCGATGGAAGCCGCCGCCGACGAGGTCGTACATCCCGCCGAGCGCCATCGAGTCGAGCGTCTTCGCGGACATCTCGGTCTCGCCGCGCCGCAGCAGGAACTCGATCACCGAGGCAGGCGGGAACTTGGGAGCGTGCCCGAAGCCGCCCCAGGTGGGATCGAACTGCCGCCGCAGCACGGTGACGGCATCCGTGAGCAACGACGAGAGCAGGGGGTCTCGGGACGGCTCGACCGTCGCACGCAGGCTCTCGGCGATCGCGCCCGCGTCGCGCTCGATGTCCGCGCGCCGGTCGCGCCAGGCCTCGGCGACGGCGTTGAGGATCTGCGTGAAGCTCGGCAGCCCGTGCCGGCTCTCCGGCGGGTAGTAGGTGCCACCGAAGAACGGCTCCCCCGACGGCGTGAGAAAGACCGTCATCGGCCATCCGCCGTGGCCGGTGAGCGAGACGACCGCGTCCATGTAGACGGAGTCGACGTCCGGCCGCTCCTCGCGGTCGACCTTCACCGACACGAAGTGCTCGTTCATCAGCGCGGCGGTCGCGTCATCCTCGAACGATTCGTGCTCCATGACATGGCACCAGTGGCACGCCGCGTAGCCGACCGAGAGCAGGATCGGCTTGTCCTGTTCACGTGCGCGCGAGAGCGCCTCGTCACCCCACGGATACCAGTCGACAGGATTGTCGGCGTGCTGGAGGAGGTACGGGCTCGTTTCCCCGGCGAGCCTGTTCACTCCGGGAGTCTTGCAGCCTTGGCTAGGTCGAGCGGAAACGGCGGTAGAGCTCGATCGCAAGGGTGACCGTCGCGGCAATACCGAACGCGAGCAGCAGCGCGTAGAGCGGCTTGTCCTTGAACGTGACGCCGCCGAAGTAGCCGACGAGAGCGCCGTAGACCGCCCACAGGATGGCGGCGACGAAGATGTACGGCGCGAACCTGGTCTGCCACTGGAGCTTGACGAGCCCCGACACGAACGTCGTCGCCGTCCGCCCGCCGGGCACGAAACGTGCGATCACGAGCACGTAGCTCCCCCTCTCCTTCAGGAAGGCCTCGGCCACATCGAGCCGGTGCCGCGAACGCTCGCCACTGAAGGACCGCTCGACGATGGGTTGGCCGAGCCAGCGGCCCAGCGCGTACGAGCAGTTGTCGCCGGAGAACGCCCCGAGGGCGGCGACCACGATCACCCAGCCGAGCGAGAGCTGCCCGCGGGCCGCCTGGATCCCGCAGACGATCACCGCCGTCTCGCTCGGCAGCACAGGGAAGACGGCGTCGCCGAGGCAGATCGCGAACAGCAGTGGATACGTCCAGCCCGAGCCGGTCAGAAGGTCGATCAGTTGGTTGAGGACCGCGAGCAGCATCAGGCCGCCTTACGGAACTCGATCACGCGCGAGTGCTGCCTGAACCCGACGGTCTCGTAGAGCGAGCGTGCGGGCTCGTCCTCGACGCGGCCGCCCGCGTAGACGATCGCGTGGCTCGCGCCCTCTTCTCGCAAGCGTCGCAGTGCGTATTGACAGGCGGCTGCCGCGAAGCCGCGCCGGCGATGGTCCCGATGCGTGCCGACGGGCTCGAGCTCGCCGACGCGGTTCTCGTCGTCGTACCAGCAGAGGACGGAGGCGGCGAAGCTCCCGTCGGGAGCCTCGACCACGCAGTCGAGGTCGGCCCGATACGGCCACGCCTGCATGACGTTGCGATAGCTCTCCTCGCTGACCCGCGAATTCGTCCAGGCCGCGCGGTGCACCTCGACGCGCGCGTGTAGATCACGTGCCGGGTCGACCGTCCTGAGCCTGAAGCCCTCGGGAAGCTCGCGGACGGCCTCGGAACCGTCGAGCTCGTAGACGTAGTACACGTACGAGGCGCTGCCCGCAGTGTGTGCGAAGCCGCGCTCCTGGAGCATGGGGATGCGTTCGTCGTCGGGCTCGAGCGCGAAGGTCGTGCGAGGGACCTCCGCCTCGGCCACGGACTCGAACCAGTCGAGCAGCTCGCCGTGGAGGTCGCCGTGGAGATGGTCTGGATGGAGGTCGTAGTCGAGCGCGGCAGGACGGCGAAACCAGGCCCATGCAACGCAGCGGTCACCGTCCAGCCAGAGGCGCCGCTCCCACTCCTCCTCTCGACCGGTGTGCATCGTCGCCCCCCACGCGAGGTCGCCGACGTGCGTGAGGACGCGCGGGCCTTCGAGCCGCCAGAGCTCCTGCTGCAGCGACTGCATGCGCCGTAGGTCGTCCTGCGTCTCGTATGGTCGCGCGGTGATGGCCACTGGGTTCCTGCCGTTGGACGGCGTCCGGGTCGTCGACGTGACGAGCTCGCTCGCGGGCCCCTACTGTACGGAGATCCTCGCCGCGCTCGGCGCAGACGTCGTCAAGGTCGAGCA
>DASUXI010000073.1:0-20462 GCA_036377995.1 Gaiellaceae bacterium
GGTGCTCGAGTATCGCGACAAGCCCGGTGACAGGACGAGCCCGCACGAGCATCCGGACAGCGTCATGTACACGCTGAGCTCGTTCGAGCGCAGGCTTGTCTCCGGGGACGAGTCCGTGGACGTGAGCAAGCAGTCGGGCGAAGTCAACTGGCTGTCGGCGCAGACTCACGCCGGGGAGAACATCGGCGAGACCGACACCCATGTCATCTTCGTCGAGCTGAAATAGAACCTGGGTCAGTCCGAGCCGCGGCGGATTCGCTGCGCGGCGATCACACCGAACGGCCCTCCAACTTCCTCCCAGGCGTTCGCCACGCGCTCCGTGTCGTACTCGACGCGGCGAAACTCGAACTCACCGTCGTCGCGCCGCAACGCGTACGCGGCCCGGGGGTCGCCGTCGAGCGGCATGCCGGCGCTGCCCGGGTTGACCAACGTCGTGCCGTTCGGCCCCGGCCGCTCGAACTGCAGATGGCTGTGCCCGAACACCACGGTCGTGTCGTGGACACCGTCGAGCAGCCGCTCATCGTCGTCACCCGGCTCGGCAGGGAAGCTCTCAACGTCCGACAGCGGCGAGCCGTGCGTGTAGAGGACGCCGTCGAGCTCGCACTGCGTCTGCAGCGAGAACAGCCAGCCCTCCTCCGTGTCGAGGCCGGACGCGCCCGCCATCAGCGCCTCCATCACGTCGGGACGGTCGAGGGGCGGATCCCTGAGCCAGCGCTCGCCGTTGCCGCGAATCCAGGTCGTCTCGGGCAGGGCGCGCAAACGGTCGAGCGTCTCGTGCGGCCAGGGCGACCAGGAGCCGAAGTCGCCGCCGAGCAGATAACGGTCGGCGCCCACCGCCTCCGCGTCCCGGAGCACCTCCTCGAGCGCGACGAGGTTGCCGTGGATGTCGTAGAGGACGGCGAGCACTCCCCATTAGGCTCCCACAGGTGAAGATCGTCTGCCTCGTCAAGCAGGTTCCCCGGGCGGACTCCATCGAGTTCGACCCCGAGACGAAGTCGCTCAAGCGTGAAGGCGTTCCGCTTCTGCTGAACCCGTTCGACGCCGAAGCGGTTGCACAGGCGGTCGGGCTCAGAGAACAAGTGGGCGGCGAGGTGATCGCGATGACGATGGGGCCGCCCCAGGCGGAGTCGGCCCTCCATGCCTGCCTCGCGCTCGGAGCTGACCGTTGCATCCTTCTCTCCGACCGCGTCTTCGCCGTCGCCGACACGATCGGCACCTCGCGCACGCTCGCGCTCGCGATCGAGAAGGAGGGAGATGTCGACCTCGTTCTCTGCGGCCGCAAGACCACCGACTCCGAGACCTGGCAGGTTCCGCCGGAGGTCGCTGCCTTCCTCAACCGGCCCCAGTTGACGAGCATCTCCGAGCTCGAGGTGAACGGCGACCGCATCCACGCCACGCGCGAGACGGACGACGGCTACGAGACGTACGAGCTCGACGGTCCGGCGGTCATCTCCGTCGCGCACGCGCGTGAGGCGACCGGCGAGAGCGATGGCCGCATCGACACCTGGACCGCGGCCGATCTCGTCGACGACGTGCACCCGGACGACAAACGGTTCGGCCAGACGGGCTCGCCCACGCGCGTCCTCGCCGTCCGCGACGTCACGCCGGAACGCAAGGGTGAGCTGCTCGACAACGCGGCGGGCGCCGCGCGGCGCCTGGGCGAGCTCCTCGACGAGCGACCGCGCGAGCCATCCTCGTGGGACAAGCCGCACCACATCGGCGAGCGACCAGGCAAGAGCTACGACTGCTGGACTTTCGTCGAATCGGCGGACGGAAAGCCGACGCGTGCGTCGCTCGAGCTCCTCGGCAAAGGAAGGGAGCTCGCAGGCAGCCTCGGTGGGAAGAATGTCGCCCTCGTCCTCGGCAGCTCCCTCGATCCGGTGGTGCGTGAGGTTGCCCGCCACGGAGCCGAGCGCGTTGTCGTAGTCGACGACGAACGCCTCGCCGCCTATCACCCCGAGCTCTGGAGCTGTGTGCTTCGAGACGTCGTGGCGGCCAGGCGGCCGCACGTCCTCCTCATTCCGGCGACCGCCGTCGGCCGCGACGTCGGCCCCCGGGTCGCAGGCGAGCTCGAGCTCGGCATGACCGGCGACTGCGTCGGGCTCGGGATCGGCCGCGCCGGCCGGCTCGTCCAGACGAAGCCCGCGTACGGCGGCAACATCGTCTCCGTGATCATGGGTGCGACCACACCGCAGCTGGCTACGGTCCGCCCGCGCATGTTCGAGCCGCTCGAGCCGCGCGACGTCGAGGCAGAGGTCGAGCGGATCGACGCGGGCCGGCTCACGGAGCCACGTCTCGCGCTCGTCGAGCGACACCGCACCCCCGCGCGGGACCTCGACGAGGCGGATGTCGTGGTCTGCATCGGCCCGGAGGTCGACGAGCTCCCGGTCGTCCCGGACGGCGTGGCGATCGGCGGGACGCGGGAGATCTGCGAGCGCGGGCTTCTGGAGCGCAACCGGCAGATCGGGCTCTACGGGCGCGCCGTCGCCCCGCGGCTCCTGGTCGCGGTCGGCGTCACGGGCGACTTCGAGCAGCTGACGGGCTTCGTCAAGGCGGACGTGATCGCCGCCATCAACGCCGCCGAGGCCCAGATGCAGCACACGGCCGACGTCGCGCTCACGGGCGACTGGCGAGCTCTCCTGCCGACCTTGCTCGAGCCACGCTGATGCAGCTCCAGCTCCACGAATGGGGAGACCGGACGGCGCCGCCGCTCGTCGCCCTGCATGGCATCGGCGGGTTCGGCCGGCGCTTCCGCCGACTTGCGGAAGAGCATCTGGCGGAAGACTTCCGCGTGCTCGCGCCGGACCTGCGAGGGCACGGTTCCTCCTCCTGGGAGCCGCCGTGGACGATTGCGACCCACGTCGCCGATGTCCTCGAGACGATGGACCACGCCGGGGTCGAGCGGGCGACGTTCGTCGGACATTCCTATGGCGGCCGGCTGATCCTCGAGCTCTCCGGGCTCGACCCGAGCCGCATCGAGCGCGTCGCACTGCTCGACCCGGCAATCGAGCTACTGCCGCACGTCGGCTTCGATTTTGCCGAGCGCGAGCGCACCGCCGGCACCTTTGCGTCTCCGGAGGAAGCGATCGACGAGCGCCTCTCGGTCGGGAACCCGACTCCGCTCTCATACGTGGAGGAGGACGTGCGCGAGCACCTGGTCCTGAACGCGGACGGCCGCTTCAGCTACCGCTACTGCCGCAGCGCCGTCATCACCGGCTTCGGGGAGCTGTGCACACCGCCCCCGCCGCCCGAGACACTGCGGGCCCCGACGCTCCTCGTGCACGCAGGCGAGTTCGGGCTCGTGCGGGAGGAGCAGCTCCAGGCCTATGCCACGGTGCTCCGCGACCGGATCGAGATCGTCGAGGTACCCGGCGGGCACTACGTCTACTGGGACGCATACGAGCAGACCGCCGGCGTGCTGGGGCGCTTTCTAGAGGATGCGCGCGCCCAGGGCTGAGGCGACGAGCTCGACCGCGAGCTTCCCCGTCTCGTTCTCCCGGTCGAGGATCGGATTCACCTCGACCACGTCGAGCGAGGACGCGAGCCCCGATTCGGCGACGAGCTCGAGCGCGAGGTGCGCCTCCCTGTAGGAGAGCCCGCCCCGCACCGGCGTGCCGACGCCGGGTGCGACGTCCGGATCGAGCGCGTCCATGTCCAGGCTGACGTGGACGAAGCCGGGCCCGGCGACATGGTCCAGCGCCTCGCGGACCGCGTGCTCGACCCCGAGCCGATCGACGTCGCTCATCGTGAAGACCGTGGCATCGAGGTCGCGCAGCAGGGAACGCTCCCCCTCGTCCAGTGACCGGACGCCCACGAGCGCCACGCGCCCCGGCGCGAGCGCCGGCAGTCCCCAGCCGTCGTCGGAGAACCGAGGGCCCGCCAGCCCAAGGGCCGCGGCCAGCACCATCCCGTGGACGTTGCCGCTCGGGCTCGTCTCGGGGCTGTTGAGGTCACCGTGCGCGTCGATCCAGATCGTCCCGCCCGGCCCGTGCGCCTCGCGCAGGCCCGCGAGCGTCCCGAGAGCGACGGAGTGGTCGCCGCCCAGCACCACGGCCACGGAGCCGTCCTGCGTCGTGCTCGAGACGAGCTCGGCGATGCGCCGGCAGGTCGCCTTGATCTGAGGGAGGAAGCGGGCATGCTCGTCGCCGACGCTCGACGCCTCGGCCACGGCCGTCTCGACGTTGCCCAGGTCGGCCAGCTCGAGCCCGAGCTCGGCGATCCTCGAGTCGAGCCCGGCGTAGCGGATCGCCGAGGGCCCCATGTCGACGCCTCGGCGCCCGGCGCCGAGGTCGAGGGCGGCACCGATCACGGCAATTCGTCGTCTCTTGTCGGGTTGAAATGCCACGGCCGACAAGGCTAACTTGGCAACTGATGGAACAGGGCGAGTCGGCAGGGACGATCCGGGTCCTCCTTGCCGACGACGATCAGCCCTTCCTCGAGGCCCTCTCTCCTCTGATCGAGCGGCAGCCCGAGCTCGCCGTCGTCGGGGTGGCGCTCGACGGGCTCGCCGCCATCGAGCTCGCGGACGAGCTCGAGCCCGACGCGGTCGTCATCGACCTCCACATGCCGCGACTCGACGGCGTCTCGGCGGTGGCGAGGCTCCGGCGCGATCACCCGAGCATGTGCGTCATCGCGCTCACCGGCGACGAGCACACGGCGCTCCACAGGGCCGTCTCGGAAGCGGGCGCAGATGCCGTTCTCGTGAAGAACGAGTTCCTGGACGTCCTCATCGACAGGCTGGCGGCAGCGAAGGCCCCGGTCGAACCGGCCTAGGCGCCGAAAGTCCGATTCGCTTGGGCGGCGAACTTTCGACGGAGGGAAGCCTCACACCGGGCTAGACTGCCCGCCGAGGCGAGGTAGCTCAGTCGGTAGAGCACACGGCTGAAAACCGTGGTGTCGCCGGTTCGATTCCGGCCCTCGCCACATCCCGGTTTCTCGGCGTGCTCATGGATCACAGCGCGCGCCGATCTTCGGCAGCTGCGTCTGCGCGCAGGGAGGCAGCGGACCGCCGGCTCGGACCGCAGCGGTCGCCACCCGGATCGCTTCGTAGGCCAGCCCCGGAACCTCGCTGAAGACGATGTGCCCGTATTGCGGCGCTTGGGCGACGACGATGTTCGAGGCGCTCCGTCTGAAGGCTGGGATCTCGCCTGGCTGCTGCGTCGTCAGCACGACGACGGGCCGCGAACCGAAGTTCAGCCCCTTCAGAAGACCAACGTCGGCTCTGCCATCCCACGGCTCTGGAAAGTCGAGGTCGGCTTGCAGCCAGCTCTCGACGTTCCCGGGGGCCTCTGCGTCGATGAAGACGAGACCAACGACGTCGGCTGGATGCCTGGCGGTGAACGCCGAGACGAGAAGCCCGCCGAGCGAGTTGCCGGCGAGGAGGTAAGGGCCCGGCACATTTGCGTTCACGAGGAGCGCATGCAGCTCGCGTGTGAACGTCTCCGATGTGGGCGGCACGGATGCCGGCCTCTGATCGCTCGCGCTGGGCACCGGCGCGGTCGTCCCCGGACGATCGTAGGTGCAGACCCGATTCTCCGTGCTGAGCGCGTACTGAACCTTTCGATAGTTGAGCCGGGTTGCCAACTGCCCGGTCTCGATCACAACCGTCGGTAATCCCGTTCCGACGCACTCGAGGTGGAGCCGATACCCGCCGACGTCGACAAGTTGGCCGGCGGGTGCCGGAGGCTCGGCAAGGGCGGGCGGCGTCCCGACGGGTGGGATCGGGGCCGGCGCCGGGAACCGGGTCAGCCGCCCGGAATGGCAGTGGAAGCGATAACGATGGTAGGCCCGATCCAGGCGCCTCACGCAGCGCGAGCCCGCCTTGAGGCACACCTTCTTCCCGGCGATCGTTGCCGCAGTGGTACCGGGGGCGCACCGCGTCCCGGACGTCGGCTGCGCGGTGCCCGCCCTGGCCCCGATCGCGAGGAGAGCGAACACGGAAACAATCACGAGGATCCGCCTGCCTCGAATCACTCGCGACCAGGGTAACCCCCTACTCTCGATGTTTCCAGGCGCCAACCCGCCGAGGACCCATCGAGGCTTCACATCCCGATTCTTCTAAAGGATTCGTTAAGACTGAAGCCGGCTTCTGGGCGGTCTGCTAGGACTGTGCGCCGTGAGGGTCGCCCGCTTCTCCCTGCTGGCCGCGCTGGCCGCCGCCGTCGCCGTCGCCGTGCCTGCGCACGGCCTCTCGAAGCCGGGCGCAGCGCGTGTCTGCGCGCCCACGGATTTCGGCGGCCTCGAGGCGGTGTTCGGGCGCAGCAAGACCCAGTCCGCCGTCGCCACCCTGCAGCGGCAGGTTCAGGGCCGCGGCTTCCTGAACACGCAGATCATCGAGGACTGCCCGGGATTCAAGCTCGTCCTGAGAGGGCTGGAGACCTTCGACATCGGCGTCTCCTTCCAGGCCGAGGCGCGCAAGGAAGGCTTCTTCGTCACGCTCGAGTGCGTCAAGGCCGGTCAGATCGGGCGGCTCGAAGCGGTCTTCGGCCACGGGATCGACAGAAATGCCGCCAACGCGATCGTGTCGCGGGCCGCTGCGGCAGGCTTCCCCGGCCTGAAGCTCCGCAACGACCCGTGCGGAGGCTTCGAGGTGTACGTCGCCGGCTTCAAGACTCCCGCCGAGGCGCAGACCTTCAAGGACAACGCGAAGGCACGCGGCTTCGACGTCGCGATCGAGACGAACTAGCCGGGCTCGAGACAGAAAGAAGGTCGTCCGCGCCGGTGATACCGCGCACGAACGACCTGTCGAACGGGAGATTAAGCGTGATCGCCCTTGCGGGCAAGCAGCGCCGTTCCCGGCCCGGGCGCGAAATCCGCAAACTCCGTGAAACCCCGTGATCCGAGCTCCGATCGCAGGCGCTCCGACGGCACGTAGATCGGCGTGCCGGCTCCGGCCGAGAACGAGAACAACGCCTGGCCTCCCGGCGCCAGCACCCGCGACAGCTCGTCGAAGAACGGGATCATGTTCGCAAGCGTGACGAGGTCGAAGCTCGCGTCCGCAAACGGTAGCGCCGACGCGTCGGCGTGCTCGAAGCGAACGCGCCCCTCGAGCTCGACAGGAATCTTCTTGCGCGCTTCGGCAAGCATCCTGTCTGCCATGTCGGCGCCGACCACCTCGACGTCCGGAAAGCGCTGCGCGATCGCAAGTGCGCCCACTCCTGTGCCGGTGCCGAGATCGAGTGCCCGCTTCGGAGGAGGGTCGACCGCAGCCAGCGCGGCCTCGTAGGCGCGAAAGCTCGCCGGCGTGCGCATCGTGTCCCACACCGGTGCGAGCGAGTCGAACTGCCGCCGGATCAGTGGCCGAAACAGCCGCCAGAGAAACGGTCTCCGAACTGCCGCATTGGTTGCAGCGCGCGAGAGCTTCCTGCCGAGGCTATTCGCGAGCGGCCGGCTCACACAGGCTCGAGATGAATGCGCAGGTCCTGGCCGTCCACGATCGCGAACATCGCCGCTGCGCTGCCACCGCTGATCGCGATCGAGAGATTTCTGTACGCATCCTCGTAGAGGATGATGTCGCCGGCCCTGGCGTCGGCAAAGGTGCGCGCGACGACGGCGTAGTAACGCTCCGGCCCGACCTGCAGCTCGATTCGTGTACCGGGCACGACACCCGCCTGTTCGAGATGCGAGCGGTCGAGGTTCAACTGCACGTTTCCGAAGCGGTCGACGGAGACCACCGTGCAGCGAATTCGCGATGATCCGATCTCGGGCTCGGGTAGGTCGATCCGCGCGAGCGCGTCCGGATCGAGCGGCGGACCGAGCTCCGCCAGCGGAAGCCCGAGCGCGAGATGCGCGGCAGCCGGCGAGAACAGGTCGCGACCGTGGAAGGTGCGGGAGACCGACTCCAGCGCATACTCGGGGTTCGTGAGCTCGTGTGCCGCCTGGATTCCGCCGAGCTTCTCCGCGGCGGGAATGAGCAGGCCGTTGTCCGGCCCGACATGGATCCGTCCCTGTCCGTCGCGGATGGCCAGCGCCCGGCGCGACCCGCCGACCCCGGGGTCGACGACTGCGAGATGCACTCCCTCCGGCATGAACGGAAGCGTGTTCGCGAGCGTCAGCGCACCCTGCAGCACGGCCTGCGGCGCAATGCCGTGCGTGATGTCGATGATCTCGACATCCGGCGCAATGCGCTTCATGACACCGTGACAGGTGCCGACGAAATCGTCCTGGAGCCCGAAGTCCGTCAGGAACGTGATGAAGCGCGCCACGCCGCGGCTGAGTCTACGAGGCCCTGCATGTCCCGCGTGTCGGCTTCGTCAACGACCGGCAGGCCCGCGGCGCGCGCTGCGGCCGTGGTCTGCGGGCCGATGGTGATCACCGGGACGCCCACGCCGAGCCGGGCCCAGGCCCGGGCCGCCGAGGGAGAGGCGATGAGGACGAGTTCTCCGTCGGGCGGCTCCTCGAAGGCGAGCTCGACCGTCCGGTAGACGGCGCGGAAGTCGGCCTGCAGCTCCTCGACCAGAAGGCGCCGGGCGTCTTCGGCGCCGACGAAGAGCGCTCTGCCCGACGGCCGCGGAAGCTCGGCGACAAGACCCTCCTGGGATGCCTCCGAGGGTACGAAGTCGACCGGCAGGCCGAGCTCACGCAGCCGGGCAGCCGTCCCGGGCCCGATCGCAGCGATCCGGGGGAGAACGCCCTGACGTCTGCGGGCGAGCTCCTCCGCGCCGTTCGCGCTCGTGACGATCACCCAGTCGTAGCCGGTGAGGTCGATGGGCCCGTCGTCGATCGGCTCGATCTCGATCAGCGGAAAGAGAACCGGCTCGAAGCCCCGTGACCGGAGCGCGTCGGCAAGCGCGCCCGCCTGGGCTTGCGGGCGCGTGACGATGACGCGCACTACGACGGGACGAGCCGCAGCAGCTCGTCCGCGACCGATTGCGGATCGCCACCGCTGCGCCGCTCGATCCAGCCGCCGTCCTCTCCTGCGATGAGCGCCGTCAGCCGCGTTCCGTCGTGGTGTGCGGCAACGGGAGCAAGGCAGCCGCCGCCGATCCGCGCGACGCAGGCACGTTCCGCCTCGACCCGTCGCCGAGTCTCGGAGTGGCCGGCCGCGCTCACGAGCTGCTCCTCACCCGAACGCACCTGGAGGGCGAGCGCGCCCTGACCGGCCTCCGGGAGAACCTCGTCGGGGTCGAACCGAAGCCCGATCTCCTTCCCGAGGCCGAGCCGGTCGAGGCCACACGCGGCGAGCACCACCGCGTCGAGCCCGCGTTCCCGGCGCTTCCTCAAGCGGGTATCGATGTTCCCGCGCAACGGCTCGATCGAAAGAGAAGGCTCGAGCACCAGCAGCTGGGCGCGCCGGCGGACCGAGGCGGTGCCGATCCGCATGCCGGCGCGAATCTCGTCGGCACCGCAGAGTGCGTCCCGCGGATCCTCGCGCTCGAGATACGCACCGACGCGCAATCCGTCGGCGTCCGTCGAGGTCATGTCCTTGGCGGAGTGGACAGCGACGTCGATGCGGCCGTCCAGCAACGCCTCTTCCAGCTCCTTCACGAAGACGCCGCGGGCGCCAATCTCACCGAACGGCCGCGTGCGGTCGCGGTCACCGGACGTCGTGATCGGAACGAGCGCGATCTCGATGCCGGGCGCGCGCAGCCTCGCGGCGGCGAGCTCGGCCTGCGTGAGCGCGAGCCTACTGCCGCGGGAACCGACGCGAATCAGCACGACACCAGCTTCGTCTCGCTCTCGCATGAGCGACGCAGCCCTTGCGACGACGGATGCGAACGAATGCCGTCGGCGCTTGCACGGGGAGCGGGCGCCCGATCAGACTCGCCGACTTCAGCGCTCGTCCTCGAGACCGAAGAGGTGACGCACCGCGTCAGCATAGAGGACCCCATCGGCTGCCGCGGCTGCCTCTTTCATGCGAACCGTGGGCAGGTGCAGGAGCTTGTTGAGGACCGCCGCGGTCACCGAGTCGGCCGCCCTGCGCTCGGAGTCGCTGAGCTTTGCGCGTCGGAGCTCGGCTGCGCGGATCTCCTCGGCACGCGCGCGGAGCGAGGCGATCGCGGGGACGACGTCGAGCGACGCCTGCCACTCGCGGAAGCGGTCTGCCTCCGCAGCGACGATCGCCTCGGCCTGTTCGGCTTCGCGGCGGCGCCCTGCAAGCGTCTCGGCGACGACCGCCTCGAGGTCGTCGATGTTGTAGAGGTAACAGCCGTCGAGGTCGTTGATCGCAGGCTCCAGATCGCGCGGGACCGCAAGGTCGATGAGGAAGAGCGAGCGCCCCTTGCGCGCGGGCAGCGCACGCGCGACCTGGTCGCGCGTCAGGATCCACCCCGACGCGCTCGTCGACGTCAGCACGACGTCGGCGCGCTCGAGCTCGCCGTCGATGCGATCGAGCGGGAGAGCCGCGGCGCCGAACTTCTCCGCGAGCCCGGCAGCCCGGTCGACCGTGCGGTTGGCGACGAACGAGATCGTCGCTCCACGGGAAGCAAGGCTCCGAACGGCCAGCTCGCCGACCTTTCCCGCGCCGATGACAAGCACCGAGCGACCCCGCAGGTCGCCGAACACCTGCTCGGCGAGCGCTGCGGCAGCCGATGCGATCGAAGCGGGGCTCTCGCCGATCGCGGTCTGCGCGCGCACCTTCTTCCCGGCGTGAAGGGCCTGTCGGAAGAGCCGGTCCAGGATCGGCCCGGCGACGCCGGCATCGTGGGCGCTCCGGACCTGTCCGAGGATCTCTCCCTCGCCGGGGACCATCGAGTCCAGACCGGCCGCGACACGGAAGAGATGCAGCGCGGCAGCTTCGTCTCGCAGGCGGTAGAGCGCGGGACCGAGCTCGGTCTCGAGGGCGAGCAACGCAGCCTCGGCCCGCTGCTCCGCGTCCTCCCCCGACTCGTCGGCGAGATACAGCTCCGTGCGGTTGCACGTCGAGAGACACACGGCCTCGCCCCTGGGGCCTGCGAGCCGGGAGGCGAGATCTGCCGCGCGGGGCAGGTCGAGGGCCGCGCGCTCGCGCAGGTCGACGGGCGCCTGGTGGTGCGAGATGCCGACGAGAACGACGTTCATGGGCCGCACTTTGGCTCATGAACGGGGGAAGGGGACAGGGGGGAAACCGGGAGGTTTCCCCCCTCGCTCTCCTCGGCACGCGCGGCGATCCCAGCGGCGCGCGAGCTGAGGCGATGCCGGAAGAAGGAGTCGCTCAGGGGAAACATCGTTTCCCCTGAGGGAGCGAGCCGAAAGCGAGCGACGTTCATGTGAAGTGGGTGATGGGAAGGGCGAGCCTGGCCACGACGACGAGCGCGAAGCCCGCGAGGACGAGATAGGCGGCGCGCCGCCCGCGCCAGCCGGCGAGATGGCGCAGCCCGAGGTAGCTCCCGTACACGGCCCACGTGAGCACCGTCACCGCCATCAGCGCGTCGAACCCCCCACCGTCGTTCCGCAGGCGCACGATCCCGACAGCGATCCCCAGAGTCAGAGCCGGCACCGCGACAGCGATCGTCCTGCCCGTCAACTCGTCGAGACGGGTGAGCGCCGGCGCGCGCAGGCGCAGGATCGACGCCTCGTGACGCTTCAGCCGCTGCTCCTGCCAGAGGTACAGGCCCGACAGCGACGCGGCGAGCATGAACCCGGCGAAGGCAGTCAGGACGAGCCCGACGTGCAGCACGAGGAAGAGATTCGAGTACCGGCTGTGCGCACCGGCACCGGTGCCGCCGCCCGCGCGCGCCAGGGCGAACAGGATCACCGCCGGAGGAAGGACCGCGAGCCCGAGCAGGCGGTAGCGCGGCCCGCAGCCCCAGATCAGATAGGCCCCGACGACGAGCCAGACGAAGAGGTTGAGCGACGTTGCCCACGTCGACCACGGAAACCCGTCCGAGCGCGCGGCCTGCACCGCGAGCAGAGCGGTCTGGACCAGCCAGCCGACGCGGACGCCCCAGATCGCGAGCCGCCCTGCCTGCCCGGGGCGGCGTGCATCGCCAAGATAGGCAACCGCCGCCTCGCCGTACGCGATCAAAGCCGGCCAGAACAGCAGCTCAGCCAACCGCGACCGCCTCTCGCTCCGGTTCGTCCTCCCTGCGGGCGCGCGCGAGCTCGCTGAGCTCGGCAACCTCACGCTCGAGCCGGTCGAGCTTCGCGGCGATGATCAGCACGTAGGCGAGGACGACGACGAAGACGACGAGATACGCGGCCGCGACGTACTTCTCCGCGTTGGTCACGTCAGCAGCTCCCTCAGCTCGCGCAGGCGAAGATCGATTCTCTTTCCCGCCAGCTCGACTCGATACAGACATGCGGCCAGTACGAGCAACGACGCCCACGAGACGCAGAACGTGAAGAACATCAGGCCCGACATCTGCGGTCCGTGCGAGGTGAACACGGTCGGGTGGATGAAGTCGTTCGCAAGTCGAATCGCGAGAAAGCTGACCGGGATCAGCGCGACGCCGAAGATCGCGTAGACGGCACTGCTGTTCGCCCTTCGCGGCCCCGGCTCGATCGAGAAGCGCAGCATGAAGTAGGCGGCGTAGAAAAGGAAGAGGACCAGGAAGAGGACGAGCTGGTTCGAGCTCCATGCCCACCAGACGCCCCACGAGATCTTCGCCCAGATCGATCCGGTCACGAGCGTGAGGGCGCCGAAGATCACACCCTGGTGGATCGCGACGTAGCTCTCGAGATCAGCGTCCGGATCCCGGCGCCACAGATGAAGCAGTGCCTTCCACGCGCCCCAGCCGAACATCACATAGGCGGTCAGGGCGATGGGCACGTGGAAGTAGAAGATCTTCTGGGAGAGACCCTGGTCGGCGTCCTCTGGAGCGACGTACGCGATCAGGGCGATCGCCGTCGCGACTAGGACGAGCGCGACGGCGGCGAGGGCTGGAAGGGAGAGACGGATCCGCACGGGACTGCGCTGCAATTCTCGCAGAACTCCTCTCTGAGACCGTTCGGACCGGAGCTACTCCGTGACGACGTACTCGAACGAGGCCCAGCACACGAGCGCGAAGATCGTGTCGTACACCGCGAGGAAGCCGAGGTAGCGCGGGGAGTGGTCGGCCACGCTCGCGCCGACGCCGCCGATCACGATCGGGATGGCCAGGGGCAGGAAGAGGAGCGGCAGCAACAGCTCGCGCGCCCGACTGGCCGCCGCGACCGCCGCGAGCAGCGTTCCGACGGCAGCGATCCCGAGATCCGCGAGGGCGACCCCGGCGATGAGCGACCCGTCAACGTCCCCGAAGAAAAGGGCGAAGGCCGGGAGCGCCACCACTTCGGCGAGGCCGAGGAAGACGAGGATCGAGAGGGCCTTCCCCAGCCAGATGGCGCTGCGGTCGCTCGGGGCGAGGACGAGCCCGTCGATCACGCCCTGTTCCCGCTCGGCGGCAAACGACCGCGAGAGCCCGAGCAGCGCCGTGAAGACGAGAGCGACCCAGAGGAGCCCGGTCGCCGCCAGCTCCGAGGAGCCTCCCGGCAGGACGAAGTGGAAGACGACCAGAGTGGAGAAGACGAACAGGAGCATTGCCGGCAGGGTGTCGCGCGCGCGCAACTCCAGCAGGAGGTCCTTGCGCGCGAGCGTGCCGACATCCGCGAGGTACGTCATCCCAGTGCCAACCGCAGGGAAGCCAGTGGCTCGACCCGCTGGGGGTCGTGCGTCGCGACGACGAACGCCGACCTCGCCCGCCGCTCGGCGAGCTCACGGTCGAGCAGAGTCGCCCCGTCGTCGTCGAGCCCACTGTAGGGCTCGTCGAGAACGAGCAGCTCAGGATCGTGCAGGAGCGTCCGGCAGAGGGCGAGACGCTGCATCATGCCGCGGGAGTAGGAACCGGCGCGCTCGTGCCGGGCGTCCCAGAGCTCGAAGCGCTCGAGCAGCATCCCGATCCGCTCGCGTCGCTCGGGCACGCGATAGAGGCGCCCGTAGAGCTCGAGGTTCTCGAGGGCGGTGAGCTCCCGGTACACCAGCGGCTCGTGCCCGAGAAAGCCGATCCGTCCGCGGGTGACCGCGACGTCGAGCTCCCCGGCCGTCGGTGCCGCCAGGCCGGCGCAGAGGCGAAGAAGGGTCGTCTTCCCGGAGCCGTTGGGGCCGGTAACGAGCAGGAAGCCCGGGCTCGAGAGCTCGAAGCCGACCCCGCGCAGCACCCGCTTGGCGCCGTAGCGCTTCTCCAGTCGGCGGGCCCGGATCACAGCGCCACTGTAGTCGCGCGCGGCGCAGACAGCCTTCGCTCCTAGACCAGGATCTCGACGAGCACGAACAGGAACAGCGCAATGCTGATCGCGCCGTTGACCGTGAAGAACGCGGCGTCGAGGCGCCGGAGATCACCCGGCCGGACCAGCGAATGCTCGTACCCGAGGAGAGCCGCGACAACCCCGACTCCGAGCCAGTAGGGCCACCCGAGCCGCAACCCGACACCGACTGCGACGAGCAGTGCCACGGTTGCGACGTGGAACGCCCGCGCCCACCAGAAGGCGCCAGCGACGCCGAACCGAACGGCCACCGACTGAAGCCCCTGCGCGACGTCGACGTCGCGATCGAAGAGCGCGTAGAAGAAGTCGAAGCCCGCGATCCAGAGTGCCACAGCCCCGCCCAGCGCCCAGGCCTCCCACGGAAGCTGCCCTGTGATCGCAACCCACGCGCCCACGGGCGCAAGGCCGTCGACAGCGCCGAGCCACAGATGGCTGAGCCACGTGAAGCGCTTGAGATACGGGTACACGACGAACCCGACGAGCGGAATGGGCCAGAGCCACCGCACGAGCGGGTCCAGCTGGAAGCAGGCGAGCAGGTAGACCGCGAACGCGAGCGCGCAAAACGCCGCCACCTGAGCGCGAGTCAACAAGCCGGACGGAAGCTCACGTCCGGCCGTGCGCGGATTGCGCGCGTCGATCTCCGCGTCGATGACCCGGTTCAGCCCCATCGCGAGCGACCGCGCGCCCACCATCGCCACCGTGATCCAGAGAAGGTCGTGCGCAGACGGGACGTCGTGAACGGAGAGGAGCGCTCCTATGTACGCGAACGGAAGCGCGAAGACCGTGTGCTCGATCTTGACGAGCGACGCGAACCGGCCGGGAAGGACGGCTGCCGAGCTCACGTCGCCCGGTGCTCGGACGTCTCGCCGGCGATGAGCTCGAGCGCGTGCCCGAGTGCCGGCTGCAGGAGACGGAAGCCGTCGCGGCACCCGCCGGTCGACCCCGGGAGATTGACGATCAGCGTCCTACCTCGAATGCCGGCGAGGCCGCGGCCGAGCAGTCCGTGCGGCGTCTTCGAGAGCGAGTCGGCGCGGAGCGCCTCCGCGATGCCCGGAACCTGTCTCTCGAGCACATCGCCGGTCGCTTCAGGAGTGTTGTCCCGCGGGGCAACGCCGGTTCCCCCTGTCGTCAGGACGAGCTCTGCCCGCTCGCAGAGCTGGCGGATCGCCGCCGCGATCTCGGCGCGCTCGTCCGGGACGACAAGGTGCTCGACCTCGTATTCCTCACCCACCAGCAGCTCGACGAGAAGTGCCCCGCTCGCATCCTCCCGCACTCCGGCCGCCACGCCGTCGGAGACGGTCAGGACTGCCGCCCTCAGGTCGGCTCCTTCGTCTTCTCGACGAGCCGCACATCGGTGACGACGAGCTCCCGATCGACGGCCTTCGTCATGTCGTAGACGGTCAGGGCGGCGACCGACACCGCCGTCAGCGCCTCCATCTCGACGCCCGTCTGGGCAGTGGTCTCCGCGACCGCGGTGATGTCGACGCGGGCCTCGCCGACCTCGAGCGACAGCTCGACATGCGTCAGCGGCAACGGATGGCACAGCGGGATCAGCTCGCTCGTCCGCTTCGCGGCCATGATGCCGGCGAGTTGGGCCGCAGCCAGCGCATCGCCCTTCGGGAGCTCCCGCAGCCGCCGTGCGGTCTCGGAACCCATGAGAACGCTCCCGCGCGCAACGGCCCTGCGCCGTGAGAGCGGCTTTCCGCCGACGTCCACCATGCGAACGTCGCCCGCCTCGCTGACGTGGCTCAGCTCGCTCATGCGCCTGCCGATCCTAGCTGCGCGAGGGGGTGCCGACCCGATCGAGAGCATCGAGCTGAGCAGCGATCCAGGCGTTCAGGTCGTGCTCGAGCACCTGGGACCGGATCGCGTCGAGCCGGGACCGGCGCTCCTCCCGGGGCATTTCCAACGCCTCCTCGAGGGCGTCGGCCTGCGCCTCGACGTCGAACGGGTTCACGGACAGCACCCATTCGCCGAGCTCGGCATGCGCGCCGGCGTTTTCCGATAGGACAACGACGCCGTCGCGCTGGTTCACCAAGGGTGCCTCCTTGGCGACCAGGTTCATTCCGTCGAAGATCGCGTTGACGAGCAGCACGTCGAACTGCTTGAAGGCTGCCACCGATCCGGGGAAATCGTCCTCGATCTCGAGCGCGATCGGCGTCCAGCCGGTTGTCGCCAGTCGTCCGTTCACGCGGCGCGCCTCACGCTCGATCGCCGCAAGATACTCCGCATATTCGGCGATGTCCTGCCGCGACGGGTCCAGCAGCGCGAGCATCGTGACGCGCCCGCGCATCTCCGGATGCCGGTCGAGGTAGAGCTCAAACGCCTGGAAGCCTCGCACGATGTTCTTCGACGGATCGGTCCGGTCGACGCGGACGACGAGCTTCTCGGGTCGGTCGGCGAGGATCTTGCGCTCGGCCTCGAGCACGGCGTCACTCTCGGCGAGCTCCTCGAACTCGGCAGCGTCGACGGAGATCGGTGCCGTCACCGTTTTCGCGGTCACGTCCTCGCCGAGGATCTCCCGCACGCAGTAGACGAAGTTCCGGCGCCAGCGTTCGGTGTGGAAGCCGATGACGTCGTTGGCGATCAAGCCGTCGTGCACGGCGGAGCGCATCCGCCTCGGCAGCACCCGCCACGCGTCCGGCTGCGGCCACGGGATGTGAACGAAATGCATCAGCTTCGAGTCAGGCTTCTGTGTGCGCACCATGCGCGGGGCCAGGTAGAGCTGGTAGTCGTGGAAGAACACGGCTGCATCGGGCGCCTGCTCGAGCTCGGCGAGAACCGCCCCAGCGAATCCCTCGTTCACGACCGTGTAGCCCTGGTCCCAGGCGACGTGGAAAGCGCGGTCGACTCTCGGCGTGTTCGCGAGCGCCCAGAGCGAATGCTGGAGAAACCACAGCGCCGGGTTCGCGACGACGTTGTAGTACCAGTCGTAGGCCTGCTCGTCGTGCGCGATCAGATGGAGCCGGTAGGGGGAGCCGTCGCGGGCCGTCTCGTCGATCGTCCGACCGGCGAGCGCTCGATCTTCGGGCGTGATCGCGCTCGCGATCCACGTGACGTCGTGGTAGGCGACAAGGCTGCGCAGCGCCGTCACGAGGCCACCACCTCCGCGCCTCGCCGTGCGGTTCCCCTGTGCATCGCGCCCATACGAGACGGGCCCGCGGTTCGAGACGACGATCAGCCTGCGGCGCACGGGCGGTGCGGCCTAGGCAGCCGCGACGACCGCCAGCTCCGTGCCCGCCGTCTCGTTGCCGAGCAGACGGTTGAAGAGCACGAGCCAGTCGCGCAGGAGGCGCGGCGTCAGGAAGTTGCGGCGGACGTACTCCTTGCCCTTCAACGCGCGCTGCCGTGCGGCCGCGGCATCCGAGAGGATCTCGATGCACGCCTGGGCGCAGTCCGTCGCGGAGTCGACGAGCCACCCGGTCTCGCCGTCCTGTATCTGCGCGACGATCCCGCCGACGCGTCCGGCGACCGTCGGGCGGGTCTTCCAGAGCGCCTCCGTCACCGTCAGCCCGAAGCCCTCACGGATCGACTTCTGGAGGACTGCCGCAGAGTGGACCTGGAAGGCATTGACCTCCACCGAGCCGACGTTGTTCAGGTTCGAGAGGATGTAGATGTCGGGATCGCCGGCGGCATACGCGACGGTCTGGTTGTAGAAGTCCCAGCCCTCGGGATCGTCGTGAGCCATCGAGCCGACGAGCGCGAGCTGCATGCCGGGGAACTGCTCCTTCACGATGCGGTACGCGTCGATCACACCGAGTGGGTCCTTCCACGGGTCGAACCGCGACACCTGGGTGATCAGCGGTCGCTCCACGTCGATGCCGAACTGGTCGACGATGTAGGCGGCGTCCTCGCCGGAGAGAGCCATGTTCTTCGGCGCCAGCGGGTCGATCGCGGGCGGCCAGATGTAACAGGGAGGCAGCCCGTCCGCGCTCGGCACGTACTCGCGCATGTGGAATATCGCCGCGTCGTAGCGGCGGATCGACGGCAGCAGCGCGCCGAAGACCTCGTGATTCGGCGTGGAGAAGTCGATGTGACCCCGCCAGATCCAGTGCGCCCGGGACCTCGGGAAAGAGTCGACCATCCCGACGGGCTGGGGATCGTGCACGACGACGAAGTCGTAGTCGTCCTCGAAGGCTTCGGCGTTCAGCGCCTGGTAGCGCCGGAAGATCTCGAGCTGCTCCGTCGTGAGGCCCTGCGGATTGCCCTGCAACCCGTTGTGGATCGTCTTCGTGACGTCGTAGAACTCTTCGGCGCCCTTGATGATCCGCCACTCGACCTCGAGGCCCGCGTCCTGCATCAGCGGAATGAGCGTGTAGTTGATCTCGGCCACGCCGCCGCCGAACGCGGTGGCTGAAAGGTGGACGACGCGCTTGCCGGCGATCGGCTCCGCCAGCCTGCGGATCTCGTCCATCAGCCCTCGCGTGGCGATCGTGGCGTAGTCGGCGAGGGACTTGTGGCCGGCGTTGACGAGTTGAAGCATGTCTGGGGTCGTTGCGTCGAAGGCCGCGCAGCATACAGCCCCAGGAGGCTCTTACTCCAGGGATTTCTCGAAGCGGAGCCGCGATCCTCTGCCGTTCGGGAGGGTGCCGATCTCGACGTGGTCCGCGATCGCGCGGATGATCGCGAGCCCGAGGCCGCCCTCGTTCAACTCGGCGGGAGCTCCCGTCGCCGTGTCCTGGTCGAACCCGCTCCCCTCGTCCTCCACCTCGATCACCAGACGGTCCGGCAGGAGGTGGTAGCGGATCCCGACGACCCCACCGCCGCCGTCCGCGTAGGCGTGGCGCACGGAGTTGGACGCGGCCTCCGTCAGGGCGAGCTTGAGGTCGGCGAGCACCTCTTCCGGGAGCGGGCGCGCTCGTACGAGGCCGGTCAGCGCAAGCCGGCAGAGAGCGACGTACTCCGCGCGAGCCGGAATTGTGAGCTCCACCGTGTGCACTTCGCCGTTGGTGCTCGTCGTCGCCGGAGCGTCGCTCATCGGAAAAGCTTTACCCAGACAACTGAGACCGAAACTGGCGAAACCCGCACGACGAGACCCTAATTGGCCGGCAACTCGCGCTTCCCGAGCTTGACGGGAACAGTCAGGCGCCGGCCGTTCCGGATGATCGTGAAGACGGCAACCCTGTTCGGCTCGAGGGAGAAGGAGACGATCCGCACAAGGTCGTCCGCACGCCGGATTGAGTGGCCGTCGACTGCGACGACGACGTCTCCACCTGCGACCAAGCCGTTGATGCCGAGCACGTCGACCTGGCGCGTTCCGGCCCTGAGCCCTGCCCGGCTGGCGGGGCTCGACGAGTTGACCGCGACGATCAGCGCGCCGTGGTCGACTTTCGAGCCGAGAGCCCGCGCGAGTGTCGGCGTCATGTCCTCGGTGCTGACGCCGACGTACGCGTACGACACCTTCCCCCTGGCGATCAGCTGTGCGACCGATCGCTTCGCCGCATCGATCGGAATCGCGAAAGCGATGCCGCTGTCGTTGCCGGTCCCGCTCGCGCTCCGGATCTGCGCGTTGATTCCGATCACGCGGCCGCGGGCGTCGAAGAGCGGGCCGCCCGAGTTGCCGTGCGTGATCGGCGCGTCGGTCTGAATCGCGTCGACCACCTTGTACCGGGCCACCGTCAAGGCATCGATCGAGCGATGCACGGCGGATTCGACCCCGACGGAAAGCGAGTTCTCGTTGCCGAGCGGGCTCCCGATTGCGGCGACGGGCGCGCCGACGACGACGCCAGCGGACTCGCCGAGCGGCACCGGGGAAAGCTCGTGACTTGCCGGATCGACTCGAACGAGCCCGACGTCGTCGTAGAGGTCCCAGCCGACCACCTTCGCCTCCACCCGGCCACCGTCAGAGAACTCGACGTAGAGATGCGCTGCCGCATGCACGTTTCTGGTCTCCCCCGCGTTCGTGATCACGTGCGAGTTCGTCAGCACGTAGCCCGAACCCGAGATGACGAAACCGGAGCCCTGTGAAATCTGGGTGCTTGCGGACGCCGGATCGCCGAAATAGGCGAAAATCGTCACGACGCCCGGGGAGCGGCTAGCGAAGATGCGGCTCGGGTCGAAACCCTTTCCCGCGAGCGGGGCGACGTTCGACTTCGCGACAGCGGGCAGAGCGGCGGGCCGGACGGTCCCGGCCTGCACGACGACGGTCTTCGTGTTCTGGCCGAGCCAACCCGCGCTCTTGCCGATGCCCAGAGCGGCACCTCCGCCGACGACGGCGGCTGCAACCGCCACAGCGGCGAGGGGCCCGGCTCGCATCGGCGTCACTGTAGCGACGGCTCTTTCAGCGACCTGTTTTCACGTGAAAC